>NZ_CM183454.1:1036107-1381477 GCF_059512505.1 Candidatus Pelagibacter sp. uisw_098
TGAAGCACAAAGATTAGAAGAAAGAGTTAAGTTTGATTTAGAAATGATAGAAGCAACAGGGTCTTGTGCTGGTATTGAAAACTATTCTCGTTTTTTATCTGGAAGAAAACCAGGAGAACCACCTCCCACTCTATTTGAATACTTTCCTGACAACACTCTTATTTTTGTAGATGAATGCCACGTAACAGTTCCTCAATTAAATGGTATGTACAAAGGAGATAGATCTAGAAAAAGTAATCTTGCCGAATATGGTTTTAGATTACCTTCTTGCATGGACAATAGACCTCTTAAATTTGAAGAATGGGATGCAATGAGAACCCAAACAGTGTTTGTATCAGCAACACCTGGTCCTTGGGAATTAGAACAAGTTAAGGGTAAATTTGTTGAACAAATAATAAGGCCTACTGGTCTAATTGATCCACCAGTTGAAATAAAACCTGCCAAAAATCAAGTTGATGACTTGATGCATGAGTGCAAAAAAACAATAGATAAAAATTTTAGAGTTTTGGTTACTACATTGACTAAGAAAATGGCTGAGGATTTAACAGAATATTTTCATGAAAATGGTATTAGAGTTAGATATTTGCACTCCGATATCGACACACTAGAGAGAATTGAAATCATGAGGGATTTAAGGCTTGGTGTTTTCGATGTCTTAGTCGGAATTAACCTTTTAAGAGAAGGACTCGATATTCCAGAATGTGCATTAGTTGGAATTTTAGATGCTGATAAAGAAGGATTTTTAAGATCCGAAACTTCTTTAGTTCAAACTATTGGAAGGGCTGCAAGAAACTTAGAAGGAAGAGTTATTCTTTATGCGGATAAAGAAACTAAAAGTATAAAAAAAGCTATACAGGAAACTGATAGAAGAAGAGCAATTCAAGTTGCCTATAATAAAAAGCACAATATTGATGCTGTTTCTATTAAGAAAGAAATCAGCGATGTGTTGCAGAACGTTTATGATAAGGATTATTTAAAAGTAGGTACTGGAGACAATATTGGTGGAAATTTAAAGAAACACTTAAAGATGCTCAACAAAAGAATGAAGGATGCTGCCACAAACCTTGAATTTGAAGAAGCTGGTAAAATTAGAGATGAAATAAGAAATTTAGAGGCATCAGAGTTAGAAATTGTTTTAAACCCAAAAATAAAACACTATAACCAAGAAAATAGAACATATCCAAAAGGTAGGTCAACAATGGGTTTACCTGGTACAAGAGCACAAAAAGGTAAGAAAAAATGGAAGCAAACAAAATAATTATCACTGGAGCAGCAACTAGAATGGGTGCTGCTATTGCCAAAAAACTTTCAGGTCCAGGAGTTGAAATGGTGATTCATTATAACAGCTCAAAAAAAGAAGCTGAAAAATTACAAAAAGAATTATTAAAAGATAAAACAAAAGTTTATTTGGTAAAAGGTGATCTTGCAAAAGAAAGAGATTTAAAAAAAATTATAAAATTCTCAAAATCAAAATTAAAATACTTTGATTGTTTAGTTAATAATGCTTCATTGTTTGAAAATGATAGTCTTAAAAATTTTTCTTCTAAAAGCTGGAACCAACATATTGATGTAAATTTGAAAGCACCCGCATATCTTACAAAAGAATTTTCAAAAAATGTTAAAGGTAAAAATAACAATATTATAAATATAATAGATCAAAGAGTTTTTAAGTTAACTCCCTTTTTCTTTTCTTACACTTTAAGTAAAACAGGGCTTTACACGCTAACAAAAACTAGTGCTATGGAATTAGCTCCAAATATAAGAGTTAATGGAATTGCACCTGGACCAACTATTAAAAATAAAAGACAAACTGACATGCATTTTAAAAAGCAGTACTCAGCAACCCCTTTAAAACAGCAGGTAAATGTAAAAGATATATGTTCTGCTGTTGACTTTTTTATCAAAAACAGTTCAATTACAGGTCAAGTAATAGCAATAGATAGTGGACAAAGTTTAAACTGGCAAACACCAGATGTAATTGGAAAAGAATGAAAAAAAATAATTTAAATATTGTCAAAATAGATAAAAATAAAAGTTTATTTAATTACGAAAAAAAAATTCTTATTAAAGAATTAACTCTAGATTTAAAGCTTGGTTATTATGATTTTGAAAAAGAAAAAACCCAGAAAGTAAAATTTAGTTTAGAGATTGATTATGAAGATAGAAAGCCAACAAATGACAAAGATATTAAATCAATTGTTAATTATGGTCAGGTTGTAAAATTGATTACAAAACTTGCAAAAAAGAAGCATTATAATTTTTTAGAAACACTTGCTGAAGATGTTTTTGATGTATTATTTAAAGATAAACGAATTGGAAAAATTATGCTTCAAATTGAAAAATTAGAAATTATAAAAGAATGTGCCTCTGTTGGTATCCAAATTACCAAAAAAAGAAGTCATGAAAAGCTCTGAATTAGGCAAAGACGTAATTAGAAAAGAGCTCCCATTAATTCCTAAAAGTCCTGGAGTTTATCGAATGCTTGATCATAAAGATGTGATTTTGTATGTAGGTAAAGCAAAAAACCTTCCTAATAGATTAAAAAGCTATGTAGCTGAAAAAAATCATATCATTAGAACAGCAAGGATGCTCTCCCAAACTTTTAAGTTAGAGATAACTACTACAGCTAATGAAAGTGAAGCACTTCTTTTAGAAGCTAATTTAATCAAAAAATATAAACCTAAATTCAATATATTGCTTAAAGATGACAAATCTTTTCCCTTTGTTTTCATCAGTAATAAAGACCAATGGGCACAAGTTACAAAACATAGGGGAAAAAAAGATAAAGAAGGATTTTACTTTGGACCGTTTGCTTCAGCAGGAACTGCAAATTGGACCATTAAAATGCTTCAAAAAATATTTCAAATTCGAGTTTGTGATGATAGCACTTTCAAGAATAGAACAAGACCCTGCATACTTTATCAAATAAAAAGATGTTCTGGTCCTTGTGTCGATTATATTGATAAAGAAGATTATAAAAAATCAGTAGATCAGGCAATTCAGTTTGTATCAGGTAAATCAAGAGACATACAAAAAAACCTATCTAAACAAATGGAGGAAGCAAGCGAAAAGCTGGATTTTGAAAGAGCTTCTATTTTTAGAGATAGAATTAAATCCTTAAATATAATTCAATCGTCACAAAGAATTAATGAAGCCAATCTGGTTGATGCAGATGTAATTGCTGCCTATAAAGAGTCAGGCAAAACCTGTATTCAGGTATTTTTTTATAGGTCTAAACAAAATTGGGGCAATCAAGCTTATTTTCCAAAGCATGATCCTGATCAAGATATATCTGAAATAATGTCTTCCTTCTTGATGCAGTTTTATGAAAATAAGAATGTTCCAAAATTAATAATTATTAATACAGAAATTGAGGACAAGAAATTAATTGAAGAAACTTTAAGCAAAAAAGAAAGTAATACAATTTCTATTAATGTAGCAAAAAAAGGAACTAAAGCTAAAGTTATCGCTATGGCAGAAAAAAATGCCAAAGAGTCACTTAATAGAAAAATTTATGAAACAAATAATAATAAAAATTTATTTGATGGTGTCGCTAAAAAATTTGATCTTAAAAATAGCCTAAACTTAGTTGAGGTTTATGATAATAGCCATATCTCAGGAACCAATAGTGTGGGTGCCATGATTACTTTTGGAAATGAAGGGTTTGTTAAAAAAAGATATAGAAAATTCGATATTAAAACAAAAGGTGCCGAACAAGATGATTTTGCAATGTTAAAAGAAGTTCTTACAAGAAGATTTAAAAGAGCAATGTTAGAAAAGGGAAATTATTTAACACTCCCTGATTTGATATTAATTGATGGTGGTAAAGGTCAATATTCATCTGCCAAAGAAGTATTGGATGAATTTGGCTTACATGATCTTCCTATGATTGCTATTGCTAAAGGTAAATTAAGAAATAGTGGTGATGAAACTTTTTTCTATAAAGGAAATTTATTTAAATTTGATAAGAATGACCCTACCCTCTTCTTTATGCAGAGACTCCGTGATGAAGCGCATAGATTTGCTATCACCTCTCACAGAGCAAAAAGAGCAAAAGGAATTACAAAATCCTTATTAGATCAAATTGATGGTATTGGATTGATTAGAAAAAGAGCCCTATTGAACCATTTTGGCTCTGCTCGAGCAGTAGAATCTGCAAGTTTTGATGAAATTAAATCAGTTGAAGGTGTTGAGGAAAAAGTTGCAAAAAAGATATATAACTTTTTTCACGAATAATTATGCTTAAAAAAATTCCAAATATTTTAACAATTGGTAGGATAATAATTGTACCTTTTTTTGTTCTAGCATTTTATTTACCAGGCTTTTATGGTGACTTAACTGCATGTGTATTGTTTGTAGTTGCTTCATTTACTGATTTTTTGGATGGAATGTTGGCGAGAATGATGGGCGAAGAGTCTAAGTTAGGTGAATTACTTGACCCTATAGCAGATAAAATTATTGTTGCTACTGCACTTATATTGCTTGTTATGAGTGGAACAATTAAACATTATGAGGTTATTGCTGCAATTATAATACTTACAAGAGAAATACTAATTTCAGGATTAAGAGAGTTTTTGGCTAGAGGGCAAATTAAATTACCAGTAACTAATTTAGCAAAATTAAAAACTTTTTTACAAATGGTTGCCATAGCTCTTTTACTGACAGGTGAAACTGGTAATAAAATTTTAAATTTTCAAGATTATAATGCTCAAACTATTGGCATAATCCTGCTTTGGCTTTCAGCATTTTTAACTTTATATACTGGTTATGAATATTTAAGAAAAGGCATTGACCATGCAATATCTGAGGATAATAAAAAGTAAATAATCTATTTTTTTCTGACTAAAGTTTGATAACTTTTATTTAAATCAATTATAGTTTCACAAACTTTGAATTGATTATCTACAATACATGATACGGGTGTTACCTCTGCAGCTGACCCAGTTAAAAAACAACCAACAAAATCTCTTAACTCTTCTGGTTTAATTTTTCTCTCATTAATTTTAATTCCTTTAGATTTTGCAATCTCAATAACAGTTCTTCTTGTTATTCCATCTAAAAAACAATCTGGAATTGGAGTGTGTATCTCTCCATTTTTATCTTTAAAAAAAACATTTGCTCCAGTTGCTTCTGCAACATTTCCTTCATGATCCAGCATTAAAGAATCTGCATAACCTTGTTGTTCTGCCTCATGTTTTGACAATGTATTAATCATATATAGACCCGACGCTTTTGTATCCCACGGTATTGTATTCGGTGGTGGCTTTCTCCAATTAGATATATTTAATCTTATACCTTCCACTTTTAATTTTGGGTCAAAGTAGGATCCCCACTCCCAAGTTGCTATAGCTACATGGATTTTTGTTTGTTGTGCGGAAATTGCCATCATTTCACTGCCCCTCCAAACAGTTGGTCTTACATATCCATTTTCTACGTTTTGTACTAAAATAATTTTATTACATGCATCATTTATTTCTTTCTCAGTATAGGGAATTGTCATCCCCATTCTTTTTGCTGAATAAAAAAGTCTCGATGTATGCTCTTCTAATTTAAATATTGACTTCTCATAAACCCTTTCTCCTTCAAAAACGCAGCTAGCATAATGAAGTCCATGGTTTAAAACATGAATTTTAGCTTCAGCCCATTCAACAAGATCATTATTATACCAAATTTTACCAGATCTTTTATCGTAGGACATCATGTGTGAAATATTTTAATTTTTTATTAAAATTATCTTTGTATCTATAATATGTCAATATAACTTACCTGTAATGAAAGAACTTTTATATTTAGAGGATACTCAGCTAAAACAATTGATTGAAAAGCTATTTACAAGCTACAGAGAATCATTTGCAGATGCCAGGAAAACACTTGATAAATACTCCATTGGGATAGCACATCATAAAGTATTGCACATGCTTTCTATGTACAAAGGAATTACAATTTCAGAACTACTTAAAAAACTAAAAGTCACAAAACAAAGTTTAAACAGGGTGTTAAGAGACTTAATTAAACTTGAAATTATTTTTTTTGAAAAAGATCAACAAGATACAAGGGTTAAACATATTTTTTTAAATGATAAGGGAGAAAAAATTTTTGGAGAAATATTTTCATCTCAAAAAAAAAGAATTTACAATGCGCTTTTAAATTCAAGCTCAGATCAAGTTCTTAACTTCGACAATGTTTTAAAAAAAATAATCAATGAATGATTTTATAGCTCACATTTTAGTTGTAGATGATGATGATGGTATTAGATCTTTAGTTAAACAGTATCTCAATGAAAATAATTTTTTAGTTACCACTTCGAATAGTGCAGAAAATGCAGAAGAAAAAATTTCAATTATTAAATTTGATTTAATTGTGTTGGATGTAATGATGGCTGGAAAAAGTGGGTTAGAATTTATTAAAAATAATAAATCTACAATCGATACACCTATCATTCTTTTAACTGCAAAAGTAGAAACGGAAGATAGAGTTGGTGGATTAGAAATCGGGGCTGATGATTATTTACCTAAACCCTTTGAACCAAAAGAACTTGTTTTAAGAATAAAAAATATTCTCAATAAAACAAAAAAAATTGATCAAAAAAGAGTTGTAAAGTTTGATAATATTAAGATTGACCTGAATAAACTTTTAGTTTTTAAAAATGAAAATGAGTTCAAAATAAATAATACTGAAAAGATTATCTTGGAAAAAATGATCAATAACCCTGGTAAATCATTTTCAAGAGAAGATATTGGAAAACTGATTGATCTAGATAAAGAAAGATCTATAGATGTTATAATTACCAGGCTAAGAAAAAAAATTGAGACTGATCCTAAAAATCCCAAATATTTACAAACTTTAAGAGGTGTAGGCTATGTCTTATGGATTGAGTAAATTTATAAAAAATTTATTGCCCAGAAGGTTATTTTATAGGGCTTTATTAATTGTTGCAGTTCCTATTATTGTTTTACAACTAATTATAACAATAGTTTTTTTTGATAGTCTGTGGATTAAAACAAACAAAGGCATGACTCGTGCGCTAGTTGGTGAAATGAAAACTTTCATTACAGCTTACGACAATGGTAAATACAATAATAATGATTTATCTGGACTTTTTTCAATTTATTTAGACCTCAATGTCGAATACAAGGATGGCCAATTATTTGATAAATCATCAAATGAAAGATGGTTTAGCCCAATTGACAGGACTCTAAGGAGAGAATTAAAATCAAATATTGGTAATGGAAATTATTGGTTTGATACGACAAGCTATAAAGAGCTCCTACATATAAATATAAAACATAATAATGGTTATTTTGAATTTTTTATTCCGAAAGATAGAGTGGCAAGTACTTCTGCGAGAATGTTTGCACTATGGATAACCCTTCCAGCATTATTAATGATAACAATTGCAATAATATTTTTAAGAAACCAGACAAGGCCAATTGTTAATCTAGCAAAAGCAGCTGAAAGATTTGGCAGAGGTGAGAATATTGACGAATATAGACCCTCTGGCGCATTGGAGATACGACGAGCAGGCTTAGAATTTGACAAAATGAGAAAAAGAATAATGAGACATCTCAATCAAAGATCTGAAATGTTATCAGGAATAAGTCATGATCTAAGAACACCATTAACAAGACTAAAGCTTCAGCTGTCATTTATTAAAGATAAAGAATTATCTAAAAAAATGTCTTTAGATATAAATGAAATGGAAAAAATGCTTAATGAATATCTGAAATTTACTAGCTCCTCTTATTTAGAAAAAAATGAAACTTTTGATATTTCAGAACTAATAGACAGTACAATCAGTAAATATGACAATGATAATATTTCAAAAGAACTTATTCCCAGGGTTTATATGAATGGTAGAAAAAATTTAATACAAAGGTCCTTAAATAATATAATTGATAACTC
The DNA here is from genome assembly GCF_059512505.1 of Candidatus Pelagibacter sp. uisw_098. Next base: position 1,044,010 of record NZ_CM183454.1, read on the forward strand.
TATTAAATATGCAGATCAAATAAAACTTAGTCTTTCTAAAAAAAATAACAATATAATAATTACTATTGACGATGATGGTCTTGGTATTCCTAAAAATGAATACCAGAATGTCTTTAAACCTTTTTATAAACTTGATAAAAGTAGAGGAGATTCAAAATCTAGTGTTGGCCTTGGATTATCCATCACATCAGATATCATCAAATCACATGGAGGAAATATTGTGTTAGAGAGATCTCCCCTTAATGGATTGAGAGTTAAGATTTTTTTACCTTTGTAGTTTTTTTTTTAACTTATTTTTTTCTAATTTTTCTATTTTTTTTTCAAGATTTTCAACTCTTTTAATTAAAATATCAGTCTCTTCTTTGCTTGTTAATTTCATTTTAAAAACTATCTCATCTCTTTTTGATTTCAAAACATTTATTATCTCAGAACTTAAATCCTTATAAGAAATCAGTCCTTGTTCAAATAATTTTGCCAATTTATCAATTACAAATTTTGATTTTGTCATATATTCATTTATAAAATTAATATACTTTATACGCAGTTATTTAAAAATGTTTATTAATAATTTTGACCCAGTAGCTTTTCAAATTCTATCATTCGAAATTAGATGGTATTCATTGGCATATATTATCGGAATTATATTCGGATGGATATATTGTAAGAAAAAATTAATTAAAGACCAGCGTATATTAAGTCTATTTGATGACTTTATTACATATCTAATTTTAGGAGTAATTCTAGGTGGCAGACTTGGGTATGCACTATTTTATAATCTTAAATATTATTTAGAAAACCCACTTGAAATACTAATGGTATGGAATGGTGGAATGTCTTTTCACGGAGGCTTGATTGGAGTTATTGTCGCTTCTCAATTATTTTCAAGCAAGCATAAGGTTAATCAATTTATATTTTTAGATTTAGTGGCACTATCAGCGCCAATTGGAATTTTTTTTGGCAGAATTGCAAATTTTATAAATTCAGAGCTTATTGGAAGAGCAACCGACCTACCTTGGTCTGTGCAATTTATATTAATAGATAATACTAAAAGGCATCCCTCTCAGTTGTATGAAGCTTTTTTTGAAGGGATAATTTTATTTCTTTTGCTTGAATATTTCTTTAGAAAAAATTACTTAAAAAATCCAGGAAAGATATCTGCTTTATTTTTAATTTTTTATTCATTTTTTAGATTTCTTACAGAGTTTTTTAGATCACCTGACCCTCAAATTGGCTATTTAATTTTAAACTTAACACAGGGTCAATTGCTAAGTATTATTTTCTTAATGGCTGGCACACTCTTATATTATTTAAAAACTAATGAAAAATAAAAACAATAGATTATTTACCTTAGATAAATTTATAGAGGAATCTCTCTATAATAAAAAACATGGCTACTACATGAAAAAAAATCCCTTTGGTGAGGGGGGTGATTTTATAACAGCACCTAGCATATCAATATTATTTTCTGAAATGATTGCTATCTGGATAATTTCATTTTGGGAAAAGTTAGATTGTCCTAAACAATTTAATTTGATTGAATTAGGAGCTGGTAACGGTGAAATGATGAGGGTATTAGTTAACACATTCAATAAATTTCCTCAGTTTAAGAATTCTTGTAAAATCAATATATTAGAAAAAAGTGAATTACTTAAACAAACACAAAAAATTAATATTAAAGATGCAAAGATTAAATGGTTAAATAATTTGAATGAGTTAAATAATTTTCCATGTATTTTTATTGCAAATGAATTCTTTGATGCCTTACCCATTAAACAGTTCTTAAAAAAAGAAAAAAAATGGTACGAAAGACATGTAAATTTTTCCAATGATAAAAAATTAAATTATTTAGATATTCCATTTGATATGCAAAAATTTGAAAAAAAAATTAAATTTAAAATTTCCTATAAGCAAACGTTTATTGAATACTCTCCACTCACTATAAAATATTTAAAAATTATAATTAATAAAATCAAACTTAATAATGGTGGAATTTTAATAATAGATTATGCGTATCTTGAGAAAGAAATGAAAAATACTCTTCAAGCAGTTTCTAAACATAAATACTGCAATGTTCTAAAAAGTTTTAGAAATTCAGATATAACTTATAATTTAAGCTTTAATTTAATTAATAATATTATTAAAAAATTTGGCTCCTATACATCTCTATCTACTACTCAAGAAAAATTCTTAACAAAAATTGGCATACTGGATAGAGCTGAAATATTATCTAAAAATATGCCATTTAGTGAGAAAGCTGATATTTATTTTAGAATTAAAAGATTAATTGATGAAAGCCAGATGGGTCATTTATTTAAAGTAATGTTTATAACAAATCATAAAAATAAATTTAAGTTAGGATTTTAAACTGATCAAATCAAAAAAATTATCTAGATTTAAAAGCATAGAGCACGCTTTTTTTAATCGATTAGGTGGAAAATCTACCGGTATATTTAAAAGTTTGAACTGTGGACCAGGTTCTTCTGATAAAAATAAAAATATACAGAAAAATCTTAAAATCGTAGGCAATAAAATTAAAACTAAACGCAAAAAAATAATTTTATTAAACCAAGTTCATGGTAATAAATTTCACTATATAAGCACAAATTCAAAGCTTAAGAATAAATTTGAGGGAGATGCTTTAGTCACTGATAGGAAAAATACACCAATAGCTGTTTTAACGGCTGATTGTGCTCCAATATTAGTCTACGATGATAGTAAAGAAATGATAGCAGCTATCCATGCGGGCTGGAAAGGCGCCTACAAAAGCATTGTAAAAAAGGTTGTTAAATTTATGATTAAAAAAGGTTGTTCCCCACAAAATATTACCGCTGCTATAGGCCCATGTATTTCAAGTAATAATTACGAGGTTAGAGAAGATTTTATAAAAAAATTTATTAAAAAAGATAAAAAAAATATAATATTTTTTAAAAAAGCTAAGCATAAAAATTACTTTAACTTAAATAAATATATTCATTTTCAACTAAAGAGCTTAAGTATTAAGAAAATTGATATTATTGATAAAGATACATTTATTAGAAAAAACAATTTGTTCAGTGCAAGAAGATCTATTAGTCGCAATGAGAATGATTATGGTAGAAATATTTCAATAATTATGATTAATTAACAATATTTCATGAAATTATTAACTGGAAACAGCAATAAACCTTTAAGCAAAAATATTGCTAAATATTTAAAAACTAAACTTGTAAATTCTAGCATTAAAAATTTTTCTGATGGAGAGATCTATATAGAGATTAATGAAAATATTAGAGGTAATAGTATTTTTATAATTCAATCAATCTCTTCTCCTGCAAATGATAATTTAATGGAATTACTTCTCTGCATTGATGCGTTAAAAAGATCTTCAGCTAAAAATATTACTGCCGTTATTCCTTATTTTGGTTATGCTAGACAAGACCGAAAAGTGGTACCCAGAACTTCTATATCAGCAAAACTTGTTTCTAATCTAATTACTAAAGCTGGCGCCGACAGAGTTGTTACTGTTGACTTGCACGCAGGTCAAATTCAAGGATTTTTTGACATTCCTGTAGACAACTTGTTTGCTACTCCTATTTTTGCAAGACATGCTAAGAAAAATATTAAAGGTAAAAATATAATTTGTGTAGCACCTGATGTTGGTGGAACTGAAAGAGCAAGAGCTCTTGGTAAGATTTTAGATGTCGAGCTTGCAATCGTCGATAAAAGAAGACCTAAACCAGGTCAATCAAAAGTTATGAACGTTATAGGAAATGTAAAGGGTAAAACTTGCATTATAGTTGATGATATAATCGATTCTGGTGGAACCATAATTAATGCTGCTAAGGCTCTAAAAGATAGAGGTGCAAAAGAAGTTTATGTTTATATAACCCATGGAGTTCTAAGTGGAGAAGCCATAGATAAAATTAAGAAATCGGTTATAAAAAAATTGGTTATAACCGATACAATTGACAACCAGGATAAAATTAAGAAAGCTAAAAATATAGAAGTTTTACCTATTTCAACCCTTATGGGGGAGGCAATTAAAAGAATTTCCAATTCAACTTCAGTATCTGATTTATTTAAATAATTATCTTGAGTTATTGAAGAACTTGAGCTAGAAAACCTTCTTTTATGAATTCACTTGAAGCAAATACTAGAAATACTCAATCAAAAGGAGATGTTAGATCTCTAAGACTAGCTGGTAATATTCCGGGTATAATTTATGGTGGAACAGAAGAAAATCAAAAAGTTACTGTTTTAAAAAAAACTCTTAAAACCTTAATTGCAAAAGAAAACTTTTTATCTAATATTATAACTCTTAACTTGGATGGTAAGCCTCAAAATGTTTTACCAAGAGAAATCACATATAATGTAATCTCTGATGAGCCAACTCATATTGACTTTCTTAGAGTCGTTCCTGGTGTAAAAATTAGAATAGAAGTCCCTGTACAATTCATTAATCATGAAACGTCTCCAGGCTTAAAAAGAGGAGGAGTATTAAATATAGTTAGAAGAAAAATTGAATTAAAATGCCCTAGTGAAAAAATTCCTGAAGCAATTATAATCGACCTTGAAGGAATTGAAATTGGAGAAAGTTTTAAAATATCTTCAGTTAAACTAGAAGATGGTGTTACACCAACAATTATTGGAAGAGATTTTGTAATTGCAACATTGGCAGCTCCTACTGTTATGAAAGAGCCAGAAAAACCAGCTGAAGCAGAAGCAACAGATGAAGCAGCTGCAGATGGCAAAGATGCTGCTCCAGTGACTGATGGAGATAAAAAAGAAGGTGAAGACAAAAAAGCTCCTGAAGAAAAAAAATAATAAATTTATTATAGTGAAAATTCCTAGATACGATCTTAAAAAATTATGCTTCTATTTGTAGGTTTAGGAAACCCCACACCCAATAGTGAAAATAATAGACACAATATTGGCTTTAAGTTAATTGATGCTCTTAATCAAAAATTTGGCCTGTCTAAACAGAAGCCAAAATTTAAAGGCCTATTAACTACTGGAAATATTGAAGATAAAAAAGTTTATGCAATAAAGCCTCTGACTTTTATGAATAATTCTGGAATTTGCATAAGAGAATTAATTGAATACTTTAAAATTGATGCAGAAGATGTCATCGTATTTCATGATGATCTTGATATTGAATTTGGTAAAGTAAAAGCAAAATTTGCAGGATCTAGTGCAGGACATAATGGAATTGAATCTATAGATAAATTTATAGGAAAAGACTACTCAAGAGTAAGAATTGGAATTGGAAGACCAAAAACCAAAGCTGACGTTTCAGATCATGTGTTAAAAGATTTTGACGAAGATGAAATGTTACAATTAGAAAAAATTACAAATAATATTATTGATTCAATGCCTATATTAATTGATAAAAAATTAGATTTATTTGCAAGCACAGTAAATAATAAATAATGAGTTTTAAGTGTGGAATTGTTGGGTTGCCTAATGTTGGTAAATCTACTTTATTTAACGCGCTAACAAATTCTAGCAAAGCACAGGCTGCTAACTTTCCTTTTTGTACTATTGAGCCAAATGTTGGTGTTGTTCCTGTACCAGATGAAAGACTAGATAAATTGGTAGAAATATCAAAATCAAAAAAAAAAATTAATACCACTATTGAGTTTGTGGATATAGCAGGACTAGTAGAGGGCGCCTCTAAAGGTGAAGGCTTAGGGAATAAATTCTTATCCCATATAAGAGAAGTCGATGCAGTCATTCATATGATCAGATGTTTTGACTCTGATGATATTCAAAATGTGAACCCAACTGTTGATCCAATCAGAGATTTAGAAATTATTGAAACAGAAATGATGTTGGCAGACCTTGAATCAATACAAAAAAGATTGGAAAAAAATAATAAGAAAAATGTAGATGAGGAACAATTAAAGATATTAGAAATTGCTTCTGACTGCATAAATAATTCTAAAGATATTCAAATACTTTATGAACAATTTGACAAAAAATTAATAAACCAAAGTGGTTTATTGTCTTTAAAGCCTAAAATTTTTGTATGTAACGTTGATGAAGCAAGTGTTCAAAATGGAAATAAATATACACAAGCTTTTATTGATAAATTTGGTGAAAAAAATACCTTAATAGTTTCAGCCGATATTGAGAACCAAATAAATCAATTAGAAAATGAAGAAAAAGAAAATTATATGGAGATGATTGGATTAAAAAGAACTGGTTTAAATATGTTGATTCAAAAGGGTTATAATATTTTAGAGTTAGACACTTACTTTACATCCGGACCTGAAGAAACTAGAGCCTGGACTATCCAAAAAAATTGTACTGCACCAAAAGCGGCTGGTGAAATACATACTGATTTTGAAAAAGGCTTTATTAGAGCTGAAACAATTGCATACGAAGATTTCATAGCAAATCAAGGTTGGGTAAATTCCAAGACTAATGGAAAAATGAGACTTGAAGGAAAAGATTATATTGTTAAAGATGGTGATATATTAAACTTCAGATTCAATACGTGACCAAATTTTCTTCATACTAAAGTAAACCAGAATAGTTAAAATAATTAAATATAAAATAGCCTTAAAGCCCATTTTATGTCTTGCTTCTAAATGTGGTTCTGCAGCCCACATTAAGAATGTTGTAACATCTTTTGCCATTTGTTCTTCTGTAGCTTTTGTACCATCACTATATTCAACTGCATCATTCATTAAAGGTTGTGACATCTTAATTTTATTACCATACATATATTTATTATAGTAAACCCCATCATCAAGCGTTGCGTCACTGGGTGGATCTTCATAACCTAAAAGTACTGAATAAATATAATCAACTCCACCACTTCGAGCTTTTGCTAATACTGACATATCAGGTGGATAAGCTCCTCCATTTGCTGCTTGAGCTGCTTTAACATTTTCAAAGGGCATGACAAATTTATCAGATAACTTAGCGGGCCTTACAAACATTTCTCCATCATTATTTGGTCCATCTGTAACTTCAAAACTTGCAGCTATAGCTTTTGCTTGTTCTTCAGTAAATTCTGGTCCGCCTGGTTCAAATAGGTTTCTATAACTTACATATTTCATTGAATGACAGCCAGCACAAACTTCTGAATAAACCTGGTAGCCTCTTTGCAAGGCCCCCCTATCAAATTTTCCAAATAATCCCTTAAAACTCCAATCTGTTTTTAAAAGATCAACTTTTTCTGCAGAATTAACTGTAAAAGTTCCTGCTAATAAAAAAATAATCGAATAACTAATTTTTAAAATATTTTTCACTTAATTAATTTAAACTTTCTTTTTTTTTAACAGCTGATGCCATTGGCATTCCTCCAAGTACTGGTTCTGTAATACTTAAAGGTAGAGGTATAGTTTTTTCTTTAAATCCTAATACCGGTAAGATTATTAAAAAATGAATAAAGTAGTAAGCTGTGGCAATTCTAGCAATCAGTAAATACAAACCTTCAGCTGGCATTGCACCCACATAACCTAGAATTAATACATCCACTACTAGTATCCAATAAAACTGTTTGTAAAGAGGTCTAAATACAGCTGACCTAATTTTTGAAGTATCTAACCACGGCAGTGCTGCTAAAATTAAAATTGCTGACAGCATTGCAACTACTCCCATTAATTTATCAGGAACTGACCTTAAGATTGCATAAAAAGGCAATAGATACCACTCTGGAACAATATGAGCAGGTGTTACCATTGGGTTTGCTTCAATATAATTATCTGCATGACCCAATATATTTGGCGAATAAAATACAAAAAAAGCAAAGACAATCACAAACATTAATAATGCAAAAGCATCTTTGATAACTATATATGGATGAAATGGTACTGTGTCCTTAGAGGGTTTTTTAACATCAATCCCTACTGGATTGTTGTTTCCAGGAACGTGTAACGCCCAAATATGAAGAACTACTAAACCTAAAATTAAAAATGGTATTAAATAATGAAGTGTAAAAAACCTTGTCAAAGTTGGATTGTCTACGGAATATCCTCCCCACAACCACTCAACTATTCCAACACCAACTAAAGGTATGGCGCTGAAAAGATTTGTAATAACTGTTGCGCCCCAGAAACTCATCTGTCCCCATGGAAGAACATAACCCATAAATGCAGCTGCCATCATTAAAAGGTAAATTATTATCCCAATAATCCAAATAATTTCTCTCGGAGATTTATAAGATCCATAAAATAAAGATCTAAATATATGAATATAGACTGCTAAGAAAAACATTGAAGCACCGTTTGCGTGAATATATCTTATTAACCAACCATAGTTTACATCTCTCATGATATGCTCAACACTTTCAAAGGCTAAATCAGCGTGAGCTATGTAGTGCATTGCCAGCGTTAAGCCAGTCACGATTTGTGTTATTAAGCAAAAAGTTAAAATCCCACCAAATGTCCACCAGTAATTTAAATTTTTTGGTGTTGGATAATCAGTTAAATGACTAGCAAGTGTTAAAAGTGGAAGCCTATCATTAAACCATTTTCCAAATTTTGAACTGGGGACGTACTCGTGATCACTCATAATTATTTACTATCCGATTTTAATTGTGTTGCTATTAACAAATTCATATTTTGGAACTTCCATGTTTGTGGGTGCAGGACCTTTTCTAATTCTTCCCGATGTATCATAGTGTGAGCCATGGCAAGGACAGAACCAACCATTGTAATCTCCTTTATCATTTAAAGGCACACATCCTAAGTGAGTACAAACACCAACCATCACAAGCCACTCTGGATTTTTTGCTCTATCTTCATCTTTCTCTGGGTCTTTTAAATCTTCCATCTTAACGGCTTTTGCTTCTGCTATTTCTTCAGATGTTCTTCTTTTAATAAAAACTGGTTTTCCTCTCCAAAGGACTGTGATTGTCTTTCCAGGTTGAACTGAACTAACATCAACTTCTGTGCTGGCCAATGCCTTTACTGAAGCATCTGGGTTCATTTGGTCAATTAAAGGCCAAACAACCGCTCCTACCCCAACAGCACCAACAGCATACGAGGCTGTAAATAAAAATTCTCTTCTTTCAGGTTTTTTTTCAGACATCTTTTATTTTTTGTATATTGTTATCTAATATATGATTTCATATAAGAAAAAAGTTTTTTTTCTACTGAAACAATGACACACAAACTATGACTTTAAGACCTAAAATAGCCTTGTATGAGCCAGATATTCCCCAAAATACAGCTGCAATTATTAGAACCTGTGCGTGTCTTGGTGCTGACTTAGAAATTATTGAGCCATGTGGATTTTTATTTAGTGATAAAAGATTTAAAAGAGTTGTTATGGACTATATGGATGAAAAACTAATAAAATTTTATCAAAACTCAAAGGAATTTTTTAAGTCAAAAGAAGGTCAAAGGATAATATTATTAACAACAAAATCGGCTGAATCTTATGCAAAATTTAAGTTTGAAAGTAATGATACACTGTTATTTGGAAGAGAAAGCGCTGGGGTACCTGAGAATGTTCATAATTCGATTAAATACAAATTGAAAATACCTATGATGACTAATAAAAGATCTTTAAACATAGCTTCTTCAGTTGCTATAATTCTATCTGAAAATTTAAGACAAACTAACTTCACAAAATAATGGATAAAGAAATTAAAAAAAAACTTGCTTCTAATTGGTTCAAATTATTACAAAATGTTATTTGTGATGACATTGAAAAAATAGAAAATAAAAAAATAAAATTTAAATCTAAAACATGGAATAGAAGTAAATTTAAAGATGAGGGTGGTGGTGAATTTAGAATTTTAAAGAATGGAAAAGTTTTTGAAAAAGTAGGTGTAAATTTTTCTGAAGTATATGGAAAATTCTCTAAAGAAATGTTGGGAAAAATTCCAGGAGCAAATAAAAGTCCAGATTTTTGGGCCTCGGGAATTTCTGTTGTGATGCATATGAACAATCCTTACGTTCCTGCAATCCATTTTAATACAAGATTTATCTACACAACACATGGTTGGTTTGGTGGTGGGATGGACGTAACACCATGCATCGTAGACAATAAAGAAAAGACTTTAGTTCATAAAGAATTAAAAAAAATGTGCGATCGTCACAATAAAAAATATTATAAAAAATATAAAAAATGGTGTGATGAATATTTTTATCTTCCCCACCGAAAAGAAACCAGGGGTATTGGTGGTATTTTTTTTGATTATAAAAAAAATAGTTGGGAAAAAGATTTCAAATTCATATCTGATTTAGGAGTTACTTTTCAAACGTTGTTTAATTTAATAATAAAATCGAAGTACAAAAAAAAATGGACTGTAAAAGAAAAAGAATTACAGTATATTAAAAGAGGAAGATATGCTGAATTTAATTTACTCTATGATAGAGGAACAAAATTTGGACTACAAACCGGAGGTAATGTCGAGGGTATTTTAATGTCTTTACCGCCAATAGCAAAATGGAATTAAAATGGAAAAAGAACCAATAACAACTGCTGGACTTGAGGTTTTAAAAGAAGAGCTAATTTTTTTAAAAGAAAAAAAACGCCCAAAAATAGTTGCTGCTATTTCTGAAGCAAGATCTCATGGTGATTTAAAAGAAAATGCTGAATATCACGCTGCTAAAGAAGAGCAATCACATAACGAGGGAAGAATAGCTCAAATTAATGACATTATCGCTAGAGCAAATGTAATAGATGTTACAAAAATGAGTAATGATGGAAAAGTTATTTTTGGCTCAACAATAGATTTAGAAAATCTTGATACTAAAGAAAAGATTACCTATAAAATTGTAGGAAGAGATGAGGCAGATTTACAAAAGAAATTAATATTTTTTCAATCACCGATAGGCAAAGGATTAATAGGGAAAAATAAAGATGATTTAGTTGAAATAAAAACTCCCGCTGGTGTAAAGAATTTTGAAATAAAAGACGTTAAATACGTTTAATTACTTACTATTTTTTGAATTTCTTTTTCTGAAATATTGAAATTATTATTAGCCCAAGCTTCCTCAATTGCTTTTAGTTTTTTTCCCAATTCTTTTCCTTCTGAAACTTGATATTTTTCTATCAACATATTTGCTTTAAAAGGCATTATTGGAATTTCTTTTTCTTTGAAAACTTTAATCAATTTTATTAATTTATTGTCTTCCTTACGTGATTTAAAAATTTTAAAATAAATAATATCCATTAATGCTTCTTTTCCATTAAAATAAAAAATTTTATTTAAATTTTTTTCTAAAAAAGTTTTGTTATTAAATTTTTCTGAATAAAACTTATTTATAAATAAAAGTCTTTTTTTATCTTTTTTAGATAAATTAAATTTATATATAAAATAATCCACATTATCAGTCCCATCAATAACTAATAATGATAATAAGAAGATGAAATCTACTCTAGAGAAACTCTTCTTAGCAAAGCTATTTAATTTATTGAATATGTAAATGTTTTTGAGTTGAGGATAGATAAGATTTATAATTTCTAAAGAATCTTGATCTTTAATTAATTTTGAAAAACCTTCAGATTTTAATAGTTTTTGAAATTCATCTAATAATCTTTCAGAAGAAATTGACGAAACACCACTTAGATTTTTTTTTATTATGTTAATAATTTTAGGGTTGTGTTTATCTTTGGAGTAATTGAGAAAGAATCTAATATATCTTAATACTCTAAGGTAGTCTTCCTTAATCCTTGCCTCTATATCTCCAATAAAGTTAACTTTTCCATTTTCTAGATCTTTTTTGCCTTCAAAAGGATCAAATAGACTGCCCTCAATATCTGCATAAATAGAATTTATAGTAAAATCTCTTCTAGAGGCATCTTCTTTCCAATTATCTGAAAACTCAACTTTTGCATGTCTTCCATCAGTATCAACATCTTTTCGTAACGATGTTATTTCAAACTTAATGTTATTTATTAACGCTGTAATTGTTCCGTGCTCTATTCCACTTTCATAATATTTAATATTTTTTTTACTAAGCGCATTACAAACATCTTTTGGTTTTAAATTTACAGCCAAATCTATATCGTCAACTTTTTCTTTATTAATAATTTTTCTAACACACCCACCAACATATCTAATTTCACTATTTTTAGAAAAAGAATGAATGGCACTGAATATTTGCTCTACTTCAGTATTGTTTTTAATATCCTTAAATCCTAAATTTATATAATTAAGATTTTTGGATCTGAAAAAAATTTTATCTAATAAGTTATTCATATATGGCTGGCCCACAAGGATTCGAACCTCGGATCTCTGTACCAAAAACAGATGTGATACCACTTCACCATGGGCCAATATTAATTTCATATATCATAAAAAAAAAAATTATATAGTTTTTGATGCAATACACCAATGACTACTGAATTTCCTTTTAAATTGACTATATGCATTACCACACGACCTCTTAGAATCAAAATAGGCTACGATTGACGAGCCAGATCCCGACATTCTAACAAACATATTGTTGTGTGTGTTTGATAAGAATAATTTAATTTTTTTAAGTTTTGGGTATTTTTTAAAGGCTATTTTTTCGAGATCATTATTCAAAGTTTTAAGATATTTCACCTCAAACATTTTTAACTTGGGAAAGCTAAATTGAGGATTGGAGAATGATTTTACTTTTGAGTAAATGTATTTAGTTGAACAGCCAAAACTGGGTTTTACAACTAATGTATGAAGTCTGATATCTTTATTATATTTCTTTAATTTTCCATTATGTGACAGAATTGCAATAGTTGGTTTTATTCCTAAAATAACGTCGGAACTAATCTGGCTTGTTAGCTTTATTAATTCATTTTTTTTTATCTTTAATATTTTTTGATTAATAAAAAAATTAATTAAACTAGCAGCATTCATTGAGCCACCACCCATTCCAGCTTCTTGAGGTATATTTTTAATAACTTTAATCTCAAATTTTTGACTATTAAGTAAATTTTTTTTATCTAACAATTTCAGTAAATTTGCAACTGTATTTATTTTACCAATATTTTTAGAAAACTTTCCTTTAAAAATTATTTTATGATTTTCTTTTTTAATTTTTTTTAAGTGAATTAAATCATATAAATCTATAAAGGAAATCAAAGTTTCAATTTTATGTAGTTTTGTTTTTTTGCCAGTTACATTTAGTGCAAGATTTATCTTAGCGTAAGATTTGATCTTAAAACTATTCATATATTAAGAATTACTTAAACCTTCGATCAATTTTCCTTTAATGATTTTTTTCATTTTATCTTCTGTCTCTTCTAAATTTAAAACATTTTTCCAAAAATATCTTGCCTGGATTTTTCTATCTAACTTCCAAAGAATATCGCCATAATGATCATTTACAATTGGATCTTCTGGCATTAATTCAACTGCTCTCTTTAGAAAGTTTTCTGCCTTTTCATAATCATTAATTAAATAGTAAGCCCAACCTATTGAATCAATTATATAAGGGTCGTTGCTTCTTTTAGCGTAAGCCTTTTCGAGCATTTGAAGAGAGAGATCTATTTTATATTCTCGTTCTAACCAAGAATAAGCTAAGTAATTTAACACATATGCATCGTCTGGATTAACTTCTAGAGATTTTAATAAGTCCTTATCTGAACTAACATAATCAGCTAATCTCTCATAACTGCCTCCTCTTCTATATAAAATTTCTGCATATAGTTGTGAGTTAATGTCAATTTTTGAAATAATTTGATCATAATATCTTATAGCCTCTTTATATTTTTTTGCATTTTTATTAAAATTTGCAATATCAAAAATTATTTTTATTGAGGGGTTTTTAATTTTTTTAAAATTTAAGTTAATAAAATCTAAAGATTTATCTTTATTTTTTAATTTAGAAATTATTTGTGCTTCTTTTTTTAATTTAAACCAATAATAAAACTCATCTTTTTTATTAAAAGATTCTAAAATTTTTAAAGTTTTTGCATAGTCTTTATTAAGATAATGATTTTCCACTAATAATGATAAATTAAATTTAAACTTAGGATTTAAGTAATGAGATATATTTAAATAAAAATTAGAATTTTCATAGTCATTTTGGGACGAGTAAAGGTTGGATACTAAGAAAAAAAACTCACTAATTATATCTGTGGTGTTATTACATGAAAATATTTTTTTAAATTCTTCTAGCATTTGATCTTCAATCCACTTTTTTCCCTGTGAAATAAGTAAAGGTGAATTCAAATAATCTATATTAGCAGTAATATTTTTTGCCTCTTCATATCCATCATTTTCAATCAAATAATTTAAGTAAAAATATATATATCTTGTGTAGTCTACACCATCTTTTGAATTAACCAGTTTATCAAAGTAAACCCTGGTATTTTTATCATTCAAATAACATCTTTGAAAAACCTCATTAATGAAGGAAAAATTTCCAAATTTATTTTTTATTTTTGAAATTTCATTTTTCTCAAAAACATGCAGATATTGTTTCAATGTTTCTGCTATTATTAGTGAAAGCCTATCATTGTTGATAAAGTTATAAGAACGTTGCAAGTGTTCTTTACTTCTTTTATAATTTTTTCTCTTAAGGCTATCTAAAGCTAGAATTAAATGAGCTTCAAAAAAATTAGAATTACCATCTGTTATATTTTTCTTAATTTCGCTTGTAGCTTGCTGAACTTTACCCTCAAGCACAAGCGTGTATACATAATTTTCAAGATAAGACTCATGCTGTTTAATTAAAGCCCTTGATTTTTTAAAAAATTTTAAAGCTTGAGAGTTATCATTGTTCTCATAAGCGACGATACCAGAAAAATAATTGGACAAATGGTGTGAATTAAAATCGTTTAAAGTCACACTTTTTGAGTATAATGGGCTTTGAAAAAACAATAATATTAAAGCAAATTTAAAAAACTTTATCAACATTGGGTCATTGTATGTCTAAAAAAGTAATAAATCAAAATACGAATTATGATTCAGAACTACTAAATTCTATTGGATCTAATTTTATTTTTGACGAAAATCCTATCAATAGGTTGAAAAATACTACCAAAGATCAAAAAAAAGAGAATGATGTTAACCAGATTGATAAAGAAAAAGAACTTAATGAATTAAAACTGCAAATAAACTCAATTAATGATTGTAGCTTAAAAGATAATTCAAAAAAAATAGTTTTGGGAGATGGAAATATCAATAGCCCTATAATGTTAGTTGGAGAGGCCCCAGGGATGGAAGAGGATAATCTTGGTTTAACCTTTTTGGGTGACGTTGGAGATCTTTTAAGAAAGATGTTAATGGCAATAAACATTAAAAAAGAAAATATTTATTCTACTTATGCTGTTAATTTTAGACCACCCGAAGACCGAAAGCCTACCTCCACTGAAATTAAAAGATACTCTTATTTTTTGCAAAAACAGATTTCAATTATTAAACCAGAAATAATAATCCTTATGGGTAGTAGTGCTATGGAATCATTAACAGGCTTGAATAGTAAAATTTCTACAGAAAGAGGAAAGTGGAAAGAGGTAATTGTTAAAAACACTACCTACAATGTTATTATTACTTTTAACCCTTCTTACCTTTTAAGAGTCCCTGAAAATAAAAAGCACTCGTGGGAAGACTTAAAAAAAATTAAACAAAAAATTGTTAATTTGAAATTGAACATCTAATGAAAATTTTGGCTGGTGTTGATGAAGTTGGTAGAGGTAGCTTAATCGGTCCAGTTTATGCAGCAGCTGTAATATTAAATAAATCTATTAATAAAAAATTATTAAAAGATTCTAAAAGTTTAACTAAAAATAAAAGAGAGGAACTTGATAGATATATTAAAGAAAATTCTATATGGGCTATAGGGCAAGCATCAACTAAAGAAATTGAAACAATAAATATATTGCATGCAAGTTTACTTGCAATGAAAAGAGCTATACTTAAATTAAATAAAAAACCTTCTCTTATCTTAGTTGATGGCAATAAACTACCCTATCTTAAAAATTATAAACTAGAGTATGTAATTAAAGGGGACCAAAAAATCCCTAGTATTTCTGCTGCATCAATTATTGCAAAAGTCAGTAGAGATAGATTTATTACAAAACTTTCAAAACAATTTAATAAATATGGATGGGATACAAATTCAGGCTACGGAACCAAGGAACACTTAAGAGCAATTAATAAGTTCGGTATTACTAAGTATCATCGTAAAACCTTCTCGCCTATTTGTGATATTTTATAGGCCTCACTTGTAACAACACAATATCTAGTTATTAAAAAAACTATAAACACAAATCGAATCCATTTAATTCAATCACAGGTTGACCATAGAATCCGTTTGGAGTCTAATCATTTTATATAAAATGGAAAACAATTTTAAAAATAAAATTATTAATGGTGATAGTCTTGAAGAATTAAAAAAAATTCCAAGTGAAACTTTTGACCTTGTTTTTGCTGATCCACCATACAATTTACAATTAAAGAATTCTCTTACCAGGCCAGACAGGACTAAAGTGAGTGCAGTAAACGATAAATGGGACCAGTTTGAAAGCTTTAAAAAATATGATGAGTTTACAATTGCTTGGCTTTCAGAGTGTAAAAGAATTTTAAAAAAAGATGGAGCTATTTGGGTTATAGGAAGTTATCACAATATTTTTCGAGTAGGAACGGCAATACAAAACCTAGGATTCTGGATTTTAAACGATGTTATCTGGAACAAAAATAATCCAATGCCTAATTTTAGAGGAACAAGATTTACCAATGCTCATGAAACTTTAATTTGGGCATCTAAAAGTGAGAAGTCAAAATATACTTTTAATTACCAATCTTTAAAATGTTTAAATGACGATCTTCAAATGAGATCTGATTGGAATTTACCTATTTGTAATGGTGCAGAAAGACTTAAAAAAAACGGGAAAAAAGTCCATTCTACTCAAAAACCTGAATCTTTACTACACAGAGTTTTATTATCATCTTCAAACAAAGGTGACTTGATTCTAGATCCATTTTTAGGATCAGGGACTACAGCAACAGTTGCCAAGAAATTAGGTAGAAACTACTATGGTATAGAGAAAGAAAAAGATTATTTTAAAGCTGCTGTAGAAAGATTAAAAAGTACAAAACCTATAGAAGATAATTTTTTAGACACTCTTAAAAATAATAGATCTAAACCCAGGATACCTTTTGGATCATTAGTTGAGCTTGGGATAATAAAACCTGGAACAAGTATATTTGATCAAAAGAAAAAGATTGTTGCTAAAATTATGGCCGATGGAAGTATTAAACATAATCAGGCTGAAGGATCGATTCATAAAGTTGCTGCAACAATACTTGGTTCCGAAAGCTGCAATGGTTGGACTTATTGGCATTGTACTGTGAACGGAGTTTCTGTTCCTATCGATAATTTAAGACAAAGATTAATTGCTAAAAATTAATTTTTATAGATTGTACCTAAATAATTATTAATAAAATTTTTATTTTTTACTAAATATTTCATTAAAATATTTCTAATCCAAATTGTTAATGGGTGAGATAGATGAAAAGCAAAATAATTAAATTTTGATTTCCAATCAATCATTCTTGTTCTTTTAATTCTCTCGAAGTTAAATTGATTGTTTTCATTTTCTAAATTTTTATATAGTTCATGGGCAACTTCTATTGATTGCGATGCACCTTGTGCAAAAGTTGGTGGGTAGGAAAAAAAAGCATCTCCAATAAGAAATGTGTTCTTATTTGTGGGTTGATGCACCTTGGTACTAACAAATATTGGAAAGCATCTAATATTTTTTAAATTTTTAATGATATCTGGATCTACTTGTTCTGATATTTCTGATAAAATGGACGAAATAAAACCTTTATCCTCAAACAAAGAGTAGTCTGAGAACTCTTTAGAACTAAGCTTTT
Source organism: Candidatus Pelagibacter sp. uisw_098 (assembly GCF_059512505.1). The sequence goes on from NZ_CM183454.1 coordinate 1,061,762, forward strand.
TTCTTAAAATACTGATAAAATTAAACTCATCTGTGTTATCAACTGGGTATGACACTGAGTGCAAGTTAGAACCCAATGATATGGATATATTACTTGAGTCAATTCCTTGAAGATCATTTTTATCTATTGTTGCTCTTAAGGCAACAGAGTTAAAATACCTTGGTTTAATTTCTTTTTCAGCAATTAATGATTTTGTTTTTGAAAAAACACCATCAGATATAATTAAATAATCACATTTTATTGACTCGTTATTTTCAAATTTTACCTCAATATTTTCAGTCTCATAGTCAATTTGCGTAACTTTCTTGTTATAGTTTATTAAGCTATTCGGTAATCGATCTTTTAAAAAATTAATTAAAACAAACCTTTGAAGTGTAGTGTATTTAGCTTCACTGATGTTAAAAACTGATATATCTAAATCGCATATCTTCTTTTTATTTTTTAAAGAATAGAAGTCTACTTTATTAGGATGAAATTTATTTTCTAAATTAATGTTCTGAAACCCTATTTTACTTAATAGCTTAATACTATTAACAGAAAGTTGAATACCATAGCCCTTCTCTATGTTAACAGTGTTATTTTTTTCATACACTGTGATTTCATAATTTGAATTTTGTCTCAGAAGGTTTGCAATATATAATCCTGATATTCCACCACCTATTATTGCTATTTTTTTCATTGATTTTTTTCTAAATAATTAAAAATCTTCTTAGTAAATGTTGGTAAAGTATAGCTGTCAAGCTTAGAGCCATCAATCCAAGAAGAGTTTAAAATTAATCCTTTTATCTTAGTAAATTGTACAATTATATTCATATTTATATTAGAAATTTTAAAGTTTAGATCTTTTTCTAAGTTATTATGTTTGGGTATTTCATCCATAGGAAATATTTTTAAATTTTTTAGAAAATTAAATTTAGTATTTTTAACTAATAAAAATTGGTTATTTTTTTTATAAACTTTTAATAAATAAAATTTATCAATCTTTTTTTTTCTTTCTTTTATTATTTCAAAATCATTAATTTTAAAAGATTTACAATTTTTCGTTAAAGGACATTGACTACATAAAGGATTTTTAGGTCGACAAATGAGAGCTCCTAATTCCATTAAGGCTTGTGCATAGTCGCTTGCCCTAACTGAGGTTCCCAATATTTTTTTTTTACTAATAAGATTTTCTTTCGAAACTTCACTAATTAGCTTTAGGTTTAATAACCTTTTAATTACTCTTTCAATGTTTCCATCTAGTGGAATAAATGGCTTATTAAAACCAATTGCCATTATCGCGTTTGCAGTATACTCCCCTATTCCAGGTAATAACTTTAACTCTTCAATAGTACTGGGTAACCTTCCCTTAAAATTTTTTTTTAATATCAATGCTGTCTTTTTTAAATTTCTTACTCTAGAGTAATAACCTAGCCCCTCCCAATATTTTAAGAGCCTTTCTTCATTAATTCTTGCTAATGAGCTTAGGTTAGGAATGTCCTTTATGAAATTATTAAAATATGGAACTACAGTTACAACCTGTGTTTGTTGCAACATAAATTCGCTCACTAATGTGTAATACTCCCTTTTAACTTGAGAAATTTTTTTTCTCCATGGTAATGATCTTTTATTATTATCGTACCAATAAAGAATTTTTTTTGTTAGTATGGATTTTGTCATATGCAATTTAAAAATAATACTAAGCAGAGGTTTAAAACTATTCAAGGCTTAAGATCTTTTAAGGATACTTTGCCGAAAAATATTAAAAAAATAATCAAAAAAAAAGGTCACATATTCTCTGAAACTCTAAATAATTGGAAATACATCGTTGGAAATGAAATTTTTCAAATATGTTACCCAAAATCATTTAAAAATTCTAATAAGTTTGGCGTTAGCACTCTACATGTAATGGTCAAAAGAGGTCATGAAATAGACTTGGAGTACTCAAAAAAAGAAATAATGGATAAAATGAATAGTTTCTTTGGCTATACAGTTGTTGAGAAATTAAAATTTATAAGTTTTGATGATGCTCAAACTAAATTTAAAAAGATAGATGAAAACGAGAATCATGTGACAAATAATAAATATACAGATAGAATTAATGATATTAAAAATGATAAAATTAAAAATTCATTATTAAAATTAACTAAATTATTTAAACAAAGATGAAAAAGATAGTTTCAATATTATTTATTATACTTGTTGGTTTTGCCACCAACCTACTCGCAGAAGGCAATCAGTCTATCAAAAGAATTTCTGTAGGTGAAAAGAATGCTAAAATCACAATAATTGCCTATGAGTCATTAACATGTGGTCACTGTGCAGACTTTCATAAAAATGTTTATCCAAGCCTTAAAAAAGATTTTATAGAAAAAGGTTTAGTGAGAATTGAATTTAGACACTTTCCTCTAGATATTGCAGCATTGAACGCTTCAAAAATTGGACAATGCAATAATGATGGCAATGCAAATGTGCTAAATATTTTATTTTCAGGCCAAAAAAAATGGGCAAGAGGAAACACGCCAGAAGAAGCTACAAAGTATTTAAAGAAGTTTTTAGAAGATGAAGGTGTAACCTTAAATTTTGAAAAGTGCTTAGCTGATAAAGCTATTGAAGATTATGTTTTAAATGATCGAATCGATGGTGTTAAAAAATTTAAAGTTAATGCTACTCCTACGATAATAATTAATGAGAAAAAGTTTGAAAAAGCCTTAAATTATAAGAATTTAAAAAAATATCTGGAAAAACTGATATAAGTTAATTCATGGAGTTTAAAAAAATCCAACTAAATGGATTTAAATCATTTGCTGAAAAAACAAATTTTTTAATCGAAGATGGACTAACAGGAATAGTTGGGCCTAATGGTTGTGGAAAATCAAACATTGTAGAATCTTTAAGATGGGCCATGGGAGAAACCTCAGCAAAAAGTATGAGAGGCTCTGGAATGGAAGATGTTATTTTTAACGGAACATCAAACAAGGCTTCAAAAAATATAGCAGAAGTTTCAATCGTTGTAGATAACGCAAGTCATGAAGGACCCTTGCAATACAAGGATATGGATCAAATTGAAGTTAGAAGAAAAATTGAAAAAGACAAGGGCTCTAAATTTTACATTAATGATAAAGAAGTTAGGGCTAGAGATGCACAAATGTTTTTTGCAGATTTATCTACCGGTGCTCATTCACCATCAATGATAAGCCAGGGACGTATTGGAGCCTTAGTAACAGCAAAGCCTGCAGACAGAAGGGCCATCTTAGAAGAAGCAGCTAATATTTCAGGATTGCATGTCAGAAGACACGAGGCTGAGCTTAGATTAAACGCTGCAGATGCTAATTTAAAAAGAGCAGACGAATTAAGAAGACAACAAGAAAAACAATTAGCCAATCTTCAAAAACAAGCCGAAGAAGCCACAAAATATAAACTTATATCTGAAGAAATAAAAAGAATTGAAGCAGGCTTATATTATTTGAAATTATTAGATATTGATAATGAAATTAGAATAGAAAATGAAATCAATAATGAGGCAGAGGGAGAAGTAAGCAACTTCAATCAACAAATTGCTCAATTTGAAAACTCAATCAAAACAGAAACAGATAAAGTTTCTCCATTAAGAGAAAAAAATATTGAAAACCTTTCAAGAATTCAACGATTGAATTTAGAGTTACAAAGTTTAGATGAAGAAAATGTAAGAACACAAGATGAGATAGAAAATTTTAAAAAATCACTAAAGACCATTGAGGAAGATATTGATAGAGAAAAAGGGATTGTAATAGATGCAAATTCAAACGAAAAAAGGTTAAAAGAAGAGAAAAGTGAATTAATAGAAGTAGACTCCAAGTATTTTGAAACAGAAAAATTATCAAACGAAGATCTTGAAAAAGCAAAAAATCAACTTAATGAAGAGCAAAAAGCTGTAGACGAAATTATTGAAATATTTGCGAATGGCAACATAAATATCAGCATTGACCCAATTAAAGACGTTATTAATACAATCAAAAAAATCAAAGAATTAATAAATAACAATGAAGCTAACCAAGCTCTTACGTTGCTAGATAGAACTAAAATGGAATTAAATAATTTTTTAAATAATTTAGCCAATGATGAAGGTAAAAGTAAACTAACTGACATCAATGAAAAAAATGACAATATAAAATTACTACAAGAAAAATATGCAGATAGTTTTAGCAAAAACCAATCAATCAAAAAAGAATCTATAAAAAGAAATGAAAGAATTAAAGCTATTGCAACTGAAGTTGAAAGTTGGAAGAATTTATTTTCAAACTCTCAAAAAATGGCAACAGAATTAACTGAACGAAAAAACAAATTATTATCACAATTGAATGAACGAGATCAACAACCTAAAGCTCAAGCAGAAAAAAAAGGTCAAGCTACTGAAGGTTTAAGAATTTCACAAAATGAAAAAATTGAGAATGAAAAGATAATTGAAGAAACGGACAAAAAGATTAACTCTTTAAGACTTGAATTAAATGATGTTCAAGAAATATCTATTCAAATAAGAGAAAGAAAAGCAAGCTCTGGTGCAACCATTGAAGGATTAAAAAAACGTAAAGATGATTTGTTAGAAAGGGTTATTTCTGAACTTAACCTTGAAGAAAATGACATTCTTGAAAACTCTAATTTAAACGGTGTTGAGGAGCTGCCAGACTCGGTTGCTCAAGAAGATGCTTTGGATGAAAAGAAGAGAGAAAGAGAAAAACTTGGGTCAGTTAATTTGAGGGCAGATGAAGAAACTAGTAAATATGAAATTGAAATTAAAAAAATGGAACAGGATAGAGAAGATCTTGTATCTGCAATCATTAAATTAAAAGAAAGTATTAATGAATTAAACCAAAAAGGAAGAGAAAGACTTTTAGAAGCTTTTGAAAAAGTTAACAGAAAGTTTAATGAAGTTTATACAAAATTATTTAATGGAGGAAATGCAAAGTTAGAGTTAGTTGATTCTGATGACCCTCTTGAAGCTGGTTTAGAAATGCTAGTAAGTCCACCAGGAAAAAGACTTCAGTCTATAACTTTATTATCTGGTGGTGAGCAAGCCTTGACTGCTTTGTCTCTTATCTTTGCTGTGTTCCTTACTAACCCATCACCAATCTGTGTGTTAGATGAAGTTGATGCTCCCTTAGATGATGCTAACGTAACAAGATTCTGTGGTCTCCTAGATGACTTAACAAAAATAACTAACACTAAATTTATTATTGTAACTCACCATGCTCTAACAATGTCTAAAATGAATAGACTTTATGGAGTAACTATGCCTGAAAAAGGTATTAGTCAGTTAGTAGCTGTTGATTTACAAAAAGCTGAGAGTATGGTTGCTTAATACATAAATGCCAAAAGACTCTCTTAAAACTCGCCTGGAGATTGCAAAATCTAAAATTGCTAAGAGAAATCTCTATAAAGACAAGGAACCACCCTCCTCTATAGGAACTGCCTTTAAATTAAGCACAGAATTAGTGTCTGCAGTAGCAGTTGGGACAATTATAGGGTTTATTTTAGACACGACCTTTGGTACTAAGCCCTGGTTAATATTAATATTTTTTTTTGTAGGTGTGGTTGCTGGTATAGTAAATGTATTCAGATCTGCAAAAAATATGCAAGAATAGATTTAAAAAATTATGGCAACAAATCCAATGCACCAATTTGAAGTTTATAGAATTGGACCAGAAATAAAATTAGGCGCAATAGATATATCATTTACAAATGCAAGTTTGTTTATGGTTATTAGCTCTTTAGCAATTCTATTAATTTTTAACCTTGGATCAAAAAAAAATTCATTACTACCCAGCAAAGTTCAACTTCTAGCAGAACTAAGCTATAGCTTTGTTTCAAAAATGATTAGCGATACCGCTGGCTCTAAAGCAAAACCCTATTTTGCATTTATCTTTTCTTTATTTATGTTTGTGCTGTTTTGTAACATGTTTGGAATGATCCCTTATGCATTTACAGTAACTAGTCACATTATTGTGACTTTTATTTTAGCTTCATTTATTTTTGTTGGAGTAACAATAATTGGTTTTATGAAACATGGCTTTGGCTATTTAAAATTATTTGTACCAAGTGGAGTACCAGTACTTCTTCTGCCATTAATTGTTGTTATTGAGATTATTTCTTATTTAAGTAGGCCCGTAAGTCTTTCTGTTCGTTTATTTGCTAACATGATGGCTGGTCATACTATGATGAAAGTTTTCGGTGGCTTTGTAATAAGCCTCGGGATAGTTGGTGGATGGCTTCCACTGAGTTTTTCGGTTGCACTAACTGGTTTGGAAATACTGGTTGCTTTTCTTCAAGCATATGTTTTTGCAATCTTAACCTGCATCTATTTAAATGATGCATTAAATTTACACCATTAACTAACATAGGAGGATATAATGGAATTAGAAGCAGCAAAAATGATCGGAGCAGGACTAGCAGCAATAGCTCTAGCCGGTGCCGGTGTTGGAATTGGAATTATTTTTGGTAATTACCTTTCTGGCGCAATGAGAAACCCATCTGCAGCACAAAAACAATTCCCTAATCTTTTATTAGGATTTGCTTTAGCTGAGGCTACTGGTCTATTTGGATTAGTTGTTGCATTAATTATTTTATTTGCATTTTAAATTTAATGATTAAAAAAATATTTTTTCAGTCGATATTTTTAAGCTTCCTATTTTTTATGGAAGCTTTTGCAGCTGAAAGTGGAGGTATGCCTCAATTAAATCCTGAGTTTTGGATTTCTCAAATTTTTTGGTTAACTATAACTTTTGGAATATTATATGTTGTTCTTTCTAAACTTATACTTCCAAAAATTAGTGCAAACCTTGAGATAAGAAAATCACAGATCGTAGAGAATATTGAGGCGGCAGAGAAACAAAGAGAACAGAGTGAACTAAACATAGCAGAATACGAAAATATAGTTCAAAAAAGTAAAAATGAAGCCAAAAATTATTTTAAACAAGCTAGGGAAAAATTAATAAAAGATATTAATCTTAAAAAAGATGCCTTAGACAAAGAGTTGAATTTAGAAATTCGAAAAGCCGAATCTGAAATTCAAGAACTTAAGGATAAAGCTCCTGAAAAAATTAATAAGATAGCTGTAGAAACGTCTGCAGATTTACTACATCAGTTGATAGGTGCAGAGGTTAATAGTAGTAGCATCTCAGCAATTGTTGATGACCTATCAAGAAAAAAGATGGATAAATATTATGGCAATTGATGCAACTTTTTGGGTAGCAATATCATTTATAATTTTTATTGGAGGACTAGTTTATCTAAAAATACCTCAAAAAATTAATGAAGTTTTAAATAAACTTATTTTAGATATTAAAAATGAAATTGATGAGAGTGAAAAATTAAGGTCAGAAGCAAAAATTCTATTGGATAATGCCCAAAGTAAATTAGATACAGCCCAGGCAGATGGTAATGAGATTTTAGAACAGGCAAAAAAAGATAGTGACCATTTGGTTATAGAAATGAATGATAAATTTCATAAATCTTCTGAAATCAAAAAAAACTTAGCTGAAAATAAAATTATACAGATGAAGGATGCGGCACTTAAAGAGATAAAAGATGTGTCAATAAAGATTGCTGTAGAATCTGTTAAAAAGATTATCAATACATCTGTCGATAAATCAAAACTTGACAGTTTGTTTGATAAAAATTTAGAAGAAACAAAAGTCGCATTAAAAAAAATTAACTCATAATTCCCTTACAATTTTTTAAAAAAACTATAAATTAACCAAATGAAATCTATTGTCATTGGTTCTGGTTTTGGTGGTATAGCAGCTGCTCTTCGATTAAAAGCTAAAAATCATAATGTTATATTAATTGAAAAGCACACCGATCTTGGAGGTAGAGCTAGAGTATTCAAGAAAAATGGTTTTACATTTGATGCTGGACCTACTGTAATTACAGCACCTTATTTAATTGAGGAGCTTTTTGAACTTTTTAACAAAAAACCTGAGGACTATATAAAACTCACCCCTCTTAATACTTGGTATAGATTTATTTTTGAAGATGGAGCTAAATTTGATTATTCAGGTGATGAAGAAAAAATGAAAAAACAAATTAAAGAAATAAATGAAGATGATGTTAAAGGATATGAAGAGCTTGTAAAATTTACTAAAAAAATATTTGATAAGGGTTTTACAGAACTTTCAGATGTACCTTTTGACAAACCTTTGGTCATGATGAAACAATTACCTGCTCTATTAAAACTAAAGAGCTATAAATCAGTCTATTCATTAGTTTCTTCTTATATTAAAGATGAGAAATTAAGACGCATGTTAAGCATGCACCCCCTCTTGGTTGGAGGAAACCCTTTTACAACAACATCAATTTATGGATTAATATTATATCTAGAAAAAAAATGGGGCATTCATTATTCAATGGGTGGTACGGGAAATATAATTAAAGGTTTAGAGAAACTAATGATTGAGGAAGGAATTAAAATAATTAAAGGTCAAGAGGTTACAAATATTATTTCAATCAATAATAAAATTGAAGGAGTAAAATTAGATAATCAAAGAGAGATAAATGCAAACAATGTAATATGTAATGCTGATCCACCAGCTGTTTACGAAAAGCTTCTCAATCAAACCAAAATTAATTATTTATTTGAATGGAAACAAAAAAGAATGGAATATTCTATGGGTTTGTTTGTTTATTACTTTGGCACTAAAAAAACATATCCTGATGTTGAGCATCATACAATTAAGTTTGGAGACAAGTATAAAGAACACTTAAATGATATATTTGATAAAAAAAAATTAAATAAAGATATAAGTTATTACCTACACAGACCTTCTGCCACTGATAAATCTATGGCACCAGAAGGAAATGACTGCTTCTATGTACTGGTTCCAGTGCCAAACAATCAATCTAAATTAGATTGGAAAATTGAAGGTGAAAAGATGAAAGATTTAGTGATAGATAAAATGGAAAAAACATTATTACCAAATCTTAGACAAAATATAGTGGAAGATTTCTACTTAACACCAGATTATTTTGAAAATGAGCTGAACACTAAATTTGGATCAGGATTTTCTATACAACCTAAATTTACCCAGTCAGCCTATTTTAGATTTCATAATAAATCTGAGGTTTGCGAGGGATTATACTTTGTTGGCGCTGGAACGCATCCTGGCGCTGGAGTTCCTGGTGTGTTATCCTCAGCAAAAGTTTTAGATAAAATTATATAATGTCTAATAGAAACTATCTGTCTATTTATGCAAAGTCATTTAACTGGGCTGGTTTTTTCTTACCAAAAAAAACATATCAAAAATGCTCCTCATTATATGATTTCTGTAGAACAGTTGATAATATTGTAGATGATCAAATTGAATTAGTTATTAAGAAAAAAAATTTATCCACTTTTAAGAATGATTTTATTAATAAAAACTTCGATAATCTAATAATTAAGAATATGTGGGATCTTATGATTCATCATGAGATTTCAATAAAAATTGTTGAGGATTTGTTTACTGGTGTTGAGTCAGACTTAAATGAAAAGGTGCAATTAAATAACAAAAAAGATTTATTAATTTATTCTTATAGAGTTGCTGGCACAGTAGGTTTAATGATGGCCAAAATTTTAAATGTTAAAGATAAAGATTCAATGAAAGGCGCCATAGATCTTGGTATTGCAATGCAATTAACAAATATAGCCAGAGATGTTGTTGAAGATTCAAAAAATAATAGGTTTTATATTCAGCATGATTTTCAAGTTATAAGTAGTACCTTAACTTTAGCTGACTTATTTTATGAGAGCAGCTTTACATCAATTAAGAAAATCCCTTTTAATTTTAGATTTGCAATATTGGTTGCTAGAAGAGTTTATAGAAAAATAGGTGGTGAGATTTTAAAAACAAAAAATATAGAAGATTATAATAAGGCTGGAAAAATTTACGTTAATAGTTTAGGAAAAGTTTATCAAACAGTTTTATCTCTATTAGATTTAATAAAACTTTTGTTAACAAAAGAAAAAAGTCGTTATATGAGTAATGAATATCTTCTAATCAACGAAGAAATAGATCTAAATGAAAGAATTTGATTATATAATTATAGGTGGTGGCTGTGCAGGATTATCCTTAGCATATGAATTAGAGAGTCATAATAAACTTAAAGATAAAACGCTAGCAATTATTGAACCAAGATTAGAATATAAAAAAGATAAAACTTGGTCTTTCTGGAAAACTATAGATCACAACTTTGAAGATTGTACGATAAAAAGTTGGAAAAATTTCTCTATAAACATACCTAATAAAACTAAATATTTGAAATGTGATAAACTGCCGTATCAATCAATAGATAGCGGGTTATTCTACGAAAAAATAAATTCAACACTTAAGCAGAACCAAAACATCAGTTTCTATAAAGATATTAGTGAGATAAGCTCTAATAATTCTTTTATCTTTAACAGCGTTCCTTCAATAGGGTCTTCAGAAAACAAACTTTGGCAACACTTTAAGGGTGTTGAAATCGAAACTACTAAAAATGTTTTTGACGATGAGATTATAAATTTGATGGACTTTGACTGTCAGCAGCATGACAGTGTTCATTTCTTTTACACATTGCCGTACAACAAAAACAAAGCTTTAGTTGAAACCACATGGTTGTCAAACATGAATAACGATTTAGAAATGGATTATGATGAACAATTAAAGAATTATATAGAGAATCATCTTAATATTAAAAATTACAAAATTAATTATAAAGAAAAAGGTGCCATACCATTGTTTCATCCATCAAATATTAATGAAAAAAATAAAATAAATATTGGCACAGCTGGTGGCATGACGCGATTAAGCACAGGATATACTTTCTTAAATATTCAAGAGCACAGTAGGTTTATAAGGGAAAATATTGAAAATATTGAAAATGTTCAAAAATATGAGATTAAGAAAAAATATAAATTTTTAGATAAAGTATTTTTAAGAGTTTTGAATAGACATCCAAAAGAAATACCAAATATATTTTTTAAAATTTTTAATAATTCACCAGAGACTGTTATCAAATTTTTATCAAATAAGAGTAATATGCTGGAAGACTTATTGATAATTCTTAAAATGCCTAAATGGATGTTCATTAAGAGGCTTTTAAAATAAAATGAATAATACAATAAAAAAAATAAATTTCTATCATTCTATTATTTTTTTTCTGCTATCGATCTCACTTACTATAATAATTTATCAATTTGAAAGTTTAATTATTTCTCCAATAATTTGCTTACTCCTTATCCTTTCAATTGGAATTTCACACGGTGCGTTAGATAACCAAAAAGGAAAAAAGCTTATTCAGCTATATAATATAAGAAAATTTTATTATTTTTATTTAATATATTCAATGATTGTACTAAGTGTAATTATATTTTGGTTATACTTTCCAGCCACATCACTCATTATATTTTTGATAGTAGCCTCATATCATTTTGGTAAGGAAGATATGAATTTCCTGATAAAAAATAAAAATACATCCAATTTAATTTTTTTTTTTTTAAAGGTGCCTTAATAATTATTGCTCCACTATTTTTTCATTTTACTGAAACAGTTGATATTTTTAAATTATTACTAATTCAAAATGAAAATTTTTTTTTGTTTTTAGACTTTATTGAAACAAACCACATATTATCTTTTGCTTTATTAATGTCTTTGCTTGTTAATACTTATTATTTCCTAAATAATCTTAAAGCTATAAATGTCTTAATATTTCTAGATTTTTTTTCAATTATAGTCTTAAATTATTTTTTATCTCCTCTAATTGCTTTTACAATATACTTTTGCTTCTTGCATTCTTTCCGCCATTCAATCTCATTAATAAGTGAACTTGATATTAATGACTTTAAAAATGGCGCTCATATTTTTGTAAAAAAAGCTATACCACTTACACTTTTAACAGCAGTGATTTATGTGATTAGCCTATATATTCTATCCAATTATTATCAATTAAACGAAGCAATATTAAAAGTTATATTTATTGGTTTGGCGTCTTTAACCTTTCCTCATATATTGCTTGAATATCTTTTGGAAAAAAATGAAAAATAAAGAAATTAAAATATTACTTTCTGCCCCACGGGGATTTTGTGCTGGTGTTGAAAGGGCAATTGAAATAGTGAAAAAAAGTATTAAAAAATATGGTGCTCCAGTTTATGTGCGTCACGAAATAGTACACAATAAATATGTAGTTGATAGTCTTAAGGCAATAGGAGCAATTTTTATTGAAGAACTAGAGGAGATTAAAGATAAAACTAGACCTGTAATCTTTTCTGCGCATGGTGTACCAAAAGCTATACCATTACAAGCTACTAAATATAAAATGGAATATATCGATGCTACCTGCCCTCTTGTTTCAAAAGTGCATAGAGAGGCTGAAAATCTCTATAAAGCAGGCTATCATATTATACTTATCGGGCACAACAACCATCCAGAAGTTATTGGCACTATGGGGCAATTGCCAGAGGGTGCTATTGATTTAATTCAAGATGAGCATGATGTTGAGGCATATGAATTAGACCAGAATAAAAAGATAGGCTACACTACACAAACAACACTGTCTATTGATGACACACAAAATATAATAAAAGCTCTTAAGAAAAAATTTCCTGAAATTAAAGCACCATTTAAAGAGGATATTTGTTATGCAACTACCAACCGTCAATCAGCTGTCAAAAATATTGCAAAACAATGTGATATGTTTTTTGTTTTAGGAAGTAGAAATTCTTCTAATTCAGTTCGTCTAGTTGAAGTGGCTGAACAAGCAGGCTGCGCACATGCTGAATTAATACATTCAGAAAGTGAGATTCCTTTTGAACAATTACTAAACTGTAAAACAATTGGAATTTCATCAGGAGCCTCTGCTCCAGAAATTCTAGTTGAAGATTTTATCAACAAACTAAAGAATAAATTTCAAATAAAGATTGAAGAAGTTGAAATTATAAAAGAAAACATTGTTTTTAAAGTTCCTTCAAAATTAAATTAAATGGCCGTATATACAAAAATAAAAAATAAGGATGTTGTCTCATTATGTGATGATTACAAAATAGGTGATGTAACTAAATTTGAGGGTATAAAAAAAGGAATAGAAAATACAAATTATCTATTAAGGACTAGTAAAAAAAAATATATCTTAACAATCTTTGAAAAAAGAGTTCAAAAAAGAGATTTACCTTTTTTCATGAGCTTAATGGAGATCCTAAATCAAAAAAAAATTATTTGTCCTAAACCGTTAAAAAATGGCAAGGGTAAGCACTTAAGTACAATTCAAAATAAACCCTTCTGTATTGTGACTTTTTTAAAGGGAGCTGATAAAATCAATCTCAATTATAAAAACTGTTTTGATATAGGAAAAAATATTGCAAAATTTCATAAAGTAACGTGCAAAATGAAATTATATAGAGAAAACTCTATGTCTATTAACAAATTAGGTAACTTATTAAAATCTATCAGGTTTACGTCAAATAAAGTAGCTCCAAAACTAGAACCTACACTTAAAGCATGCTTAAAAAATATTAAAAATCAATGGCCAAAAAAACTACCAGAAGGAATTATTCATGGAGATTTATTTATAGATAATATTTTTTTTAACAAAAATAAATTTTCTGGATTTATTGATTTTTATTTTTCAAGTAATGATTATCTGATGTATGAGATTGCAATTTGCATAAACGCATTATGTTTTGATAAAAAAATGAATTCTTTTGTGATGAATAATAAAAAAATTAAAAACTTAATTGATGGATATGAAAGCATAAGAACTTTTTCAAAAAAAGAAAAAGATGCATTAAATATATTATGTAGAGGGGCTGCTTTAAGATATTTACTAACTAGAATTTATGATTATTTTAATACTCCTAAAACTGCTTTAATCCAAATTAAAGATCCTAACGAATATTTACAAAAACTAATTATTCATAGCAATCTAAATAGCTACAAAGATTATTATAAGTAATGATAAAAATTTATACTGATGGTTCTTGTTTAAATAACCCTGGGAACGGAGGTTGGGCAGCGATCATCAATATTAATAATGAAGTAAAAAAAATTAGTGGCAGTGTAAAAGATACAACTAATAATAAGATGGAGTTGATGGCTCCAATTAAAGCACTTCAAATAATAGAAGAAAAACAGCCTATTGAAATTTATACTGACTCACAATATGTAAGATTGGGTATTACAGATTGGGTGCATAAATGGATAAAAAATAATTGGTTAACTTCAAAAAAAGAGCCAGTAAAAAATAAAGAACTTTGGATTCAGCTTTATGATTTAAATAAATTCCATGAAATTAAATGGATATGGGTTAAGGCACACGCTGGAAATATTTTAAATGAAGAAGTTGACTTGCTAGCTAAGCAAGCTGCGGAATTAAACTAAATTTAAAAAATTTTGGGCAGCAGATATTTCACAGGCACCCGCATCCTCTTCTTCTTGTAATTTAATTACTTTAAGGTTGTCAATTAGCATTGTGTATCTGTTGGATCTCACACCTAAGCCTCTGGTGCTTTTGTCAACATCTGCACCTATTGCTTTGGTAAAACTTAAAAAAGGATCAGCTATCATCAAAATTTTATCTTTAACATTTTGACTTTTTCCCCAAGCATCCATTACGAATGGGTCGTTTACTGAAATGCATACAATATAATCTATGCCTTTTGCCTTGTATTTTTCATGATTATTAACATATCCAGGCAAATGCTTAGCTGAACAAACTGATGTATAAGCGCCTGGCAAACCAAATAAAACTACCTTCTTATCCTTAAAAAATTCTAATGTATGTTTCTTAACTGGGTTTCCACCTTCCATCATAAAAAATTCAGAATTGGGTATGATGTCGTTTTCTTTTAATTTCATTGTATCTTTTCCTTAATATATTTTTGAGTTTTACTTAGGTTATTCGATATAATATCATAATTTTCTTTTTCATCCATAACATACTTTATTTCATCTGGTAAGTCTGGCTTGATGCCAATTGATTTATCTATGGCATCAGGAAATTTACATGGGTGCGCTGTTACTAAAACAATATTGTTACCATCTATATTTACTTTTTTTAAGGCTCCAAAGCCTATCGCACTATGAGGATCCAGTATAATATCATATTTAGTATAAACCTCTTTAATAATATCTAAAATCTCTTTTTCATTCATGCTTGCTGATAAAAAATCTCTTTTTATTTTTTCCATTTTATTTTTTGGAATAATATATTTACCCTCTTCTTTAATATCAGTCATGATCTTTTGAGTTTCATTGTCATCACAATCACTCAGGTCATACACCAATCTTTCAAAATTACTTGCGATTTGAATATCCATGCTTGGTGAATTTGTCTCAAAAACACTTTCAGCTTCATATTTTCCATTTGAAATTGCTCTATGCAAAATATCATTTTGATTTGTAGCAACTATAAGTTTGTTTATTGGTAGACCCATTTTTTTAGATAGATAACCTGCATACACATCTCCAAAGTTGCCTGTTGGTACTGAAAAGTTAACTGGTCTATCGTCTCTAATTTTGAAATATGTATAAAAATAATAAACTGCTTGTGCGATAATTCTTGCCCAATTTATCGAATTCACTCCAGACATATTAATTGAGTTAGAGAATTTTTTGTCCGCAAACATTGATTTAACTAAATTTTGACAATCATCGAAGTTACCTTCTATCGCTATATTAAAAACATTTTTTTCTTTAACAGTTGACATTAGTTTTCTTTGAACAAGTGAAACTTTTTTGTGAGGGTGAAGAACAAATATATTCATATTCTTTTTTCCCTTGATTGCATCTATTGCAGCAGCACCCGTATCCCCTGATGTTGCAACAATTACATTTATATTCTTATTGTTTTTTTTTAGATAATATTCATAAAAGTTTCCTAACAATTGCATTGCTATATCTTTAAAAGCAAGCGTTGGGCCATGAAATAATTCTAAAAGCTTAGTGTCACCTACTTTAATTAAATCTACAGCGTTATCTTTTCTGAACACTGAGTATGACTTTTCAACAACATCTGACAATTCATTTACTGTCATAAAATCTCCTATAAATGGGTAAATAATTTTTTTTGCTAAATCTTGATAATTTAAACCACTTAATGATTCAAGCTCTTGAGCGCTGTATTTTTTAACTTCTTTAGGCACAAACAAGCCCCCATCATCTGCAAGTCCTTTGATGAATACTTCCTCAAAACTATATTCTTTTGAATTGTCTCTGGTGCTAATATATTTCATTTATGATTATATGATACTTTATCGGAATTTTTTTTAGTAACAATATTTAAATTAGGCTATCTACCAAAAATAATACAAAGATTAGAAATAAATATAAAATTGAATAACCAAATACTTTTTTTGCTTTCTTTAAATCAAATGTATTTTTCTTATATTTGTATAAGTCAAAACAAATAAAAATATAATAAATTGTGAGAATTAATACTGGTATGAAATAGATTAAACCTGAAAAATTAATCAAATATGGAAAAGTAATAACTGGTAACATTAATAAAGAATAAATAAAAATATGTACTTTTGTTTTTTCAATACCATCAGTTAAAGGTAACATTGGAATTTTTGCTTTTTTATAATCATCAGCCTTATATAAGCTCAATGCCCAAAAATGAGAGGGCGTCCAAAAAAAAATTATCAAAAATAAAGTTAATGGCTCTAAACTAATTGTATTAGTTGCAATAGTCCACCCGATAACAGGTGGTAATGCACCAGCAGCCCCACCAATAACAATGTTTTGTGGTGTTTTTCTTTTTAGCCATATTGTGTAGACAAAAAGATAAAAAAATATTGTAAATAATAACAAAGATGCTGACAGAAAATTTGAAAAATAATTTAATGCTACAACTGAAATAACTGACAGCAACACTCCAAAAGTAAGTGCTTGGTTTCTATTAATTTTACCAGTGGGAATTGGTCTTAAGCATGTTCTTGTCATGAGTGCATCTAAATCTGATTCATACCACATATTTAGACATCCAGCCGCTCCCGCACCTAAAGCAACTAAAGTTATACCTATCATAGCATCAATAATGTCTATATTTGAATTGGAAGTTAAAAGACCCACGGCGCATGTAAATATAACAAGAGACATTACTCTTGGTTTCATCAATAGATATAAAGATTTAATTAATTCATTAAAATCTAGTGAGACAGTTTTTTTTCTTATCATTTTGGTTAAACGATTATCAGATATGATGTGCCTATTCTACATTTAATAAAATAAACACTAAAATTGATACCATTCCAATAATAAGAATATGATTTCCTAAATCAAAAATTCCAATTTGTTTATTTTTTTTATCAATAAATCTTCTAGTAAGAGACATATTGTCATATGGATTAATTGTAATTGCAGGACTTTTGTCTTTTTGCTTCTCTAATTTTAATTGAGTACCAAACCATGTTGCATAAATAAAAAGTAAAAAAAATATTAAAGCTCCAGCAAGTACAGTGTATCCAGTCATAAAGTTTATCCTCCAGTAATAAAATATAATAATCTTGTAAAAACCGTGTATTTTGCTTCTGCCGCCATAAGCGCAATAAAACAAGCTATTGCTGTCATTGGCCACAAAAGAACATTAACTAGGGCATATCGCTCCCAAAATAGGTGCATAAAGAAAGCCATTATTAAACCAGCTTTTAGAAACATAAATATTAAAATTAAGGTCCACCTTAATAACCCCTGAAATGCAAACAAGTCAACCATGTAAGAAAAAAAACTAAGTACAAATAATAATCCCCAAATCCATAAGTAGATTCCTATCTTATGTGTTGAAGCAACAGTTTCTTTATTTTCTATCTCATCCATAATCTAGTTTACCATAAATAAAAAAAGGCAAATATAAATACCCACACTAAATCAACAAAATGCCAATAAAGACCTAAAATCTCTATTGCAACATAATCTGATTTCATTGTAGTAAAAAATCCCCTTTTACCGTTGTCAAAATCACCTTTAAAAACTTTTCTTGCAAAAATAAAAAGAAAGATCACACCAATTGAAACATGAAATCCATGAAATCCTGTAATCATAAAGAAGTATGAACCAAATTGTTTTGCTCCAAAAGGATTTTCCCAAGGTCTAACACCTTCATGTATTAATTTTGACCATTCAAATACTTGCATTCCAACAAATGTAAGGCCACCAATAGCTGTAGCTAAAATAAGCCATCCACACATTTTTCTATTTTTTTCATAACCATATTTTACTGCAAGAGCCATGGTTCCACTGCTTGTAATTAAAACAAATGTCATTATTGCAATTAATAATAATGGAACAGGTGTGCTGCCTACATGTAGTGAAAAGACTTCACTTGTGTTTGGCCAATCTACTACTGTAGAGGTTCTTCCTTTCATGTACGAAATCAAAAAACAGCTAAACACAAAAGTATCACTCAGTAAAAAAATCCACATCATGACTTTTCCCCACTGAACACCCTTAAACATTGTTTGATCAGAGCCAGTATCTGTGGCCATTCCTTTAAACCCTGGTTTAAGTTCATAACCTTCAATTTTTACATCAGTCATATTTTTTTCCTAAGTTTTTTCTACCTCTGCATTAATAACTTCACTTGGTGGCGTTGTTTGGGTTATGTAATCTTCTTTTGCGCCAGGTACATTAAAGTCATAAGGCCATCTATGAACAACTGGTAATTTTTCTCCCCAATTACCATGAGTTGGTGGTACATCAGGGGTTAGCCATTCTAAAGAATTTGCCTGCCAAGGATTTTTGCCTGCTGGTTTTCCAATTTTTAAACTTGTTACAATATTGTAAATAAAAATTAACTGTGAAAAACCAACAATTAAAGCCGCAACGGTTATAAACTCATTCATTCCAACAGCTGAAGTGACATATGGACTATCATACATTTCATAATATCTTCGTGGCACTCCAATAAAACCTAGGTAATGCATTGGAAAATAAATTGAATACGCACCTAAGAATGTAACCCAAAAGTGCCACTTACCTAATTTTTCACTTAACATTCTTCCAGTAACCAAGGGAAACCAATGATAAACTGCACCCATAATTACCATAAGTGGGGCTATGCCCATGACCATATGAAAATGAGCTATTACAAAATAAGTATCAGATAGTGGAATATCTACCGCAACATTCCCCAAAAAAATTCCAGTAATTCCTCCATTTACAAAGGTCACAATAAAACCTAAGCAAAAAAGCATTACTGTGTTCATTCTAATGTTTGCTCTAAATAGTGTTATTATCCAGTTATAAACTTTCAATGCAGTTGGCACTGCAATAATAAGTGTGGTTGTTGCAAAGAAAAAACCGAACCAAGGGTTCATTCCACTAACATACATATGGTGAGCCCAAACAAAGAAACTTAAAGCTCCTATACCAACAATAGCCCAAACCATCATTCTATATCCAAAGATATTTTTTCTAGCATGAACAGATATTAAATCTGAAACTATTCCAAAAGCAGGAAGAGCCACAATATAAACTTCGGGGTGGCCAAAAAACCAAAACAAGTGTTGAAAAAGAACAGGGCTTCCTCCTCCATAACTTAGCACTTCTCCAGCTTGGAGAATGGCTGGCATAAAAAAACTAGTCCCAAGCATCTTATCTAGAGTCATCATAATACAACTAACCAATAATGCTGGAAAAGCTAACATAGCCAAAGCTGTTGCGGTAAAAATTCCCCATATCGTTAGAGGCATTCTCATTAATGTCATCCCTCTAGTACGAGCTTGTAAAATTGTAATTATGTAATTTAATCCACCCATAGTAAATCCAATTACAAATAACGATAAAGAAATAAGCATTAAGGTAATTCCCATATTGGAACCAGGAGTACCTGGCAAAATAGCTTGAGGTGGATAGAGCGTCCATCCTGCACCTGTTGGTCCACCAGGAACAAAAAAGCTAGCCATGAGAACACACACTGCGATAAAAAACATCCAGAAACTAACCATGTTTACATATGGGAAAACCATATCTCTCGCTCCAACCATTAAAGGAATTAAATAATTTCCAAAACCTCCTAAAAATAATGCTGTTAAAAAATAAACAACCATTATCATGCCATGCATAGTTACAAATTGATAATAATGTTCTGCTGTGATGAATGGAACTAGATCTGGATAACCCAATTGTAAACGCATCAACCAAGAAAGTATTAGACCGACTATTCCTGTAAACACGGCAGTAAGAAAATATTGAATACCAATAACTTTAGCATCCTGACAGAAAATCCATTTAGTAATAAAACTATGCCCATGATAAAGATCCTGTTCAGGAATTTCTGCAGGTCTTACATAATCAATGTCTTTTGATGGAGTACCAGAAGAGCCAGACATGGTTTCTGAAGACTGTGCTTCAAGAGGTGTATTCTGTTGGTTATATTCGTCTGACATAATTCTCCTTTACATTATTTAATCATCATTTTTAGCAAGTAGAGTTGTTTTTAATTTATCATTTTCTTGTTTAGCAATTAAATCTGAAAAAGTTTCCTGTTCTTTAATCCAGTTTTTATAATTGCCTTCACTTTCAACTATAACTTTTGCCCTCATAGCATAATGGCCCACTCCACAATATTCAGCACACAACACTTCGTATTCTCCTATTTTGTTTGGCTCAAACCAATAATAAGAAATGATTCCAGGTATAGCATCCATTTTTGCTCTAAATTGTGGAACATAATAATTGTGCAAAACATCTAGTGACCTTAATAAAATTTTTACTGGTCTATCTGTTTTTAGGTGAAGCACATCGTCTTGAATTAAAATATCATCTTTTCCATATGGGTCATCTAAGTTTATTCCAAAAGGATTGTCATCACTAATTTTTTCAACTTGAGCTGTGCCTAATATTCCATCTTCACCTGGTAATCTATATTGCCATCCCCATTGCCATGCATTCACTTCAACTTGCAGTGCATTTTTTGGAGTATTGATATAATTATTATAAACAATTAGACCCGGTGCTAGAAGAGCAATAACTCCAACGGTAGTTGCAATAGTTAATATTTTTTCTAATTTATGATCTTCTGGTTTGTACTCAACTTTTCTGCCTTCTTTATAGGAAAATTTTAGTATGCAATAAACCATGAACAAACAAACTAAAATAAATACACCACCACCAATCCAGAAAGTTAAATTAATTGTATCATCCATTGCCCCCCAGTTTGAGGCTATGTCTGTCCACCACCATGGAGTATATATATGGAACAGAACTGAACCAACAATTACCCCTAAAAATATAATTCCCGGGTGCATATTTGTCTCTCTCTCTTTGATAACAGTAATTGAAATCAATTTCTGAATCTATAGAAAAATATATTAATAAATGAGTAAATAAGGCTTTATAGTGAATTAAATTATGCTTGATAAATTTAGTCTCTTTGTAGTTGTGCTGGTTTTAGTTTTTTGCTTTTATCTTGTAATTTCTCTGGGAGCAGGAGTTTTTTCAAAAAAAGAAAAGAAACCAGAAATACAAAAATATTTAAAATCTGTTAATATTTTATTAATTTTTATAATTATTGTTGGGGCTATTTTAACTTTGTTTCTTTAGATTGCTTATCCAAGTAATGCTCTACACCAAGCAATGACAGTATCATTAAAAACATACATAATTAAAAAAAATACAAACCAAACAATTAATAAAAAAGTCCAATAAAGAGACAGTGCATCTATACTTTTTTGTGAATTTATAATTTGTTCTTTTTTGAGCTTGTTAACTTTAGAGAAAACCTTTCCCCAAAAAAATAATCCCCCCAAAAGGTGCAATCCATGGAGCGCAGTAAAAATATAAAATGATGAAAAATAGTTATTTGTAGAAACATAATTTCCATTTTCCATTAATTGAAACCAAAAAAAAATCTGCCCAAATAAAAAAGCGTAACTTAAAAAACCAACTATAAGCAAATTTTTTTTGATTTTTTCAAAATTATTTTTTTTTAAATCATTTGTGATTTTATTAAAAAAATAAGCAACGTATAATAAAACTAAAGTATTTAACCATAATAAATTAGGTTTCAATAGATACTCTGTATCTTGAGTCACTGGAATGCTATAAAGGTATCCTGTAACAACTAAAGTAAATAATACGGTGCTCACACCAAAGATAACTATAACAGCTGAAGTTTGTAGCGATATATCAAAAGTTTTACCTTTATGATGGTTGTCACTTTCCATCTGTTCTTTTTCCCAAGGCTTATCAGACAATGTTCCAAAAAGTTTTTTAATAAATTTAGACATAATTATAATATATAATATATTAATTCATAAAATATGAAATTAAAGACGTCAATAACTATACTGGGTGGCTGTTTGTTAATTTTTTTATTTATTATGCTGCCTATTGTATTATCGATACAAGAAAAGAAAGAAAATGTTGTTGCTTCATATGCCGGTTCTGCATTTACTTTAACAGATGTAAATAATGAGCCCGTAACAGAAAAATCTTTTCAAGGACCGTTAACTGCAATTTTTTTTGGTTTTACAAATTGTCCCGATATATGTCCAATGACATTATCTAATCTAGATCAGGTTATCAAAAAATTAGATGATAATAAGAAAAAAAATTTGAAAGTTTTTTTTGTAAGTATTGATCCTGAAAGAGACAATCCTGAAATAATTAAGGATTATTTGAATTCATTTAAAAGTAAGATTTATGGAATAACTGGAGATCCACAAAAAGTATTTTTGCTTTCAAAATCATGGGGTGTTTTAAGTGAAAAAATTTTTAATGAAGACGGTAGTTATTTAATCAATCATAGTTCTTCAATACTTTTATTAGATAAAGGAAAGTATATTGATCGAATTAGTCATCATGAAAATTTGGAAAATATTTTTAAAATAATTAAGAGTTATTTGTAAGCTTGTAAAAATTAATATGTATTTTTCCTCACATATAAATAAAATAAAAAAATTGACAGTGCTAAAGAAAACCAAGTAATAGCATACTTTTTGTGGCTATTTGAAATATTTACAGTAATAATTTTTGGTTTTGGTAATTTTAAATTATTATTTAAGTAAATTACAAATGGTGAAAATTTTTTATTTGTGTATTGAAAAATATCATCCCTATCTAAGGTAAACCAGTAATTATCGTTAATATCATTAACAGGCTTAAACCTGTTAGCCTTAGATTGTTTTCTTAACGTTCCTAAAATAGTTTTATGATCAAAAATATCAATTTCTTTAGTATTTTTTTTATCAAAAGGTATCCATCCTCTATTTAATAAAAAGTTTTTATTATTAATTATAATTGGATTAACAACATTAAATCCTGGTGCACCTTTTTCGTTTAAACTATATAAATAAATTTGTTTATCAAAATCTATAACCCCTGAAGTTTTGATTTTTAGATAGTCCTCAGGAACATTGGTCATTAAATCAACAGGTTCTTTCTTCAAAGAAACATCAATTTTATTTAATAATTCATTTTTCCAATCTAATCTTACTAGTTGCCAGCTACCTAATGCTATAAATATAGATATAAAAAAGAATACAAAAATTGAAAATAAAAGTTTATTTCTCAAGGTTAACTATTAACTTCCCCAAATATAGATTGAAGCAAATAGGAATAGCCATACTACATCAACAAAATGCCAGTACCACGCAGCAGCCTCAAAGCCGAAAAACTCATCTTTTTTATAATGACCATTCTTGCCTCTCCACCAACATACAGCTAAAAATATAGTTCCTACGACGACGTGGAACCCATGAAAACCTGTTGCCATATAAAACACAGCACCATATATATTTCCTGCAAAATCAAAACTTGCATGATGGTATTCATAAATCTGCAATAAAGAAAAGCTAAAACCTAAAACAACTGTCATTGCCAAACCTTGCACAAAACTTTCTCTATCACCTTCTTCTAAGGCATGATGTGCCCAGGTAACTGTAGTTCCTGATAATAGTAGAATTAATGTGTTGATAAGTGGAATATCCCATGGGTCAAAAGTTACTATGTCTTTTGGAGGCCACACACTTCCAATTAATTCTGAAGGAAATAAACTTGCATTAAAATAAGCCCAAAACCAAGCAACAAAAAACATCACTTCGGAAGCGATAAATAGAGTCATTCCATATCTAAGGTGAATTTTAACAACAGGTGTATGATGGTTATGATCAACCGACTCTACGATTATATCTCTAAACCACATGTATACTCCATAAAATAAAAGAGCAAAACCTAAATACATTCCCCAAGAAACTTCACTATGTAAATAATAGACAGTCCCTATTGCTAAAAATAAGCTGGAAAATGATACATAAATAGGCCAAGGGCTTGGATCTACTAAATGATAATCATGTTTTTTTTCTGCTGACATTTTTATAGTTCTGATTGGTTATAGTAATCTGATGAAAAGAAAGTATAGGACATAGTTACATCTTTAATATTTTTAGTATTTGGGTCGTTTACCATTTCTGGATCTAAATAAAAAGTCATTATATATGTTGCTTTTTCGCCTGCCTTCAACGCTTGCTTTTCAAAGCAAAAACAGCCTAATTTACTGTAATACTTACCAAAAGAAGAGGGAGATACATTAAAAGCAGCCACACCATAGGTTGTTTCATCGCCATAATTCTCTACTTCAAATTCAATTCGATTCACCTGACCTATGTTCACATCCATAACATTTTTTTTTACTTTAAAATTCCAAGGCAGTTTGTTTACATTTGTATCAAAACGAACACTTACTGTTTGATCCAAAACTATATCTGGTGCTTCTTTTGATATTTGCGTGGTTCCACCAAATCCAGTCGCTCTACAGAAAATATCATATAAAGGTACCGCAGCAAATGAAAGGCCCAACATAATAAAAAAGATTCCAGCTAAAATTATAGGAGTAAGTGTTTTTTTTTGGATCATAATTGTCTATCAAAAACTCCCACATTATAGAGAGTAAAAAAAAATAGAAATATCATGAAGACTATTATTCCTAATGCAGTAAAGATATTTTTTTTTTTAGTTTTTTTATTTGGTATCATCATAATAATATCTTATCTGTTAAAAATACTTTTCTTAAAGTTTAATGAGTATTAGATTTTTCAGTATCTTGATCATCCACAAACTTCGGTAACTCATCAAAAGTATGGAAATTTGGTGGCGATGGTATAGTCCATTCTAAAGTGGTAGCACCTTCTCCCCAAGGATTTTGGGCTCAGACTTTTTCCTAGAAAAAGAATAAATTAAGTTAACAAAAAATACTAATAAACCACCAACTGCTATGTATGAACCAACTGATGATACGTAGTTCCATCCAGCAAATGCATCTGGATAATCGGCATACCTTCTTGGCATACCAGCTAAACCTAAAAAGTGTTGAGGGAAAAATACTAAGTTAACACCAATGAATGTTAACCAAAAATGTATTTGTCCTAAAGTTTCAGAATATTCATAGCCAGACATTTTACCAAACCAATAATAAAATCCTGCAAAAATTGCAAACACCGCTCCTAAAGATAAAACATAATGAAAATGAGCAACTACATAATAAGTATCGTGCATTGCAGTATCAACCCCAGCATTTGCAAGTACAACACCTGTTACACCACCTACTGTAAATAAAAATATAAAACCTAATGCCCACATCATTGGTGTTTTAAAAGAAATTGATCCACCCCACATTGTTGCAATCCATGAAAATATTTTAATTCCTGTTGGAACTGCAATGATCATTGTTGCAGCTATAAAATATGCTTTAGTATCAGTGCTTAAACCAACTGTGTACATATGGTGTGCCCAAACAACAAAGCCAACAACCCCAATTGAAACCATGGCATAAGCCATTCCTAAATATCCAAATACAGGTTTTTTAGAAAAAGTTGAAACAATATGACTTATCATTCCAAAGCCAGGTAAAATTAAAATATAAACCTCTGGGTGACCAAAGAACCAAAATAAATGTTGGTATAAAACTGGGTCTCCTCCAGTTTGAGCATCAAAAAATGCAGTACCAAAATTTCTATCTGTTAAAAGCATTGTAATTGCACCAGCTAAAACGGGTAATGATAACAGCAATAGAAATGCTGTAACTAAAATTGACCAAGCAAATAAAGGCATTTTATGCAAGGTCATACCTGGTGTTCTCATATTCAAAATTGTTGTAATAAAGTTAACTGCTCCTAAAATTGAAGAAGCTCCTGCTAAGTGTAAACTTAAAATAGCAAAATCCATTGCAGGACCAGGTTGTCCAGCTTTAGAGGATAGAGGTGGATATAAAGTCCAACCTCCTCCTACTCCTTGTTGACCTGGAGGGCCATCTACAAATATCGAAAGTAATAGTAAAATAAATGAAGCTGGTAATAACCAAAATGAAATATTATTCATTCTAGGAAAGGCCATATCAGGTGCACCAATCATAATTGGCACAAACCAATTACCAAAACCACCAATCATTGCTGGCATTACCATGAAGAAAATCATTATTAATCCATGACCAGTAACCAACACATTGTACAAATGATAGTTACCCCCCAAAATTCCATCACCAGGGTGCATTAATTCAATTCTCATTAATACTGAAAAAGCTGTACCAATAATTCCTGCAAAAATTGCAAAAATTAAATACATTGTACCAATATCTTTGTGGTTAGTTGAGTAAGCCCAACGTCTCCAACCTGTTGGCGTGTGATGATCGTCGTGTGATGCTGTTTGTGTGTACATTTTTATTTACTCGCCAGTTTTTTATATTCATTATCTGTAATTGGCTCATTAGCAAATTTCATTTTAGCTTCCGCTAACCATTTTGCATATTCTTCATCTGTTACAACTCTTACTGTGATCGGCATAAAAGCATGTTGTATTCCACATAACTCAGAGCATTGACCATAATATGTTCCTACTTTTTCAGCTTTAAACCAAGTTTCATTTATTCTTCCTGGAACCGCATCTCTTTTAACTCCAAAAGATGGTAATGCCCAAGCGTGTAAGACATCGTTTGCAGTAATTAAAACCTTAACCACCTTATTAACTGGCACAACAACTTCGTTATCAACGGTTAGTAATCTTGGTTGGTTTTCTTTTAACTCATCTTCTTTGATCATGTATGATTCAAAAATAATATTTTCGTCGGGATATTCATATCCCCAGTACCACTGATATCCAACAGCTTTGATTGTTACATCAACTTTTGGGATCGTATCTTGCTTGTATAAAAGTTTAAATGATGGGATCGCCATTACGATTAAAATTAAACACGGAATTAATGTCCACAAAACTTCTACTGCAACATTATGAGTAGTTTTTGATGGAACTGGATTTTTTGATTCTCTAAATCTTATACAAGTATAAATCATAAGAAATAAAACAAAGACAGTGATAGCAATAATTATTGGAAGTAGAATATTATTATGAAAACTAACGATATCTCTCATTCCATCAGAGGCTGGGTTTTGAAATCCTAGTTGCCATTCTTTAGGTTGATCGGCTAATGCACCTGTTGAGTAGATAGTTGCTAAAATTGTAAGTAAAAATTTGTTCATTTACAACAGTATATAAAGTGCTTTCATAAAATTTACACTTTAGATTTTGCGACAAAATCACACTTTAGCTTTTTAAAAACATCAATTAATTAGATAACTGACAATAGATAGGGCTGAAATTACTGCGGTCTCTGATCTTAATATATTTTCGTTTATTTTGATTGGTTGAACCCCATTAAAGGCAAGAATCTGCTCTCTTTCATCTTCAGAAAAATCCCCTTCAGGACCAATTATAACACATGATGGATTACTAGTTAATTTTTCTAAATCTATTTTTTTATTTTGAGAGTTTAGATCGGTAAATATTAGATCCATTTTTTCATTACTTAAAAAATTTTTTAAAGGTTGTGGTTCTTCAATAGATGGTACATTTATTCGGTTAGATTGTTCAGCAGCCTCTATGATTACTTTTTCTAATCTTTCTTTATTAATTTTTCTAACTATCGTTCTATCAAATATAATGGGTATAAATTTTGTAACCCCAAGCTCTGTTGCTTTTTGAATCATAAAATTAAAGTAGTTTGATTTGATGGGTGAAAAAGCTAACCACAATTCTTTTATATTTTCTTTTTGTCTTAATTGTTTAGTAATATTAAATTCAACTATACTTTTGGATAAAGTTAAAATTTTTGCTTCCCACTCTCCACTGCTATTAAATAAAGAGAAAATTTCACCAATCTTTATTCTCATTACCTTAGTAACATAGTGAGATTGTGGTTTATCAAGTTTAGCAGTTAAATTAAGTGATAAACTTTCTTTAAAAAATAATCTAATATTACTCATTAATTTTAATTTAATTTATGAAAAATATTAAAGCAATAATTTTTGATGCATATGGCACTTTATTTGATGTCAATTCAGCAGCAGAAAAATGTAAAGATAAAATTGGTGATAAGTGGGAAGGTTTTGCAAATTATTGGCGAACTACTCAACTAGAATACACTTGGCTTAGAAGTTTAATGAATAGACATAAAGACTTCTGGCAAGTGACAGAAGATAGTTTAGATAAATCAATGAAGGCATTTGAGATAGATGCTTCAATGAAAAATGAATTATTAAACCTTTACAAAGTACTCTCACCCTTTCCAGAAGTACCTGATGTTTTAAAAAAACTAAAACAAAAAAATTATAAATTAGGTATTCTTTCTAATGGAACACCTTCTCTTCTTAATGAATTAGTTAAGAGTAATAATCTAGATAATATATTTGATGATATATTTTCAATCGAAGAAGTTGGAATTTATAAACCAGACTCAAAAGTTTATGACATGCCAATTAATAAATATAAAATACAAAAAGAAAAGGTTGCATTTTTAAGTGCTAATACTTGGGATGTGTCTGGGGGTGGAAATTACGGTTACAGTTCTATTTGGGTAAACAGAAATAATAATATTTTTGATAATCTTGATTATAAACCTAAAGATCAAGTAAAAAATTTAAAACAGTTACTTAATATTATCTAATTCTATTTTCTTCAAAATTCTTATTTAATTTTACTGAAATAGTTCGAGTGTTTCTTTTATTCCATTCTGAGAAAGACCTTAAAATAGGCATGACCGAAAAGCCAAATTCAGTTAGTGAATACTCAACTTTTGGTGGCATTATTTGAATTACTTTTCTATTAATTATTCCATCTCCTTCTAATTCTTTTAGCTGCTTGGATAACATTTGTTGTGTGATGGTTTTCAATCCTTTTTTAAGCTCACCAAATCTAATTTTTTTACTTTGTAGTAAACTAAACAAAATTCTAATTTTCCATTTACCTCCAAGAAAGTAAACTGCTCTTTCTGCTGGACAATCTATTAAATTTTTCATGGTATGTTCTTATATACTAGTATGATTATATTGCCTTATTGCATTATTCATAGCAAAGTATTAAATACAGGTCAATCAAATTGAAAGGGTACAAATGACTAAAGGACAAAATGCAGGTGACGGACCAATTGCAGTTGAAGTTGAAAAAGATAAATCTTATTATTGGTGCACTTGTGGAAAAAGTACAAAACAACCATTTTGTGATGGTTCTCACAAGGGTTCAGAATTTACTCCATTAGCTTATAAAGCAGAAGAAACAAAAAAAGTGTTTTTTTGTGCTTGTAAGCAAACTAATAACCAGCCTCTTTGCGATGGCTCACATAACAAATAAAGTATGAATAAATTAGATGATCAAATTAATAAATTTTTTTCTAACGTACAATTCTTATCACCTTGGTTAATAAGATTTGGATTGGGTATTGCATTTAGTTTGCATGGATTAAGTAAATTTCCATTGCCTCCTGAAGCTTTAATTAAATATTTTGGTTTTTCACCTTTTCTTGCGTCTTTAGTTGCTCTCGCTGAATTAGGAGCTGGATTATTTTTAATTATTGGTGGATTTATAAAGGGCCCTATTGGTAATTTATTAACAAGAGTAAGCGCTTTAGCTATTACTGTTATTATGATAAATGCATTTGCATTAGCTCATAGAGATTGGTTCATTACAACTAAACTATTTACTAGTGAGCAAATATTTCTTTTTATAATCGCTTTATATTTTTTAATTAGAGGAAACAAATAATTGAAACAGATAGAAATAGAAAAAATAATAAAACCAATTGCAGCATCAGATGGTGCTGGAGTTAAATTAAAAAGAAGTATTGGTACTCATCTTATTGATTACCATGATCCTTTTTTAATGCTGGATGAGTTTGGTTCTGAAAATAAAGATGATTATATCGGAGGCTTCCCTCCTCACCCCCACAGAGGAATTGAAACTGTAACTTATATGCTTGCTGGTGATTTTGAACATAAAGACAGTACAGGTGGTAAGGGTATAATGAGTGCCGGAGATGTTCAGTGGATGAAAACTGGTAGTGGAATAATCCATTCAGAAATGCCCGCAATGAAAGAAGGTAAACTTCATGGTTTTCAATTATGGGTGAACATGCCTGCCAAATTGAAAATGACTAAACCTGAGTATATCTATATTGATGCTGGTAAAATGAGCGCTCATAAAGATGAGGATAAAACTGTCAAAGTCATTGCTGGAAAGTTTCAAGATGCAGAAGGACCCGTTAAAGGTCACAATCTTGAGCCTGTTTATTTTGATGTAGAGCTACAAAAAGAAAAAGAATTTAATTTTGATCTCCCCTCAACTCACAATTCATTAATATATTTAGTTGAAGGTGAAATTAAAGTTGGTCATCAAGATCATGATGCTGTTAAAGATTCTACTTTAATTATTCTAACTAGAGGTGACAAACTGAAAGTCTCTAGCTTAACAAAAGCAAAGTTTTTATTAATATCTGGTAAACCTATAGGTGAACCTATTGCAAGGGGTGGTCCTTTTGTGATGAATACTAAAGCAGAGATCTTGCAAGCAGTGCAAGATTATCATAATGATACATTTGTAAAATAATGAAAACTATTAAAATAGACAAATTTGGTGGCCCTGAGGTTTTAGAAGTTAAAGATATTGAAATTGGTAAACCAGGTCCAAAAGAAGTTCTTATAAAAAACCTATCAATTGGTCTTAATTATATTGATGTTTATCATAGAACAGGGCTGTACCCTATTCCTCTTCCAAGTGGGATTGGTTTAGAGGCATGTGGAATGATAGAAGAGGTTGGTTCTGAAGTTGATTTATTTAAAATTGGAGAAAGAGTGGCTCACTCTTCAATGCCAATTGGAAGTTATTCAGAAAAACAATTATTTCCTCAAGAAAAACTAGTTTTAGTTCCAGAAGGAATTTCAGATGAAATTGCATCTTGTATTATGCTTAAAGGAATTACTGCTGAATATTTATTACACAGAGCCTACCCAATTAAAAAAGGTGATAAAGTTTTATACCATGCGGCAGCTGGTGGTGTTGGTCAAATTTTATGTCAGTGGGCTAACGCATTAGGAGCTGAAGTTATTGGAACCGTTGGCTCTAAAGAAAAAGAAGCTATTGCTAAAAAAAATGGATGTCACCATGTAATAAATTATACTGATACAAACTTTGTTGAAGAAGTAGAAAAAATTACAGGAAAAAATGGAGTTGATGTTGTCTATGATGGTGTTGGCATTAAAACTTTTGATGGATCAATTGAAACATTAAAAGTTAGAGGCATGATGGTCGCTTTTGGTAATGCGTCAGGTTACGTTGATACTATAGATGTTAAAAAACACATTAATGCAAAAGGTTTATTTTTTACTCGTCCTTCAATTGCACATTACACAATGACAAGAAAAGAATTAGTTGAATCAGCTGAAAAAGTTTTTGATGCAATTTTATCTGGAAAATTTAAAGTTGAAATTTCAAAAAAGTATTCTCTTAGTAATGCAAAGAAAGCACATGAGGAATTAGAAGCAAGATTGTTAACTGGGCCTGCTGTAATTATTCCTAATTAATCTAAATCAACATCCATGTCAGACATATGCCACTTAAGTGCATTTGTTGATACTTGAATTTCTCTTAAAAAAACAACAATTGAAATCATCATTGACAAGCAGCAAGAACCAAAAATTATCCTTGCTATAAAAATTTCATTCAAATAAAGAGCAAAAACAGTTAGCAGATTAAACAAAAGACCAAATGCAGCAAACATAATTGTCCATTTTAATAAAACTATTCTTCCATTTAAATTGATAAATTGCTTCTTCCACTCAGGTGGAATGTGGTTTTCATACACATGTTCATCATGAAGCTGCCTAATAAGCTTACTTAGTGAATGAAATCTATTACTATAGATGTTCATAAGTAAGGGTATTGCTGGAAACATTAGAGCTGTGACTGTGTAATCTATATTCATACGAATCAATTTGATTATGAAACTAGCCTTTGTTATTTACAAGTAAATTATGATGAAACAATTAAACCTTTTTATTGAACTAACAAGACTGAAAAAGCCAATTGGTTTTATGTTATTATTTTGGCCTTGTGCATGGGGATTAACATTAGCTTACGATTTTTCAAATGATTTAAATAATTATTTTTTTTATTTAACTTTATTTTTCCTTGGATCAGTTTTAATGCGCTCCGCAGGCTGTATAGTAAATGATATCTCTGATAAGGATTTTGATAAAAAAGTTGAGAGAACAAAAAATAGACCAATAGCCTCTAATAAAGTTTCTATAAAATTAGCAATTTTTTATACAACTGTTTTATGTTCACTTGCTTTTTTGGTTTTAATTAATTTTAATAATTTAACAATTATCCTCGCGCTAGGCTCGATGCCTTTAGCTTTTACCT
The DNA here is from genome assembly GCF_059512505.1 of Candidatus Pelagibacter sp. uisw_098. The sequence continues at coordinate 1,094,407 of NZ_CM183454.1, forward strand.
ACCCTTTAATGAAAAGATTTACACACTGGCCTCAGTTGTTTTTGGGGATAACATTCAACTATGGTTTGATTTTAGGCTGGACATCAATAGTGGGTGAAATAAGTATAGTTCCTATTATCTTTTATCTAGGAGCCATATTTTGGACACTAGGATACGACACTATATACGGGTTTCAAGATATCCAAGATGACGAAATAATAGGTGTAAAATCAACTTCAATAAAATTTAAAAATAAACCAAAAAACTTTTTATTCATATGCTATGTTTTTCTAATTTCTTCTATTTTGATTGTAGGCTATATAATGAACTTTAATTATTTTTTTTATATAAGTTTAATAATAACAATAATTCATTTATTTTTTTATCAGATAAGATTTTTTAACTCCAAAGACTCGTTGAAATGCTTAAAGGTTTTTAAAAGTAATAATTTAACAGGCTTTATAATTTTTTGTAATATTTTAATTGGAAGGTTTTAATGAATAATTCAAAAATTTATAAAAGGCTTTATAAAGATTATTCAAGAAAATATATTAATAGAATATTAGTTTCAGTTTTTTTTGGAGTGCTTGTTGCAACTAGTACTTCGGCAATCGCTTGGCTTTTAGATCCTGCTATAAAAAAAATTTTTGTTGAGAAGGATCAATCATTAATATTTGCAATACCTTTGTTAATAATTATATCTTTTGCTGTAAAAGGATTTTCCCTTTATTATGCAAAAGCAATTATGATTGGTGTGGCTGAAGAAATTAAAAAAACTCTTCAGTCACAAATGGTAAAATCTTTGATTAATGCAGATACACAATTAATTGATCAAAAACATTCTGGAAAATTTATTTCAAATCTTACATATGACGTAAATCACATTACAAATATGCTTAGTACGGCTGTGCTAAATTTATTCAAAGACAGCTTAACTTTATTTGGTTTACTATTTGTAATGTTCTATCAAAATTGGAAATTATCATTGATTGCTATAATAATGATACCTGTTGCTGGTATCGCATCAAGGACCCTTGGTAAAAGAATTGGGAAGGTTGTAACAGAGGCTCAAGAAAAATCCGGCTTTTTAAACACACATTTAATTGAATTATTTAAAAATCATAAACTAATCAAAATATTTCAAAGAGAAGATTACGAGAGTAAAAGAACAGACAAACATTTGAATCAATTAAAAGATAAAAACATTAAAATCAATACAGTTTTTGTTAGAATGTCTCCAATCATGGAAACTCTAACGGGAGTAATGATTGCAATTTTGATATTCTATTCTGGAAAATTAGCCCTTAGGGGTGAGATAGAAATAGGGAATTTTTTTTCTTTCCTTGCAGCAATGATGCTCGCATATCAACCAGTCAGAGCTCTATCAACAATAAACATGACCCTAAATCAAGGGTTATCAGCAGCTTATAGAATTTTACCTATAATTGATAATAAAAATAAAATTACGGATCATGAAGATTCCAAAGATATAAATATTACTAATGGAGCTATTAAATTTAGCAACTTAAGATTTAAATACTCTTCTGAAGAAAAAGATGTTCTAAAAAAAATTAACCTCAGTATAGCCGGAGGTAAAATGACATCTTTAGTTGGGCATAGTGGCTCTGGAAAATCAACAATTTTAAATTTAATACCTAGGTTTTATGATGCACAGTCTGGAGATATTTTTATTGATGAGCAATCAATATACAAAATGAAAATTAAATCTCTAAGAGATAAGATTTCACTTGTGAGTCAGGACACAACTTTATTTGATGACACAATAAAAAATAATATCAGCTATGCAAAAACTGATGTTTCAGATGAAGAAATAATTGCTGCAGCTAAATTTTCTTACTCACATGAATTTATAGATAAATTACCTAATAAGTATGAAACTGTTATAGGCGAAAATGGAATTAGATTATCAGGTGGAGAAAAGCAAAGGCTGTCAATAGCAAGAGCTATGATTAAAAAAAGTCCAATAATCCTATTAGATGAAGCAACTTCATCATTGGATGCTGAAACGGAAAGCAAAATTCAAGATGCATTAAAAATATTAACTAAAGATAGGACTACCATTGTAATTGCTCACAGACTTTCAACAATTTTAAATTCTGATCAGATTTATATTATTGATGCTGGAAATGTGGTTGCTAATGGCAAGCATGATGAGCTATTAAATAATTCAGATCTTTATAAAAATTTTTATAAAAAACAAATTCGAAAAGAATAATGTTTTTTTTATACCAAATATTTATAACTATATTGTTAATATTTTCTCCATTAATAATATTTTTTAGAATTTTAAAAAAAAAAGAAGATAGTGAAAGATATAAAGAAAAATTTTGCTCTCCATCAAAAAAACGTGTTAAAGGAAATTTACTTTGGTTTCACGGTTCAAGTGTTGGTGAGCTTTTAAGTATCTTGCCATTAGTTCATGAACTTGAAAAAAATAAATCTATAAATCAAATTCTAATAACCACATCTACTTTAAGTTCTGCTCAAATATTCAAAAAATTTAAATTTAAAAAAACAATTCATCAATTTTTTCCAATAGATTCAATATTTTTTTCTTATAAATTTTTAAATTATTGGAAACCTACTATTGCAATATTTGTTGAATCAGAAATTTGGCCCAGCATCTTTAAAATTCTTAACAAAAAAAATATTCCACTAAAACTTCTAAATGCAAGAATTACTAAAAAAACTTTTAAAAAATGGTTTCGTATAAAAAGCTTTTCAAATTCAATTTTTAAAAATATTTCAAATGCCTATCCTCAAAATGAAGAAACTTTTAATTACCTTAAAAGATTAAATGTCTCAAAGATTAAAAACATAGGAAACCTTAAGTTTGTTAATAATAAACAAAATAAATCCTCCAAATTAGATAAGGCACTATTAAAAAATTTAAATCTTAGAAAAATCTGGTGTGCTTCTAGCACGCATCCTGGTGAAGAAACTATATGCGCTAATACTCACATAAAACTAAAAAAAAAATATAAAAATTTATTAACCATATTAATACCAAGGCATATTCAACGTGTTAATAAAATAGTTGATGAAATTAAAAATTTAAATTTGAATGTTGTTTTACACAGCACAAAACCAAAAAAATTAGACAACATAGATATATATTTGGTGGATACATATGGAGAAACAAAAAAATTTTACCAAGCCTCTAGTATAGTTTTTATGGGAAAATCACTTTCTAGAAGAGGAGGTCAAAACCCACTTGAACCAACTAACTTTGGCTCAGCTATTTTATATGGACCAAATATAGATAATTTTAAGGATACATACAGATTGCTTGATAAACTGAAAATTGCTCATAAGGTTAATGGTGTAAATAGCTTAACCAATTTATTAGACAAATTAATCACTAAACCTAACAACAAGAAGAGTTATTTAAAAATTGAAAAAATGGGAAAAAAAATACTCAATGAAACTAAAGATGAGATAAACAGTTTATTAAATAATGAAATTAAAAAAACCTAAATTCTGGGACCTCAAAAAATCATCCCTTTATTCTTATCTACTGTTACCTTTTTCGGTTGTTCTAAGTTTAATCATTAAGATAAAATCAAAACCTAAGCTACCTAATCCCAAAATTAAAACTATTTGTATTGGCAACATCTATATTGGTGGAACTGGAAAGACATCTCTAGCCATCAAAATAAAAGAAATTTTAGATAAAAATAATATTAAAGCCTGTTTTATTAAGAAATTATATACAGATCAAATTGATGAACAAAAATTGCTTAGTAAAAATGGCACTTTGTTTTGTGCTTTAAAAAGAATTACCGCACTGGATGAGGCAATATCAAAAGGTTTTGAGGTTGCCATCTTTGATGATGGGCTACAAGACAGTTCTATTAAATATGATATGGAAATTGTTTGTTTTAATAATCTAAACTGGATTGGTAATGGATTAACAATACCCTCAGGTCCGTTAAGAGAGGGTATCAATAACCTAAAATTTTATGAAAATATTTTTTTAAATGGGAATAATGAAAACTTAGAAGAAATTAGAGATAAAATTAAAAAAATTAATCCTAATATAAACATTAATCGTGGGAAATATGCCCTATTAAATATAGATGAATTTGATAAAAATCAAAATTATCTAGCCTTTTCAGGCATTGGAAATCATAAAACCTTTATAGATATGTTGCAAAATAATAAATTGAAAATTGTTAAAGATTTAGAGTACCCAGATCACTATCAATATTCAAAAAAAGATTTTATTGAAATAATGTATAATGCAGAAAAATATAATGCAAAAATTATAACAACAGAAAAAGATTATTTAAGGTTAGACAATTTTAACAAAAATAAAATTTTTTATGTCAAATCTAGTCTTGAAATATCAGATGAAAAAAGCCTTGTAAAAAAACTCATTGAATTAAATGAAAAAAATTAAATATTTTTTTGAATTTTTAATCATATCATTTCTTTTTTCTATTTATAAAATCTTAGGATTAAAAATTTCATCTTATATTGGTGGAAAATTATCTGAATCTTTTGGTCCTATCTTTAGATCTAGAAAAATCATTGAGTCAAACATCCAAAGAGCTATTCCTAAAATTAATTCATTAGAAATGAATGATATTACAAAAAATATGTGGAATAATTACGGAAGAACATTGTCTGAATATATGTTCCTTAAAGATTTTAGAAATAATAAGTTTAAATCTAATATTAATATAGTGGGAACTGAAATCCTTGAAAAAATAAAACTTGAAAAAAACCCAGTAATTTTCGTATCTGGTCATTTCAGTAACTTTGAATTAATGGCAATGGAAATTGAAAAATCTGGTGTAAATTTGTCAGCAATATATCGTCCTTTGAATAATATTTTTTTAAATGTATTAATGGAAAAAATTAGAAAAAAATATATTTGTAAAAAACAAATTAAAAAAGGAACAAGTGGAGTTAGAGAATTATTAAGGTTATATAAGAAAGGCTATTCAATAGCCTTGATGATAGACCAGAGAGTTTCAGAAGGAATAAAATCTAAATTTTTTGATGAAGACGCATTTACAACAACTATTCCAGCACAATTTATAAAAAAATTTAATTGTAAGGTGGTGCCAATTTATATTGAAAGACACAATAATATAAATTTCAATATTAAAATTGAAAAACCTATAGAATTTAAAAGAAATACCCCAATTGAAAAAATTACTAGAGATCTGAATATTTGGTTGGAAAAAATGATTCTAAAAAATCCTGGGCAGTGGATATGGTCTCACAATAGATGGAAGTAAATACTTAATTGCTCTCCTTTTTTTTATGAGCTTCTATATAAGAATAGTAAGGCTCTTGAAGCTCCACATTCCAATAATTAAGAATTTCTAAACTAATCAATTTTCCAGATACCGCACAAACAACATGATCACCATTTTCAATAATTTCAAAATTATTTGGTAAATATTTTAATTTTGCTAATTTTTTATTCATTTTTAGTTTATATACATCTATATGAAAGTTGGAATAATTGGAAGTGGCGGAAGAGAACATGCTATATGCGAATCAATTAAAAAGTCTTCAAAAATTGAAAAGATATACTGTTTTCCTGGCAATGCAGGCACATCAGAAATTGCTGAAAATATTGCAATAGATATTTCTGATTTTAATAAAATTAAAGAATTTTTAATATCTAATAAAATAAGTTTACTAATAGTGGGACCTGAAAAACCACTGGTGGATGGTATAGTGGATTTTTTTAAAGATACAGAAATAAATGTTTTCGGTCCTGATAAAATTGCTTCTCAACTTGAGGGTTCTAAGATATTTACCAAAAAAATTTGTGAGATTTATAAAATTCCTACTGCTAATTTTGGAATATTTGAAAACTGCAACGAAGCAGTTGTTTTTTTAGATAAAACTCAGTTTCCATTAGTTGTTAAGGCAGATGGTCTTGCATCTGGGAAAGGTGTTTATATTTGTGAGAATAAAGATAGTGCAAATACCGCTATAAAAGAAATTTTTAACGGAAAATTTGGAATAGCTAAGAATGTATTAATAGAAGAATTTCTTATTGGTGAAGAAATGAGCTATTTTATAATTAGTGATGGGAAAGAAATTAAAAACTTTGAAACTGCACAGGACCATAAAAGAGTTTTGGAAGGAGACAAAGGGGATAACACAGGAGGTATGGGGGCTTATTCTCCATCGCGATTAATAAATCAAGTCCTTGAAAAAAAAATATTAAACAAAATAATAGAACCCACTATCAAAGCGCTGAAGAAGATGGGATCTAATTATAAGGGCTTTTTATACGCAGGCTTAATGATAGTGAAGGATGAACCATTTTTAATCGAATACAATGTGAGAATGGGAGATCCAGAATGTCAGACAATTTTGCCAAAATTAAAAACAGATTTACTAGAAATTATAGAGGCATGTTGTAATGAAAAATTAAAAAACTTAAAAATAGAATGGTATAACAAAAAAAGTTTATGCATTGTTCTTTGTTCAAAAGGTTACCCTGATAAATATAACAATAATATACTAATTGAAAATACTGAAAAGCTTGATTTAGCTAAAGGTGATTTTATTTATCACGCAGGAACTAAAAAAATTGAAAATAAGATTTATTCAAATGGTGGAAGAGTAATTAACTTTGTTAGCTTGTCTTCTAACTTCAAAGAAAGTAGAGATAAAATCTTTAATCACATTAGCAAGCTCAATTGGAGTGGTGGATTTTTTAGAAAAGATATTGGATATAAGGTTATAGATGAATGAGAATAATTTCAGGGAACTACAAAGGTAAAAAAATTCTACCTCCTAACGATAAATCAACAAGACCTCTTAAAGACTTAACTAAGGAATCTATTTTTAATATAATCAAGCATTCCAAATTATTGAATATAGATCTTGAAAACTCAAATGTTCTTGATTTATTTTCAGGTATAGGATCTTTTGGGCTTGAATGCTTATCAAGAGGAGCTAGAAGAGTTACATTTTTAGAAAGTTATAAAGAAGTATTAACTGTTCTAAAAAAAAATATAGACAACCTAAAACAGCAGAACTCTTCAATCATCATAGAAAAAGATATTTTTGCAGAAAATACATTGAAAGCATTGAATAATAAATTTGATATAATTTTTATGGACCCACCCTTCAAAGAAAAAAAATTAGTAGATCTATTAGATACAATCATCAAATTAGAATTACTAAAAGATAACGGTATTATAATAATTCACAGACACAAAAAAGAAGAAGATATATTTCCTAATGAATTTAATATTATAATAGAAAAAAATTACGGTATTTCAAAAATTATTTTTGGCAAAACTTTAGGCTAAAAAAAATTTTGTTTCTTTTTTTATTAATTCGACTGAAGGTTGATCAAAAGGATTAACATTTAAGGCTCTACCAAGTAAAACTGTCTCTAAAATAAAAAAACAAAATAGTTCACCTAGTGATTTCTCATCTCGCTTTAAAACTCTAAAGCTTCTAAAGGGTATCTTTTTTGATGTAAAAACTTTTTCAGTAGCCAACATTTGAGATTGTTTAATTTTTTCTATCGACTGATTTCTCATGTATTTATGACTATTGAGAATATTGTGATTGTTTATTTTTATTACCTTATTTTCCAAAACATTAAAAAAAGTATAAAAACTTTTTTTAGGACCATCTAAATATAGTTGCATTAAACTATGATTATCTTTTGGCATAGATGACACAATCGGCAAAAGTCCTTTAGATTTTTTACCCAAACTTTCTGCTATTAATTGTTGATACCACTTAAATAAATTTTCTGACTGCTCATCATAATTTAGAATTATAGAATTATATTTACTATCTTTGATTAAATTTAAAGTTGCCGCTACATTATTAACAAGATTATTTACAAATGTTTTATTTTTAATAAGATTATTAAATTGTTTGAATTTACCTTCATTTAAATTCATCAATTCTGCAGGTAGCATTCCCACTTCAGATAAGACTGAATACCTTCCACCTACATAATTTTGGTGCTCAAAGATTTCTGCTTTAAGCTTGTTTGCTAAATTGGTTAAATAGCTATCCTTATCTTCTGTAATTACAATATTACTATCCCTATTCTTTATTAGCGTGTTTGCATTTGCTATTGTCTCTATGGTATTTCCAGATTTAGATATAATTAAATTTAAATTAATATTTTTATCTTGAAAATAGTCTGCATTGCTATTTAGATTATTCACAAAAGTTAGTTTTTTTTTAATTTTTTTTTTTAAAAAATTATAAATTGCTTCAGTCCCCAAAATTGAACCTCCCATTCCAATTACTCTTATATTGGAAAATTTTTTATACTTAGAGATTTTTTTTTTAGAATAACTATATCTGTAAGTAGGCTTTAATGTTTCAAAAAGTTGAGGCTGATCTTTTAATAAATTTAGAAAATCTTTTTTTATTATTTTATTATTCTTTATATTTAAAAAATTTTTAAGTATCATTATTGTTCTATAATTTTTTTAATAATTAATTTTTCTTTTGAATTATTCGATTTATTTTTATCTATATCTGAATCTATAGAAGAGCTTTGATCAATTATATCTTTAATGCTTAAGGTATTTTCTTTAGTTGATGCTATATTTTCATCTATTTTTTTTCTAGGCTCTGGCAACTCTCCAAAACTAGGTGGTAAAACCAAGGGAGCTTTTTTTTCTACTAAAAATTCATCACTTCCTTTTTTTTTGCTAGCTCCAATTCCTCCAGAAATAGCACTACAAGCATTTAAAAACAATAATGTTAAAAAAATAACTATTACTGGCTTAATTTTATTCATTTATATTTTTATTATTATAGAAAAGTTCTACTAAAATAAGGCAAAAAATACCAATGGTAATAAATATGTCGGCCACATTAAAAACAAACCAATGAAACCCATTGAAATGAAGATCAATAAAATCTGGGACTGCCGTATGAACTATTCGATCATAAAGATTACCTAGTGCCCCTCCCGCAACTAAAGCTAAAAAATAAGTTTTAATATTATCATTTTTCCACATCATAAATAAAATAACTATAACAATAAGACAAATCACGAGTGTAATTATATTATACATCATACTTTCATTCACAGAAAGCAAACCAAAAGCTATTCCTTTATTCCAAATTAAAAATAAATTTAAATAAGGTGTAACATATATGTCTACTGAGCCTTCCACTTCCGCTAACTTTAAGATATAAAACTTAGACACTCTATCAATTAGAAATACTCCTATTAAAATTGTAAAATTTAAAAAAAAAGTTTTTAGTCTGGTTTTATTCATTACTTTTGTTGCTAACTTGAGTGTCTTTCACACTTTTCTTCATTGATTTTCCAACAAGTTGGACACTTATTGCCTTCAGCTTTAGTTGTTTTAACTATTACTTCTTCAATGTCTGATTGCTCTACGATTGCTGAGGATGTGATGCATAGCTCTGAAAAATCAATATTATTTGAAATTTCATATAAATTTTTATTTAAATTAATAGTTAAGTTTGCTTCTAAGCTTGATCCTATTTCTTTATTCGCTCTTTTTGCTTCAATGCTTATATTACAAATATCTCTAATTTTTTTTAACTCAACCCATTTTTTGTTTAATTTTTCATTTTCAAATGATTTTGGAAATTCCATGAATTTTTCTAGATGAATACTTTTTTTATCTTTATTTATAAGTGTAAAAATTTCTTCTGTTGTAAAGGAAAGTATAGGTGCATACCATTTAATCAGAGATTCTAAAATTATATTTAATACAATAATGCTACTTTTTCTTCTCTCTGAATTTTTTGAATCACAATACAAAGCATCTTTTCTAATATCAAAATAAAATGCAGATAAGTCTACTGTGCAAAAATTCAAAAGTTCTTTGTAAAGATTATGAAAGTCATATGACTTAAAATAATTTTTAAAATTTTCATTTAAATCATAAACTCTGTGAAGCATATATTGCTCTAACTCTGGTAATTGATTTAAATCTAATTTTTCAAGATCAATTTTCTTAAAATCATCATTTAAGTTTCCAAGTAAATATCTAAATGTATTTCTAATCTTTCTATAAGAATCTGCATGTTGTTCTAAAATAGAATAATCAATTCTTAAGTCTTCAGCATAGTTTGACGAAGCAACCCATATTCTTAAAATATCAGCACCATATTTTTTTAAAATATCTTCTGGTGCTATAACATTTCCCACAGATTTAGACATTTTAAGACCTTTGCCATCTACGACAAATCCATGTGATAATATCGATTCATAGGGAGCTCTACCTCTGGTTCCACATGACTCTAGCAATGATGAATGAAACCAACCTCTATGTTGATCAGATCCCTCTAGATACATTGATGCAGGCCATTGAAGATCTTCTCTTTTTTCTAAAACAAATGCATGCGTACAACCACTATCAAACCATACCTCAACAATGTCACTTATTTTATCATAATCTTCTGCTTTATACTTATCTCCTAAAAATCTTTGTGGATCATCAGAGAACCAACAATCAGAGCCCTCTTTTTCATAAATACTTGCAATATTTTCATTTACCTCATCATCAGCTAAAATTTCTTTAGTAGTTTTATGGACAAATATAGGTAACGGAACTCCCCAAACTCTTTGTCTTGAAACGCACCAGTCAGGCCTTGTTTCGATCATTGCCTTTATTCTTTCTCTACCTTTGTCAGGGTAAAAAGTAGTGTCATCTAATGCTTTTAGTGCTTTTTTTCTTAGACCATGACTTTCCATAGAAATAAACCATTGGGGAGTTGCTCTATGAACGAGTGGAGCTTTTGATCTCCAAGAATGGGGATATGAATGAATTAACTCTCCATTAAATAGTAGTTTTTTTTGTGCTTTTAATTTTTCGATAACAATCGGGTTTGCTTTAAAAATATGTGTTCCTTCAAATAAAGGAAGATTTTTAGTATATTTTCCATCACCATCAACTGTCTCAATTGCTTTAATACCATGTTTTAAACAAAGATTGAAATCATCGGGACCATGACTAGGCGCACAGTGAACGATACCTGTTCCTTGTTCAGTTGTAACAAACCTTGCTTCAAGCATTGGAATTTCATAATCATAACCAAGATTTAAAAATGGATGACTACAAATTGTATCTTTAAAATCTTTCCCTTTAAATTTTTTAATTTCTTTATAACTTTTGATATCACAGTCTTTAATAACAGAATCTAATAACGCCTCCGCAATCACTATTTTTTTATCTTTAAAATCTCCATCATCATTTAAATGAATTACTAAATAATCTAAAGCTTCATTATAAGCTAAAGCTTTGTTCGCTGGTATTGTCCAGGGCGTAGTTGTCCATATGACAATCTCCGTACCTTCTAATTCTTTTAAATTTGTTTTTTTAATAGGAAAACTAGCATAGATCGTATCTGATTTATGATCTTGATATTCTACTTCAGCATCTGCTAAAGCAGTTTTCTCAACTGTAGACCAAAGAACAGGTTTAAATCCTCTATAAAGACTTCCTTCTTTTAAAAACTTACCTAACTCTCTTACGATTTGTGCTTCTGCATCAAAGCTCATGGTTGCATAGTGATTATCCCAATCACCTATAACACCCAATCTTTTAAATTGTGTTTTATGAACTTCAATCCATTTTTGTGCAAAATCTCTACACTCTTTTCTAAATTCTGTAATTGGAACTTCATTCTTATTTTTTTTATTTTTTTTATAACGTTCTTCAATTTTCCATTCAATAGGTAGTCCATGACAATCCCATCCTGGAACATATACTGAATCTTTACCATCCATTTGATGAAACCTAACAATTATATCTTTTAAAATTTTATTTAACGCTGTACCCATATGAATGTTTCCATTTGCATATGGAGGTCCATCGTGGAGTATAAATTTTTCCTTACCTTTGCTAGATTTTCTTAACTCTTTATAAAGATCAATTTTTTTCCAATAATCTAAAATTTCAGGCTCTTTATTCTGTAAGTTAGCTTTCATGGAGAAAGCTGTTTTTGGTAAATTTATATTTTCTTTACTCATTTTAACTTCTTTTAGCGACTTTTAGATCACTTTGAATTTGTTTTTTTAATTGATTAACGTTTTTGAATTTTTTTTCTTTTCTAATAAATTTTGTGAATTCAATTGATAAATACTTATTATAAAGATTTCCAGAAAAATTGAAAATATGAACCTCTAATAATATCTTTTTTTGGTTAAAAGTCGGTCTATAACCCAGGTTTGCAATCGCTTTCAAAGGTTTATTGGAGTTTTTTCGGTTTACTTTGACCGCATACACACCTGGCATAGCAATAACATAATCCTTAACATCTATGTTGCAGGTTGGAAAACCAATCTTTTTTCCTTGTTGTCTGCCCTTTTGAACCATTCCTTCAATCGCCCAATTTCTTCCCAATAGTTTATTGGTTTTTTTTAAATTCCCCCTTTCCAAAAGAGATCTGATGTATGTAGAAGAAATAATTTTTTGACTCAATATTAACGGTTGCGGTTTTACTATTTTATAATCATAAATTTTTTCATTTTTAATTAATTGATTAACATCACCCTCTCTTTTATTTCCAAATTTAAAATTATTACTAACAAATATATATTGTGCCTCCAATTTTTCAGATAAAATTTTTTTAATAAAAAAGTCAGATTTAATCTTAGAAAATATTTTATCAAATTTTTGAGTAATTATAAAGTCAACTCCCAGGCTTTTTAGAATTATATTTTTTTGATTAATATTTGAAATTCTGAAGTTTTTTATATCTTTATTAAAAAACATTTTGGGCATTGGCTCAAATGTTAAAACACCAATATTTAGATTAAATTTTTTTTTATAACTATTTGCTAATTTAAATAATTTTTGATGGCCCACATGAACACCATCAAAATTTCCAATTAAAATTATTGATCTTTTGTGATTTTTAGAAATATCAAAATTTTTATATAGTTTCATCATTTTACCATTTAAGTTCTGTTTGAATAAAATTTACAACAACTTCATATTTTTTTAAAACTATATCTATTCCTTCTTTTTTAATTTCATCTTTATGAACACCATTTGATATTATTAATGAATCATAATTTAAAAGATTTGCTCCTTTAATATCTGTGTTCAAATTGTCACCAATTGACAAAACTTTTTTTTTCTTATTATCAATTGACTGATTGTAAACTTCAGGAAATGGTTTTCCAAAATATATAACCTTTCCTCCCATTTTTTCAAAAACTAATGCTACTGACCCTGCACACAATTCTCTTTTCTCACCTCTATCAACAATTAAATCTGGATTAGTGCATATCATTTTCTTGTTAATGTGCTCTTTAAATAATTCTTTATAATAATTCAAATCCTCACCTTGTTCTTCAAATAAACCTGTGCACAACAAATAAAAGCTTTCTTTAATATCTTGAGTCTGATTTTTTTTAAAATCTAAAAATAAATCAAAATCTCTAGGAGGTCCTAAATGATAAAATTTATCATCTAATAAGTTTTTTTTTAAATAACTCAATGCCGCTTCTCCTGATGAATATACATTTTCTCTAATTTCTTTATTCATTCCCATTTTTTCCAAAAATGACTTTACAGTTTTATTGGGTCGTGGTGCGTTAGTTAAGAGAACATATTTTTTTTTTGCTTTAGTAATTTCTTTTAAGGCTTCAATTGCATTTTTATGAAGGTTTATTCCGTTGTGAATAACACCCCATAAATCAATATAGAAAATATCATAGTTCTCAGCAATTGACTTTAATCCGTTATTATCTAAGTTTTCACTCATTGTGGCAGGTATAACTCATAAAAAACACAATTTCTCTGGTTTTTTGGCTCACATATTTTTTTTACTTAACCTTGAAATAGTGAGGCTAATAGCTATATGAGTCGCATATTAAAAGGAGAATTTATGAAATTTAAACCGTTACACGATAGAGTTTTAATACAAGTTTTAGACAGTAGTGAAAAAACTGCTGGAGGAATAATTATCCCTGATACAGCACAAGAAAAACCTCAAGAAGGTAAAGTTATTGCTGTTGGTGGTGGAGCAAAAACTGAAGATGGAAAGTTAATTCCAATGGATGTTAAAGTTGGAGACAAAGTTCTTTTTGGCAAATGGTCAGGAACTGAAATCAAAATCGATGGCAAAGAATACAGCATAATGAAAGAGTCTGACATTATGGGTATTTCAGGAAAATAATTTAATTAAAAGGAGAAAATAAAATGGCAAAAGTTATAAAATTTGACTCTGAAGCAAGAGCTGCAATGATAAGAGGTGTTGATATCCTTGCAAATACAGTAAAAGTTACACTTGGACCAAAAGGTAGAAATGTAGTTATTGATAAATCTTATGGTGCACCAAGAATTACTAAAGACGGTGTTTCAGTTGCTAAAGAAATTGATTTAGAAGATAAATTTGAAAACATGGGCGCTCAAATGGTTAAGGAAGTTGCTAACAAAACAAATGAAGAAGCTGGTGATGGAACAACTACAGCAACCATTTTAGCACAAGCAATTGTTAAAGAAGGTGTAAAATATGTGACTGCAGGTATGAACCCTATGGATGTTAAAAGAGGGATTGATGCAGCAGTAGAACATGTTAAAGGCAGTCTAATTGCTTCGGCTAAAAAAGTAAAAGATAGTGATGAGATTGCTCAAATTGGTACTATTTCATCTAATGGTGATAAAGAAATTGGTAACATGATTGCAAAAGCGATGCAAAAAGTTGGTAATGAAGGTGTTATCACTGTTGAGGAAGCAAAAGGAATAGAAACTGAGCTAGATGTTGTTGAGGGTATGCAGTTTGATAGAGGATATTTATCGCCATACTTTATCACTAATGCTGATAAAATGACTACTGAGTTAGAAAATCCTTTTATTCTATTACATGAAAAGAAATTAACTAACTTACAGCCAATGGTTCCACTTTTAGAAGCTGTTGTTCAAGCTGGACGGCCACTAATGATTATTTCAGAAGATGTTGAGGGCGAAGCTCTTGCAACTCTTGTTGTAAATAAACTTAGAGGTGGTTTAAAAGTTGTTGCTGTTAAAGCTCCAGGTTTTGGTGATAGAAGAAAATCAATGCTTGATGATATCGCAATCTTAACTGGTGGTCAGGTTATTTCTGAAGACATCGGAGTTAAGCTTGAAAATGTTAAACTTACTGACCTTGGTTCTTGTAAAAGAGTAAAAGTTGATAAAGATAACAGTACTATCATTAGTGGTAGCGGTAAAAAATCTGAGATTGAAGCTAGATGTGCTCAAATTAAACAACAAGTTGGTGAAACAACTTCTGATTATGACAGAGAAAAACTTCAAGAAAGACTAGCAAAACTTGCTGGTGGAGTTGCTATAATCAAAGTTGGTGGTGCAACTGAAGTAGAAGTTAAAGAAAGAAAAGATAGAGTTGAAGATGCTCTTAACGCAACTAGAGCTGCTGTTGAAGAAGGAATAGTAGTTGGTGGTGGTTGCGCTCTTTTATACGCTTCACAAAGTCTAGGCTCACTTAAAGTTAAAGGAGACGATCAAAAAGCTGGTGTTACATTAGTGGCTAAAGCTTTACAGGCTCCTATTAGACAAATAACTTTAAATGCTGGAGTTGATGGATCGGTTGTAGTTGGAAAACTACTTGAACAAAATAAAAAGAACCAAGGTTACGATGCTCAGAATGAAGATTATGTTGATATGTTTGCAAAAGGTATCATCGATCCTGTTAAAGTTGTAAGAACAGCTTTACAGGATGCAGCTTCAATTGCTGGATTACTTGTAACTACTGAAGCCATGATTGCTGACAAACCAGATGACAAAGATTCTGGTGCTGGTGGAATGCCTGGTGGAATGCCTGGTGGAATGGGCGGCATGGGTGGCATGGGTGGCATGGGAATGTAATCCCGTCTATCTAAGACTTAAGAATTATAAAAACCCCCTTAATTGGGGGTTTTTTTTTGTATACAGTTCTCTCATTAGTCCATAAATTTATTGTAATGAAACTTTTAATCAGAATATTTATTTCATTATTTTTTTTAACTTCTACAGTTAATGCTGCTGAGTTTGGACTAGCGTTCGAGTGGGGTAATTTAAAATTGTGTACCTCTGGAAATCCTAACAAAGTTGATAACCCAATATTTACACTTACAAATGTTCCTGAAGGCACAAAAACTCTTCAGTTCAGAATGAAGGATAAACAATCACCTTATAATCATGGTGGTGGCAAAGTTGAATATACTGGTCAAACTACTATTGAACCTGGTGCTTTTAAATACAAAAGTCCTTGTCCACCAAATGGAAAACACACTTATGTTTGGACTGTGACTGCCAAAAATGAAAAAAAAAAGAAAATAGGGAAAGCAAAAGCACAAAAAAAATATCCTGAGTAGTTCTCTTCTACAATTCATTAATAATTCTATCTAACAACGAATTCATCTTTTGAATTGCTTTGGGATTTGACCTTAATTTAGATGAACATAGATGAACAATTTTAGGAAAAGTTAAGTAAATCAATACTTAATCAACCTATGCATGAGAATGTAATCCCGTCTATTTAGACCTAAAAATTATAAAACCCCTGTTGTTAAACACTTCGGGGGTTTTTTTTATGTCTGCACTATAAATCTGCAATGAAGTTTGGTGGATTTTTATTTTTTAATTGATGTTAATTTTTGAAAAAAATTGCTGTTAGAAACATAATCTAACATTTTATTCATTAATCTTTCTAGTGGCAATAATAATACCCCTAATATAATTTTAGAAAAAATAGTAAATACTGGAACACCGTTGGAATAAAGCAAAATTAATGGATCAACTAAAAAATTGATATATTCAAATAATGCTAAAATCATCATGAATGATATTGAGGTTGCAATAATTGTTGCTTTACCAGATTTTTTTAAGAATAAAGTTACTGATAATAAGATTAGAAAAAATAAAATCTCAGATAAATAAAATATTTTACTTTGCCACCACGGTGGATTAATTTTGAAAGAGTACACTTCAGGATTTGTAATTATTCCTTCAGAACTAATTCCCTGAATATAGAATTTATAATTTCCTGGTTGTAAATTGGTATAAGTAATAATTTCATTTTTAGAGAATTTTGAATAATCATTTTCATAACCCTCTAATTTATATTTAAATTGATTATTCTTTTCATTTATATAATCTGTTAAAGATACTTTAAAAGAAAATTTATTTTCATTATAATTAAATAAATTTTTAATTATAAATTCTTCATCAAATAAATCTTTTTTAGGTCCAAGGTTGTAAATAGATTTGTCATTATTTTTAATAGATGAAAATATAGTTTTTCCTTGTTTTCTTTTATTAGATAAGTTACCAATAACAACAACACCTTCAGTGCTTCCAATTAAGTTTAGATCTTCAATGAAATAAAATTTTGCTGAGAGGTGATGTGAAAGTGAATTAAAAGGAAGTTTTTTAAAATTAAGGGACTCATTTAATTCATAAAATGTTTGAATACGCTTGTCATTTTTTAACTCGTCAAAATACATCCAATAAGTATTATTCCTAGTTTTTTTAATTTCCCATATAGTTTTTTCATCTATATTTGGTACAGAGTCAAAAAATTCACTTACATAAAAAGATTCACTTTTTTCATTAAATTGATAATACTTATCCTGTGTTTTAAAAATTAGTTTGTCATAAATTTTTAAAACTTTTATTTTCCCTTTTTTTAATAAATATGTATCATCATACTCTTTTACTTCTGATTCATTTAACTGCTCTATATCTTTTGATGATAATTTTATGCGGTAGACACCTTTTTTTGGAACTGCCAACCAAATTTCATTTTTATCAATTAATTCTTCAATATGTGAAACATTTTTAATATTATGTATAATTTTATATTTATTAGGTTGCTTTTTATTGACAATAAAAACACCATTATCTGACAATACATATAGATAATCTTCAAATATTTTGCTTTCTTTAATGCCATAATAAACCCAACCTGTTAATTTAATATCAATAAGTTGCTCATAATTATCATTAATATCAATTTTACCTAGACCAAGATTAGAACCAACTAAAAGATCAGTACCATTGTTATATAAACTCCAAACTTGTGTCCTAACTTCTGTCTCTGCAATTTCTATAAATTTTTGTCTTAATATAGAATCTTGATTAATTACAAGTTTATTTATACCTATAGGCGTTCCAACGTATAAGTAGTTATTAAAACTATCCATTGAGAGAGGGGTATTATTTAAATTATTAAATCCCTTTGGAAGATATTTAAAAAATGAATTAGTATTGATTTTAACTATTCCATCATCCAATCCTAACCAAATATTTTCGTCTTTGTCTTCAAATACAATTCTTACATTATCAATTCTTAAACCTGAGTCTCTGTCTAAAAATATTAATGGTTTAAAATCTATATCTAAAATATATAAACCTTCATAAGTTGCCAAACCAATTTTATTTTTCTTTAAATTATAAGTTCTATAAATTACACCTATACTATCTATTATTTCATTATCAATTTTTACAAACTCATTTTTTATTTCCTTATAAACTCCTGATTTTCTTGTAAACACAATTAAATTATTTTCTTTAGACATATGAAATCCAGAAATACTTTTATTATTAAAAATTTCAGAATTATCAATTATGACAGGTTTTTTATCTTCAATTAGTGCTATTCCCAAACTATTAATTGCAACGTATAGTTTGTCATTTAGATACCTTGACACACCAAATGTTTTTTTTTTAACTTTATTAACTATAGATATTTTTTTATTCTTATAAAAAAATAATTTATTTAGTGATCTAAAAAAAATTTCATTATTATTTAAAGAAAAAGTTTCATAAATTTTATCTTCATTATTATTTTCTTCATTTAATAATCCTTTAAGTGATGAATATTCTATGTTACCATTTCCATCATTTGAAATAAAACCAAATTCACCTAAACTACCAACTATTATGTTGTCATCGTCGTCTACATCAAGTGATCTTGCGGAATACTTATTATCAAGAAGTAAAAATTTCCATTCTTTACCATCATAAATAAGGAGACCATAACTATTTGCAAAATATAATTTGCCATCTTTTCCTTGTGTAATATCCCACGTTTGAGAATGACCACCAGTTATAGATGGGGGGTAATTTGTAATCTCTGGTAAAGGATATTTAATTATTTCTGAGGAGTTACTTATATTAACAATGAATGAATTAATGAAAAAAAAAACTATAAGAAATAACTTTTTCACGAACTAACTCTCCATTTAAACTTAACAATTACGAAAACACCCTATTGTTAAATACAGAGGACGTTTTTGTTTTATGGTTGTTAATTTTTAAAAAAAAATTGACAAATTTATGTTGTTGTAACTTCTGCTCCACATTTAGAGCATTGTTTTTTCATAAACAATATTGTCCATGGCCAAAGCATAAAGAAAAGAAAACCTCTATCTTTATACATAACTTTTTTTTTACAACTTCCACAATGATGATTGGTAACTAGTGTCGCACAAATTGGACATCTTTTTTTCATAAACATTATTGTCCATGGCCAAAACAAAAAATAGAGAAAGCCTCTACTTTTATACATGACACCTTTGTTACAACTTGAACAGTGATAGTTAGACATTTATTAACTCCATTTGATTAATGAAAACTCTAACACAAAACACCCCTTCTAAAACTACCGAAGAACAACACCTATTAATTTGAAAAATACCTTCAAACATATAAATGATATAGGTAATTATGCTCTTTCTTTTAGATAAAGCCAATTTCCCCCAAAAAATTTAATACCTCCACTATTACCACACTCTAGATAAACATTTTTATTTTTTACTAAAACTTTTAATTCATTGCTTGTTTCTAAAACAACTTTCAATTGAACATTTTGTATTCCACTATTAACTTTAATTTTTAACTCTTCTCCATTACGAATTTTGCCGACCTGTTTATGATTAATATAAACTTTATAACTTACCAGAACATCTAAAAGCTTATTGTGAACTCTTCGAAGAATAATAAATTGACTTGATGATTTTGTCATAAATTATCCTAACTGATTGATAGTCACTCCTCAATAATATTTTTTTAACCTTATAGTTGTATGAAATTTTCTTCTTGAAGCATTTGATGTTTTGTTGTTTGTTAAGGGATCTGATAAATGAGAGAAAAAAAGTATGCCTTAAAATTAAGAGTAGTCATTTTATATTTTTATCGATTTTATTTGAGGATAAAATTTTAGTAATAAATAATTAATAAGGAGAGTCCTATGGATGGATATGATGTATTAGGTATAATTTTTTTACTAACAATTTATTGGAGTTTTAGAGGTTTGATTGGACTTTTTCACAGACATAATCCAGTTATGATTATTCTATATATCATTTTTCTATTTCCTTTTGCTTATATTCATATGTTAATTTTAGGAATATTTGGTTCTTCCAAAAAAAATATAATATTAAAAAAAGCGAAAAAAGAAGCAGAATATGAGGAGCTTGTTAAGGCAGAAAGAAAAAAAATTAAGACTAAATAATAGAGATTTAGCAAGATTATTTTAAATCGTCGAATAAACTTTCTGGGAATTCAATTTGAGTTATTTTCCACTTTAAACCTTGTCTATTAAAGAAAATTGGAAATTCCTCCCCTTCATTTTCGTAATTGATATAAAAAGAACTTAATCCATTAAAATTCATAATAGTAAAACTACCAAAGAGCGTAATTAATGTTGGTTCAGGTATCTCATCTTTCTTTTCACTTTTTTCTAGTAATAAACTTAAACCTTCGGGATTTAAATAAGCATCAATTGTATATTCTATAAATTTACCCGCAAATCCTGTAACTAATATTCCAAGTTCACCTAGATTTTTAAAACTTTTATCTTTTTGGGTTTTTTTCAGTAATATAATATTTAAATAATCTTTAAAATTATCTCTTAATTCATTCCATTCGACATATTCTTTAATTAATTTTTTATCATTGTAATAAATACCTTTATGAATTTGATGAAATGAATTCATTGCACTAAAGATATAAATTAACACCAGTAGTACTGGTAGAATTATAAATAATATTTTTTTCATTTTATTATCTCTTTTTTATATTTTTCATCCACTCTAACTACTAACTCTTTTTTTATAGCATCATAAATACTAGGTAATAACTTACTTACTTTATCAATAACGTTAATTGCTTGCATATAAGTTGCATGTTTTAGATCGGAACTAACAATAGAAGATATACATTTAGAATTACAATCTCCTGATAAGACAGTTTGAGCAATATGACCTGCTACTGCTTCATAGTATGCATCAGATCTAGAATTAGGTGTGGAACATGCTGACAGGATAATGAAAATTAAAATTAGTTTTTTCACAACTAAACCTAACCCACCTCTAAATCGAAGTCACCTCTTTCAACTAACTTTAATCTACTATGAAAGATGTGCCAGATTTGAATCTCCTTAGAGTTTACTTTGTTAAATGACATAAAATTAGATGTATGAAGATGTAGCAAGTTCAATAATGTTAGATAAAACAATACTTAATGAACTAGTGAATGAGAATGTAAAACCATTCCAAACAGTCTAGTTACCTAGAAAAATTAGAACCGTCAGAAAGAAATTTCTGGGGGTTTTTTTTAACTGATTATATCTGTTAAATCTAAATATTCATATTTCATCAATAAGCAAATTATTGTGAAAATAATAGTCGTAATACCAATGGAATAAAAAGTCTTTTTAAGAAGTTTAGGATTTTCAGGTGCTCCAATCTCATTTGCTGGGATTAAAAATTTTCTTTTTCGATTAACATCTATTGGTAATATACAAAAAAATACCACTAACTGAATAATTAGATACATTGTCACTAGTCCAATTGTACTCAATTTACCCCCTCTATATCATTGTGATCAAATGCTATATAATTTTAACTTAAGTTAAAAGATAATAAATTGTTAATTTACAATTATATTCTAAGCAGATTTATATTTGTAAAAGACTACTTATAGATCATTTTTTGACAGTACTATCTGAATACAACCTTAGGTGTGTGTCCTATGAAAATTTAGAACTCTAGAAATGAAAGTTTTGTATTTGTTTATTAAGCCGTTATAAGATTGGGATATGTCAAAAAGATACAGTGGAAAATCATTTAAAGATTCGAGTACTGCTAAAAAACCTAAATTAAGCCTGAAAGAGAAAAGAAAAAATAAAAAAGAGAAATCTAAAAAGTCTTAGACTTTAGCTCTTTTTTGACTGTGTTTTTTGAAGGTAAAATTCTTAGGTCTATCACTTCTACTTTTAAACTTCTTCTTTCCATCAAAACTAGAGCTTTTTTTATCTGCACCAGCTGACGAACTTTCAGATGTTTTTTTCCCAAAATACTTTGGGTTATTTGTGAAACCAGTTGGCTTCAATTCAACTTTTTTTGTAAAACTAGATTTTCCTTTGTAACCAAAGCTTTTTTTCTCTCCATCTCTTGATGAAGAACTTGATCTGCCATAGCTAGATGGTTTCGATTTATCACCAAAACTAGATTTTCCTTTGTAACCAAAGCTTTTTTTCTCTCCATCTCTCGATGAAGAACTTGATCTGCCATAGCTAGATGGTTTCGATTTATCACCAAAACTAGATTTTCCTTTGTAACCAAAGCTTTTTTTCTCTCCATCTCTCGATGAAGAACTTGATCTGCCATAGCTAGATGGTTTCGATTTATCACCAAAACTAGATTTTCCTTTGTAACCAAAGCTTTTTTTCTCTCCATCTCTCGATGAAGAACTTGATCTGCCATAGCTAGATGGTTTCGATTTATCACCAAAACTAGATTTTCCTTTGTAACCAAAGCTTTTTTTCTCTCCATCTCTTGATGAAGAACTTGATCTGCCATAGCTAGATTTTTTTTCATCTCTGAATTTTCTTTTTTTGTTATATGGAACTTTTCCTTTTTTGCCTCCCCTTGAATCTCCTCTTGCTCCCCGTGGTGCAGGCTTAAAGTTTGGATCAATTAATTTACTAATTTCGTTCCACATTGATCTATCATCAGGAGTTAAAAAAGTTAAAGCAGAGCCCTCTGTTCCTGCTCTAGCAGTTCTTCCAATTCTGTGAACATAATCTTCTGGAACTTGTGGTAAGTCATAATTGATTACATGTTGAATTAGAGGAATATCTAATCCTCTTGCAGCAACATCCGTTGCAATTAGTATTCTCTTAAGACCTTTTCTAAATGAAGTGATTACACGATCTCTTTTACTTTGACGAAGGTCTCCATGAATAGCATCAGCTGAATGACCTTCTTCTTTAAGGCGCTTAACCATTTTATCAGCACCTCTTTTAGTTTTAACAAAAACTAATATTGATCCTTTTCTTGCTATAAATTGATCTACCAATTCATCATATTTATTTTCTTTAAAAACTTGAAGAGTTTCCTGTTTAATTTTAGCAATAGGAACTGATGTTGATCCTGTTGAAATCCTTTGAGGTTTATTTAAATATCTTTCTGAAATTCTGACAATATTTTGAGGTAATGTTGCTGAAAATAATAAAGTTTGATGATCTTTTGGAACAAACTTTAAAATTAACTCTATTTGTGGAGTAAACCCCATATCCAACATTCTATCAGTTTCATCTAGCACCAAATATTTGGTAGCTGATAAATTTAAGCTTTTTCTTTTTAAGTGATCATTAATTCTTCCTGGTGTTCCAACAATTATTCTAGATCTGTTACCCAGTTGTCTAAGTTGTTTTTGCATTGCCTCTCCACCAATAAGCAAGGCAGTTTTAATATTAATTTTATCACTAATAATACTTTTAATTGCAGCCATTACTTGAGTTGCAAGTTCTCTAGTTGGACACATAACTAACGCAAATGCATTTTTATCTAATATTAATTTATTAATTAGTGGAACGCTAAAAGCTAATGTTTTGCCAGTTCCTGTTTGGGCTGTTCCCAGAATGTCTTTTCCCTCTAAGGCAACTGGTATTGCCATAGCTTGAATTGGTGTTGGTTTCGTAAACTTCATTTTTTCCAATGAATTTTTTAACGAATCTTCTATTTTTAGTAATTTAAAGTTTTCCATTTGGGTATTTAGATTTTTTAAAACTTAAGGAGATATGCTCTTAATCCTTTAATACGTCTAATTTATACAGCGATATCTATACGTTTTTTTAATAATCGCAAGAAGTGAATTTTTTATTAAAAATAGCTTTAACAATGAAATAATGGTTCTTTTTAAGTTTTCAAATGACTCAATTCATGTATAAGAGCCTCAAATTATGAACAACAATATTCGAAACATCACAATTATTGCCCACGTCGACCACGGTAAAACTACTATGATTGATACTCTTATGAAACAAAGTGGTTCATTTAGAGAAAATGAAGTTGTTGATGAAAGATTAATGGATTCTGGTGAATTAGAAAAAGAAAGAGGAATTACTATTCTAGCTAAACCTGCTTCAATCAACTGGAAAGATTCAAGGATTAATATTATTGATACACCAGGTCACAGAGATTTTGCTGCAGAAGTTGAGCGTGTATTAAGTATGGCAGATGGAGCATTATTGCTTATCGATTCTGCTGAAGGTGTAATGCCTCAAACAAAATTTGTTTTAGCAAAAGCTCTTAAACAAGGTTTAAAGCCGATCGTTATAATTAATAAATTAGATAAAGCAGATCAAAGAGCCAATGAGGTTTTAGATGAAACATTTGATTTATTTGTAAGTTTGGATGCAAACGAAGAGCAATTAGACTTCCCAGTTTTATACGCTAGTGGAAGATCTGGATGGGCTAGTAAAGAAGTTGATGGACCAAGGGAAAATCTTCATCCACTATTAGATTTAATTTTAGAGCATGTTAATCCTGATGATCTTGATAAAACAAAACCATTCGCAATGCTATCAACTCTACTATATGCGGATAGCTTTTTAGGAAGAAGTTTGGTTGGAAAAATATCTCAAGGTACAGCAAAAGCTAATCAACCTATTAAAGCAATAAACCTTAATGGTAAAATAGTTGATGAAGGTAGATTAACTAAAATTTTTAGATATGAGGGAACAAAAAAAGTGCCAATCGAAGTTGGTGAAGCTGGAGACATTGTTGTAATTGCAGGTTTAGAAAAAGCTAACGTAGCTGATACAATTTGTGACCCTGAAGTAAACGAACCACTTCCTGCAACACCAATAGATCCTCCTACTATGTCTATAACTATAAGTGTTAACAGTTCCCCTCTAGCTGGAACAGAGGGTAAAAAGTTAACAAGTACTCAAATTAGAGACCGGTTAGTTACTGAAGCACAAAACAATGTTGGGATTTCTTTTTCTCAGAATGCTAACGTAGATGCTTTTGTAATTAGTGGACGTGGTGAATTAATGCTTGAAATATTACTTACACAAATGAGACGTGAAGGTTTTGAGATGACAGTGAGCCCTCCAAAAGTTTTGTATCAAAAAGATGAAAATGGAAACAGAATGGAACCCATTGAAGAAATTACTGTTGATCTAGATGAAGAATTTTCATCAAAAATTATTGATTCAATGAATAGAAGAAAAGGTAAATTACTTGATCTTAAAGATACTGGAAAAGATAAAAAAAGATTAATCTTTCACGCACCAACTCGAGGTTTAATGGGATACACAAGTAGGTTTTTAACTTTAACAAAAGGTACCGGTGTAATTAACAGAATATTTCATGGTTATGGAAAATTTGAAGGTGAAATGGATGGAAGAAAAAATGGTGCATTAATTTCAATGGCCAATGGGAAGGCTGTTGCTTTTGCAATATTTAACTTACAGGCTAGAGGTGAAATGTTTGTAACCCATAATGACCCCGTTTATGAAGGAATGATCGTTGGCTTAGCACCAAAACCTGGTGATATGATCATTAACGTAATGAAGGGTAAGCAGTTAACAAACATGAGAACTCAAGGTACTGATGAAAACGTAGTTCTTACACCAGTTAGGCAAATGTCAATAGCCGAACAATTAAGTATGCTAAATACCGATGAGGCTTTAGAAATTACCCCTAAATCTCTTAGATTGAGAAAAGCTATACTTAACCCTACTGATAGAAAAAAGAACGAGAAATCTGGAACGCCACTTTAATTAAAGGTTTTTCCAACAATAAATAATCCTAAGGCAACAGCCGGTCCTATTCCAAAAGCGAATAATAACGTTCCAACTCCTACAGTTCCTCCTAGATACCATCCTATAGACATTACTGTAATTTCAAGGAAAGCTCTAACCATAGCAATCGGTAAATTTGTTTTTTTTTGTAAGCCAACCATTAATCCATCTCTTGGCCCAGCTCCTAAATTAGCCACTAAATAAATACCTCCACCAAAACCTACTGTGAGTACTGCTATGATGGCTAAAAATATTTGTGAAATATAATTTTCAGGCGTTGGCACAAACTTAATACAGACATCAATCATTAAACCAATAATTATTGCATTTAAAATTGTTCCAATTCCAGGTTTTTGTTTTAATGGTAACCAAAAAAGTAAAACACCGATGCTTACAAATATAGTTGCTATTCCAGTAGAAAAATCAATATTCAATGCAATACCTTGAGCAAGAACAGACCAAGGCGATGCTCCAGCAAAGGAGACTATTAACAATCCCTCGCCCAAACCAAATAAAGCTAGGCCAAGTGATAAAAAAAAGAACGTAGAAATTTTTGGCTTAAGGTTAAGTGGTTTTTTAGAACTCCAAGATACTTTAGGGATATTTTTAATTGATAAAAACATATGTTAATAAAACATTATGTATTTCATGCATAACTGTTTTACAAGACTATCATTATTAACTCTTTCGTAAACCTGATAAATATTATTTAATAAAATTCAAAAATTAACTTTCTCTCTTTATAATAAACAAAAGACTTCCCCCTAAAGGGGAAGTCTATTAACTTACAGACTAATGAAAAAAATATTATTTGTTGTATTGGCTCTAGGACTAACTATTTCAAATTTAGCTGCTCATACATCTCACTATCAAAATTTTAAAAAAATCGAAATGGAGATATTAAAAGATGGCAAAGTTATTGGCTACAACTTCTATTTTTTCAATAAAGAAGATGATGTCATGACGATCAAAAATCAAATTAAGTTTAAGGTAGATTTATTTGGAGTTAAGGTATTTGATTTTGAAGGCTATGGCATAGAAAAGCACAAAGATAATAAACTCATATCGTATGAATCTAAAACAAAGCAAAATGATAAAGAAAAATTTGTAAATTTAATTTATGAACCTAAAAAAGATAAATTTAATATTAAGGGATCTTCATACACTGGCCTTGCTGAAACTAATAACGTGATTGGTAGCTGGTGGAACCATCAAATATTACAAGCCGACTCTCAAATTAGCCCTATATCAGGTAGTATAAAAGAGCAGGTCGTTACATTCTTGGCTAAAGAAAAAGTTGAACTTTATGGAAAAATAATCGAAGTTGATCATTTTAAATTAACATCAAAAGATAAAAATATTCCTAAAGACAAGAGGTTAGATTTTGATATTTGGTATGATAGTAAAAATGCAATAATTGTTAAAGTTTCTTATTCAAGAATGGGTAATTGGGAATATAGATTAAAAAACTATGAATAAAAAATTTATTTTTTAATTTTTAAAGATAAATCTTTTGCACTTAACCAACCAGACTCAAGTCTAGAACCTACAAACCAATCAGCACAAACCCCAAGTCTTGTAGTATTATCCCAGTAACTTTTAATACTAAGTGGTTTAGGATTAGATGAATATTTCCATCCATGATTTTGAATATGAAAAATCTTATTTTTTTTTAGATTAGTAAGTTCAAAAAATTTGTTAATTAATATTTTTGCATTATCTAACTTATTAACCTTGTTTTTATTTATTACTTTGTTGGCCCATTTGTAAGTGCTTTGTAATGTCCATAAGTCATAATCACTTTTAAATCTTTTTTTACTATTTTCATATGCAGCCCATCCTAGAGTTTGATCAGAAAAGAAATAGCTACTGATATTTGGTCTTGTTTTTTTTGTAACAAGCATGACAGTGATATTAGCATCCATCTTAACTTTTTGTTTAATGAACGAGTGCTTAATATATTTCTTAGACAATTTTTTTAATTGTGGAAATGGACAAGTTAATATCAAAGATTTATAAAACTTTTTAGTGCCATCATAAAAATCTAACTCCCAAACTTTATCTTTATTAGAAATTTTTATAAGCTCACTATTAAAAGTGCAGCTAATATTCTTTAGCAAATATTTGCTAATAGAATTATTTCCTTTATTTCCAATTATTTTAAGGTGCTTTTTATTCTCCACCTTATTTGTATTTAAAAATATGTGTTTCCCTTGCCACTTTTTAACTATTTTTTTTGTAATGAGATTGTTTATAAATCTTTTAAATGAGACACTTTTAGGAGAAATGTATTGAACACCATGATCAAAACTTTCCTCCTTATTAAACTTTTTATTAGACGATCTTCCTCCTGCACCTCTTGCTTTATCATAAACATCTAATGAATATTTTTTGCTAAGAATATTGGCAATTGTAGCCCCCGAAATACCTGAGCCAATAATACAGAAGTCCTTCATTTACCCGCAACAACCATGCCTTCTATTAACATTGTTGGGGCATTTGTTGAATATTTAAACTCAAGATCATCTGCCAAAGTTATATTTTTAAACATATCATTAAAATTTCCAGCAATCGTAATTTCACTAACTGGATATTTAAACACACCATTTTCTACCATAAACCCTGTTGCTCCTACCGAATAGTCTCCAGTAACCAAGTTGCTTCCATGACCAATTGTTTCAGTAATATAAAGAGTTCTTTGATTTAATTTTAAAAGATTTTTGTATGAGATAGATCCTTTTTCAAAATATAAATTACTTGTTCCACCACTTCTACCATTTGATTTTAAATTTAATTTTTTTCCATAATAAGTATCAATCAGATAATGTTTTAGAACACCCCGATCTACTAATTTTAATTGTTTAGTTTTAACTCCCTCATCATCAAAATATCTTGAACCTAACCCTTTAACAATATCAGGCTTATCTAAAATATTTATTGATGTTGAAAATATCTCTTCATTTATTTTATCTTTTAAAAATGAAGTTCCTCTTGCTACAGAAGAAGCTGATATTGCACTCGCTAAGACACTTAATATTCCTTTTGAAATTCTTCTATCAAAAATAATACTTATTTTTTCACTTTCTATTTTTTTAGGATTTAATTTTTGAATTGTTTTTTTAGCTGCCAATGATCCAATTTGATGTGGTTTAAGCATATCATGAAGGTGGCAAGTGCTTGTAAATTCATAATCTCTTTCCATCTTATTATTTGCATTCTTTGCAACGGAAACACAAGATGCAGAAAAGGACGAAGACTTATATCCATTTAAAAAACCATCACTGCTCGCTAATATAAAATTCGATTTAGATTCAGAAAAACCAGTTTCTGTATTAATAATTTCTTTTTTTTCAAATGCAGCTTCTTCAACTTCTTTTAAATATTCAATTTTTTCATCATTTTCTATATGATCATCATCATATAAATTTAAATCACTAATTTTTGTGGCTAGCAAATCTTTATCTGGCAGAGAATTAAATTCATCTTCAGGTGTAATTTTTGTTGTTTCAATACATCTTTCTATTAAAGTTTGAATATTTTCCTCTGTTAAGTTTGATGATGAAATACTAGATTTCTTTTTACCTATATAAGTTGTTAAACCAACCCCTAAACTGTCCGATCTATCAGACTCATCTAATTTCTTATTTCTAAAATTAACTGTTTCAGAAATTGAGTGCATTACTGCTGCAGTGGCATCTGTTGCACCTAGTTTTTTTGCTAAGTCTATACAAAAAGATGCTGTTTTTTTTAAATAATCTTGATCTTTAACCATATGATTTATAATTGAGTTCCACCTACGGTCATTTTATCAATCAAAATTGAAGGTTGAGCAACTCCAACTGGTACACCCTGTCCTGCTTTTCCGCATGTTCCAATACCTGGATCAAGCATCATGTTATTTCCAACTAATGAAACTTCCTTTAAAATTGATGGACCGTCACCTATTAATGTTGCCCCTTTAATAGGAGCGCCTATTTTTCCATTTATAATTTCATAGGCCTCAGTACAGTTAAATACAAACTTTCCTGAGGTAATATCAACCTGTCCCCCTCCAAAGCTTACTGCAAATATACCTTTATCAACTGATTTGATCATTTCTTCTTGGGAATATTTTCCATTCAACATCATTGTGTTTCTCATCCGAGGAAGAACAACATGTTTATAACTTTCTCTTCTACCGCTTCCTGTAGATCTTGTATTCATTAATCTTGCATTCAAACGATCTTGCATAAAATTTTTTAATATACCATTTTCAATTAAAACAGTTTTTTCTGTGGGGGTACCCTCATCATCAATTGTTAAACTTCCCCTTCTATTATGAAGTGTCCCATCATCAACAATTGTTACACCTTCACTTGCAACTCTTTGACCCATTAAATTATGAAAAGCTGATGTTTTTTTTCTATTAAAGTCTCCTTCTAAACCATGTCCTATAGCTTCATGAATAAGTATTGCCGGCCATCCTGGTCCCAAAACCACTTTCATTTCTCCAGCTGGCGCAGGTTTGCTATCTAAATTTACTGAGGCAATTCTGAATGCTTCGTCACAAACTTTTTTCCAATTATCATCTTTGAGATATTCATCATATGATTGTCTTCCACCAATGCCATAAACTCCAGTTTCTTTTTTTCCATCTTTTTCAAGCATCACTGAAACATTAAAACGAATTAAAGGTCTAACATCGGTTAGTACCTCACCACCTGATCGAATAATTTCTACAGATTTATGTTCACCAGAAAAACTAGCTGTGACCTGCTGAACAATACCTCCTTTTGCTCTAGTATAACTATTAATTTCTTTCAAAATTTCTAACTTAGATTTAAGTGATTTTTCTTCAATAGGGTTAGTATCTTTATAAAGCTTCTCATTTGTTTTTGGGATTTCATGATTATAAACCCCCTTCTGCGATTTCAATGTTGAGCTTAAATTGTCAGCTGATTGTTTTAATGAGTTTTTTGAAATTTCATTTGAATGAGAGTACGCAACAACTTCACCTGTTACCGCTCTTAAACCGTAGCCTAAGTCAGAACTATAACTGGAGCTTTTAATTTTATTATCATCAAGTACAATTGACTCACTTTTAGAATTCTCCAAATAAAGTTCACCATCATCACATTTGCTTAAAGTTTCAGAAATAATATTTTCCGCATCTTTTCTTGATAAGTCAGTTTTTGTAAAAAAATCATTCATAGCAGTCAAATAGTGGTTATAATTATTTTTTCAATTGGTGTATTTCGCACATATACAAACTAGCTAATTCTAGGTAATTTTACTAATTAATAAAAAAAGGATTATATAATGAAAAAATTTGACGAATTAATGAAAATTTCTAATGAAATAACAAATATTTCTATAGAAGAGGCTAAAGAAAAACTAAATGATCCAAATGTACAATTTGTAGATGTTAGAGATAAAAGTAGTTTTGAGACAGAAACGATAGGCAATGCTGTTAATTTGGAAAGAGGTTTGTTAGAATTTTATTTAGCAGACGGCAGTCCTTTAGAAAATGAAATGTTTAAAAACAACCCAGATAAAGAATACGTGGTATTTTGCGGCCTTGGTGGTCAAAGTACTCTTGCAACAAAAACAATGCAAGAAATGGGGTTAAAAAATGTAAAAAATATGACTGGCGGAATGAATGCGTGGAAAGAAAAAAAATAATCAATGAAAGTTTATTTTAACAGCTCATGCAATATTTGTCGCGCTGAAATAAATTTATATAAAAAAGAGAATATTAAAGACATAGATTGGATTGATATTACCAATAATAAATCTGCAGAAGTAGAAACCCAAAAAAATGACAAAACTCTTTTACGAAGACTTCATATTAAAGATGGTGAAAAAATAATAGATGGTGCAGAAGCTTTCTTATTAGTTTGGAAAAAAATTCCAAAATATAAGTTTCTCTATACTTTTTTTAAAACACCAATAATTTTTACTTTATTTTCATTCTTTTATGAAATTATTGCTTTCTTTCTTTATTTAAAAAATAAAAAACAACTTTCTAAATAAATTTTTTACTTATTGAGAATAAATATTAATTAAATTATATTTTAATTATGAAAATTTATAAAATTTTTTTATTATTTCTATTCATAAGTAGTTTTTTTTTTCTGCACAATCATCTCAAAAAATTCTTCTAGATAAACTTTTTGATCAATTAAAAAAAGTTGATGATTTTAAAACAGCACAAATATTAGAAAAAAAAATATGGTCTGTCTGGCATAGGCACCCCAGCAATAATGGGTTAACCGAAAAATTAGAATTTGGAGCTGAGCTTATGGAATATGGAAGTTATGATTATGCTCTTAAAGTTTTCGATAATGTGCTAGTTACAGATCCAAAATGGTCTGAAGCTTGGAATAAGAGAGCAACAGTTTATTTTTTAATGAAAAAATATACAAAATCTTTAGATGATATTGATAAAGTTTTGGAAATTGAGTCTAGGCATTTTGGTGCTCTATCTGGACAGGCAAGAATTTTTATAAAACTTCAAGAATATGAAAAAGCTATTGTCAGCTTAGAAAAGGCCTTAAAATTTTATCCTTTATTTAAGAGTGGCAAGTTATTGATACCTGAAATTGAGAGGCTAATTAAAGAAGAAAGTATTTAACTTAGTCTTTTTTTGCTCTTTTTCTTGAAATTAACTCGGTTAATGAATCAACCATAAGATCTGAAGCTTTAAATATTTCATTAGCTTTAAACTCGTGCGAAGAGTTTTTTTCAGGATTTGACTTATCCTCAATAACTATTCCGTCATCTGGTGAATTATTTTTAATATATATTAACAATAACCACTCCTCATTGGGAGCCTCATCCCATTTAATAAATATCTCACCAGTTTCAAATCTTTGGTCAATACATCTAAAAATTGACATATGTCTAGTTACGTGTCGTTTATTAAGCTGAAAAACTAAACTACTGGCGCTTCTATAAAAACTTTCAAGAGAAAGTTCAATTTTTTGCCTAGCTATTTTATAATCTTTTTCTTTTTGTAATAAAGTTTCTCTATCCTCATCACCTTTAATCTTTACTCCTAAGGCTTCAACTCTTTCTCGAATTTTTTGATCTCTGATTATTCTGTATTTATCTTTTAATTTTTCTATTCTCGCCTGTAGACCTGCATAGTCATCTCTTTTTTCTTTTAAAGATACTTTTTCAAGTTTTTCTAATTCTTTAATTTCTCTAATTCTAAATTTTTCAATTTGTTTTTCTAATTGCAATTGTTTGAGAAACTGTCGCTGTCTTTCTGCTTGTTCCACTCTAAGTAAGGCTTGTTCCTTACGTAAAAATAATTTTATATCTTTTGTTCTTTCTTTTTCTAATTTAATTTCTTCTTTTAAATTTTTTTCTTGGAGTTTAGTTTGAAGCTCTTCTTCTTTTATTTTTTGTTTATAAATTAATATTTTTTCTTTTTCTTTTTTTTGAATTTTTTCTAATCTTTTATTTCTTTTTTCTTCTGCTTTCAGTATCTTATATTCAAGTATTCTATTAGCAAAAATATCAAAAAATGCTTGAATATGTTTCTCTAAACTAAAATTAAATTCAAAATTAAACTCTGGTTTTAATGAATATTGAAATTTAATTATTTTAGATATTAAGCTTCCCTTATGTTTTTTATTATTTTTCTTTACTGTTAAATTTTTTTTTCCTGTCTTATTAAAATTTTTTTTTACCTTCATGTTTTTTAAAGGTATTTTTTTTATATTTTTCTTTACTGTTAAATTTTTTTTTCTTGTCTTATTAAAATTTTTTTTAACCTTCGTTTTTTTTAAAGGTATTTTTTTTAAAGGTATTTTTTTTATATTTTTCATATTTGATGAACTTAAGATTTATCAACTTATTATTGATAAATACAGCCTCTAATATTACTTTTTTAAAAATAATATTGGAAAGTCTTGCTAGCTAAATTTAGGCTGTCTTTAAAGATTTTAAAGTAAAATTTAATTTATTAAGGTCTTCTATTAATTGTTTTTTATCTTTTTCACTTAAAAGACTAACGGGTGGCAGAACATTTTGATAAATTTTATCCTCATAAGACATAAAAGAATGTAATCCAGAGATTAAATTAAATTTTTCAAAAGTATTTCTGACGTTACACAACATTTTATTTGCTGTTTGTTCCTTTTTATCGATAAAGTCATCGTAAACTTTTCTTGATAAACCGGCTGTTACATTGCATGTTGCCGTAATAATTCCAGTACACCCTAATTCTAAGCCTTTTAATAGCTTTGTCTCTGAACCAGGCAAAATAGAAAAGTTTTCAATTTTTAAATGTTCATATAGGTTGTATGAACTATCCTTAACACCAACTATTTGTTCTGGAAATTTTTTTACAAGCTCCTCAACACATTCAACGCTAAATTTATAGCCACATAATTTTTCAAAGTTATATAAAATAATTTTACTATCTGGCATTACCTCAACTACTCTGGAATAAAACTCTATTACCTCTTTATCACCATATTTATAATAGGCTGGAGGCATAATCAAAAAATCATTAAAATTTAAAGATGAGGCTACTTTCATTAAGTTTATTGTTTCACTCAAGGAATTGAGTCCAGTTCCAATTAAATATTTATCTCTATATTTGCTTTTTGATAATTGGTTTAATAAAGCAATTTTTTCACTTACAGAAATAAGTTGTGCTTGACCTGTGCTTCCAAAAACAGCAACACCATGACAACCCTGATCGATTAATACTTCCGCATGAGTAACTGTCTTTAATACATTAAGACTCAAATTCTCATTAAAAATTGACATACCAGCAGCATAAATACCTTTAACTTTTTTCATAAATTTAACTTATATATAAATAAAAATTAGTAAAGTGTTCAAGCATTTATTTTTTATCACCTAGCAAACTTTTGTATATATTTGAGATTTCAGAGCATTTGTTTCTGTAATTAAAAATAGAAAGATCATATTTTATTTTTGTTTTATCTATATTAGAAAATATTTTTTTCTTTTCATTAAAATTACACCTTTTAATTTTAAATTTTTTTATCCAATCTTTGTTTCCAATATGTACACTTGAAATAATAGGCAACTCAAATTGCATTGCCTCAACTAATGCGAATCCAAATGTTTCCCAACGTGAAGCAAATACTGCTACGTCCAATAGGTTATAATAATTAGCAATATTATCAATGTGACCTAGTAAAATTATATTCTTATAATTTTTAATTTTCTTACTAAACTCTTCATGTCCACTTCCTATCAATAATAATGTCGAATTTTTTGGAGCTTCTTGCTTGAACTTTTTTAAGATTAAATCAAAACCTTTCTGAGGATGAAATCTTCCAATAGACCCGAAAACTATATTATTCTTTGGAATTTTCAATTCACTTTTTATTTTTAATTTACTTTTTGTAATTGGTTTCAATCTTGTCCAGAGATATGATTTAAATAATGCTCCTTTAAAACTTTTAGCTGCTTCTTTAAATTGAGTATTGTTTGATACTATTAAGGCATCACAATTTTTTAAAATAGAGTTTTTAGAACTCATATGTGCTGTTGCAATAATCTTAAACTTATTTGATTTACGTACACACTTCGCAGCGTTACTAAGATGTGTGTGAATAATATCTGGTTTATTTTTACTGATTATTTTTGTTATTTGAGTTTTTTTAAAAAAATCTATTACCTGAAACGTTTTAACATTTTTATTTACATATCTTTTTAGCATAATATTTTTTTTTAAAATGATAGCCGAGACATCAAAAAATTTAGATTGATAGTCAATTAAATCACATAAGTATTTTTCCGAACCCGCAAAACCCTTTGAAATTAATATGTGTATAATCTTAATTTTTTTCATATTTAAATTTTATAGATTATCTATGATTGTATCTTTAGCTTGGTTAACAATAGATGCTAAACTATTTAACTCAGGATTAATGTCGGGATGTATTTTTTTCATGATTTTTTTATAAATATTTAAAACTTCATATTTTGTATATTTTTTTTTTGAATCTAAATTCAAGATTTTATACGCTTCTTCCAAAGATAATGTGGATGATTTTTTGATATTTTGATTGTGGTTGAATGAAAATCTTCCAGATCTTCTAAGCGTTTGAATTAACCTAAACAAACCAATTAATTGAATAATTGAAAAACCTTTTAACTTAACTATAGCCAAACTTAGGAATGTTAGGGGTATACTGAGTAAAAACTTGCCTCCCATCGCAAGTATTAAAGCTAAGATTATTGATCCAATAAAAATTATTTTCCTTAGATTTTTTGATATTTTCCTAGATGATGTGTTGGCTAATAGTTTTAGTAAAAAGTAAATAATTCCAAAAATAACTAGTGTATAAATGATTATATTCATATATTTAATTTGTTCCCATGAAAATACCACAACTTAAAAAAAAATCAGAAATAAAAACATGTCATAACACTAGCTGGGAAGATGATTATAGCTGGATACATCAAGATGATATCTTGGAAGTTTTAAAAGATAGTAAAAGATTAAACTCCGAAGTTAGAAAGTACTTAGAAGAAGAAAATTCCTACACGGACTTTCACTTATCAAATACTAAAGATATTCAAAAAGAACTATTTAATGAGATTAAGGGAAGAATTAAGTTAGATGATGAATCTCTTGCTTTTAAAGATTTTGATTATGAGTATTGGACAAAAACTACAGCTAAAGGAAATTACTCTATCAAGTTAAGAAAAAAAATTGGAACTTATGATGTTGAGGAAATTTGGAACGGTGATGAGGAAAAAGAAAAACTTAATGTAGAATATTTCGGTGTTGGTGATCTAGAGGTTAGTTTTAATGATAAATATTTAGGCTACTCCTTAGATACTAAAGGTTCTGAATATTACACAATATATATTAGGGATATTAAGACAAAAAAATTAGTTACTGAAAAAATTGATGAAACATCAGGTGGCATAACATTTAGTTTGGATGATCAATATATTTTTTACTCAAAACTAGATGAAAATCACAGACCGAGAAAGATTTACAGACATAAATTGGGCACAAGCACTAAAGATGATGAGTTAATTTTTGAAGAAAAAAGTGAAGCCTTTACAGTTGGAATTGGTTTAAGCTCAGATGATAAATATTTTTTTATTAATACTTCAAACCATAATACTTCTGAGCAATACTACTTTAGTGTTAATGAGAAGGAACCAAAACCTAAACTGATAAAAGAAAGACAAAAAGGAATTCTTTATTCTGTTAATTCTTGGGATAGTAAATTTTACAACCACACAAATGAAAATGCTGAAGACTTTAAAATAGATATAACTGATAGTTTAGAAAAACCAGACTGGAAAATGTTTATACCTGCAAAGGAAGAGGTTTTAATTGGTGGCCTAACATTTTTGAAAAATTGGATCATAAGATCGGAGACTTCAAATGCTTTGGATAAATTATTTATAAAAAATATAACAACTGAAAAAGAAGAAGAGCTAATTTTTTCAGATGAGACTGTATACGTCCCTGGAGCTTCTTTATTACAAAGAGATAGGAATACAGATGAAATTTATTTAAGCTACTCATCACCAAAAACTCAATCGAGAGTTTATGCTTACAACCTTAGTTCAAAAGAAAAAAAATTGGTTAAAGAACAAGAAATTCCTTCAGGTCATAATCCTGATGATTACATTGTTGAGAGGGTTGATTGTAAGTCACATGATGGAAGATTGGTACCTCTTACAATTACGAGACATAAAAATACCAATCTAGATGGAACTGCACATTTATTACTCTATGGTTATGGTTCGTACGGAAGTTCAATGAGTCCTAGTTTTTCTACTACAAGATTAAGTTTAATAAATAGAGATATTATCTGGGTCACAGCTCATATTAGAGGTGGAATGGAAAGAGGCATGAAATGGTGGAAAGAAGGAAAACTACTTAATAAAAAAAATACCTTTGAAGACTATATTGCATCTGCGAAATATTTAATTGAAAATAAATACACCTCAAAAAATAAAATAATAGGAATGGGTGGTTCTGCAGGAGGCCTTCTTATGGGGGCAGTTGTTAATCAAGCACCTGAATTGTTTTTAGGAATAATAATGGCAGTACCTTTTGTAGACTCTTTGACAACTAACTTAGATCATTCTTTACCCTTAACAGTTGGTGAGTTTGATGAGTTTGGAAATGCAAAAGATAAAAAAGATCACTTTGAATATATTTATTCTTACGCACCTTATAATAATATAAAAAAAATGGATTATCCCCATATGTTGATCACAACGAGTTTAAGTGACAACAGAGTGTTATTTGATGAGCCTGCAAAATTTACTGCCAAACTAAGAGAGTATAAAACTGATAATAATTTATTACTTTTAAAAACTGAAATGAATGCAGGTCATGGTGGTAAATCTGGACGAGATGGAGCTATAGAAGAAATTGCACTTGATTATGCATTCGCATTAAAAATTTCTGAAAAAATTTAGTTTCTAGTTGTTAGAAACAACCGTTTGATACAAAGCCAATCACAATAGAATTAGAATCAACTTCAAATCTTCTTTCACAAACTATTCCATATTTTTTAGTATTATAAACAAGTTCTAAATTACCCTTGGCATTTTTAAAATCTTCATCTGGTTTACCTAAATCCATTTGTAAATTACTTGAAGTTTTTCCAATGTACTCACTTAATTTAGTATTTTCTTTTTCAACAATTGCGTCTGTTTTATCTTTGATTGTTTGACAGCCAGCAACGAGAATTAAAAAAAATAAACTTATAAAAATAAATTTTAATTTTTGCATAGTTGAATGATAACACTCTAAATATGGCATAAATATAAACTTATAAGTTGAATAATGTTGATAAGCTTAGATTTTTAAGAGTATTTTCCTCAATTATCCAATAATACTTAAACTTAATCTTAGGAGGATCAATGTTAGAAAAATATTTTGACTATAAAAAACACAAGACTGATTTTAAGACAGAGGTAATAGCCGGTGTAACAACATTTTTGACAATGGCTTATATTATGTTTTTAAATCCATTTATATTATCAGGTGAATTTGCTGGACCTGAAAAAGGTTTCTTTGATTTTGGAGCCGTATTCACTGCAACAATTGTTGCAACTGCACTTGCTTGCTTCATTATGGCATTTTATGGAAAAACATGGCCAATAGGTTTAGCTCCTGGCATGGGAATTAATGCATTTGTTGCATTTGGAGTTGTTGGTGGAATGGGTTACACACCACAAGCTGCTCTTGGTGCAGTACTAGTTGCTGGTGTTTTATTTTTAATCATTTCATTAACACCCATTAGAGCTTGGTTAATAAATTCCATTCCAAAAAGTTTAAAACTTGGAATAGGTGCTGGAATTGGATTATTTTTAGCAATTATTGGACTAGAAATTATGGGTGTTGTTGCTGATCACCCTGTAACTCTTGTCACAATAGGTGATATGAAAAATCCTTTAATTTTACTTGGCTGTCTAGCTTTTGTTTCAATGATAGTTATGGAAAAATTGAATATTAAAGGAAATATAATTATTGGAATAATTGTGTTTAGTATTATTGCTTGGGCAACTGGTCTTGCAAAATTTAATGGTGTTGTAGGAAATATTCCTCCAATGACTTATTTATTTGATTTTGACCTTACAGCTGCGTTTACTGCTGGAATGTCTACAGTAATATTCACTTTATTGTTTATAGACTTTTTTGATACTGCAGGAACTTTAACTTCAGTAGCAAATGTTGCTGGTAAAGTTGACAGCAATGGAAAAGTTAAAGACATAGAAAAAGCGATGATGGCTGATAGTGTTGGGACTGTAGCTGGTGCATTAATGGGTACAACAACTGTAACAAGTTATGTTGAATCAGGTGCCGGTGTAAAAGCTGGTGGAAGAACTGGAATGACTTCTTTAACTATTGGAGTTTTATTTCTAGCATGTTTATTCCTTTCACCTTTAGCGACAAGTTTGCCGAAAGAAATAGATGGAGCTGCACTTTTATACGTTTCAGTTTTATTTGTTAGAAATATTGTAGATATTGAATGGGATGATATTGCAGAATCTGCTCCAGCAATACTTGCAATGATCGCTATGCCATTAACTTACAGTATTAGTAATGGTATTGCTTTAGCATTTATTTCTTATGCATTAATTAAATTATTCACTGGAAAGTTTTCTTCAACTTCACCAGCAATATGGGTTATTGCAATCTTAAGTGTTGTTAGTTTTGCTGTTGCTTAAAATATAATTTTTAGGGCTGGAATTATTCCAGCCCTATTTATTTCTCTTAATTATTTCTTCCATAGACATTTCTTCATAATGTTCAGTAGGTTGAACAATCCATGGGTCTGAATCTAGTTTTACTGGACAAAAATCTGGCTCAAAAGTGGATGATTTTTTTTTCCATAAACATGCAGTTTTAACTTCATTTATATAATCTTTAGTTGGCTCATAATTTTTTAACCACTCAATACTTTTATTTAAAGTCAATCCAGTATCAGACAAATCATCTACTAATAAAACTTTATCAAAATCTTTATTCTCAGCTAAAGAGCTAATTTCTCGAGCAAACATCAATTGACCTTGTTTGTCTTCCATTCCTTTTCCCGAGTAACTTTGGATAACTATGTAGGCTATAGGCAATTTTAGAACTCTAGAAAGAATATCTAATATTGGAGCTGCTCCCCTCATAATACCTACTAATACTGTTGGCTTATAATTGTTGTGAATTTCTATTGCTAGTTTTTCTACAATTTTTGTATACTGATCAAAAGTGATAATTAATTTCTCTGCCATAAAATTCATTATCATATAAAAAATTATTTAAAAAGGAGAAATAATGAAAGCCTACTGGATCGCTTTATACAAAAGAATAGATAGCCAAGAAAATTTAAAAAATTATGGTTCAAAAGTTACTGAAATAATAAAAAGTTATGGAGGAAAGCCTCTTGTGAGAGGTGGAAAATTTGAAACTTTAGAGGGTGAAACTTACCCAAGAACTGTAATCTGGGAATTTCCAAATTGCGAACAAGCTATGAAATGCCATGATTCTAAGGAATATCAAGATGGTTGGGCTATAGCAAAAGATACTACTATTAGAGATTTACAAATTATCGAAGGTTTTAGTACTGAATAGGTTCTGGATCTATACTTCTCCACAGATACCAGGTCGCGACTGAACAATACGGACTAAATCTTTTATTTAGTAACCTTACATAAGAATCTGGTGGTAGATATTTTTTTTTATAATTTTTTGAAATTCCTCTTAAAAGACCAATATCTTGTATGGGCCAAATATTTGAACGATTATAAGTAAATAACAAGATCATTTCAGCTGACCATCTACCAATTTGTCTTAACTGAGATAAATAGATAATAGCTTCTTCATCTGACATCTTAGGAATTAATTTAGGATTAAATGATTTATCTAATATTTGTTTAGCTAAACTTTTTATTCCTTTAACTTTTTGTTTAGTTAATCCACAACTTTTTATCTGAGCAGTGGATAGTGTAGAAACAGTTTTAGCATTTATTTTATTCTTACATTTTTTTTGAAATTTTGAAAATATAGAATTGGCAGCAGCAACACTGATTTGTTGTCCTATGATACTCTTACATAATGAGAAAAATATATCTTTTCTAGAAGTAAGCACAGCTTCTGAAGGGGATTTATATTTGCTAATTAATAAAGACATCACTTTATCTTTATTAGATAAATATTTTTTTGCAGTATTCCAATATTTTGGTTTTTTATTCATGTCTAGTAGTGGATGGTATTTTTTGTTTATGATAAATTTCTCTTCTAAAGATTATTAGAGACGCAAAAACTACAAGTGAGGCACCGATTAGTGTTTTTATAGTTGGTATCTCATTCCAAATGAAATAACCAAAAAATATAGCAAACACCAAAGCTAAATATTTTAAGGGTGCCACTAAAGATACTTCAGAAAGTTTATATGATTGAGTTAAAAATAAATTTGCAGAGCCTCCTGTTACTCCAATTAAAGCTAAAAGGATAAAATCTTGAAAGTTTGGCATTTTCCACCCCATTGGAATTGTGGCCAAGCCAGCAATTGAAATAGTAATTGTAAAAAAAATTGAGATAAGCCAAATAGGTTCTGTTGTAGATAGTTTTCTAATCGTGATGGTTACAAAAGCCATTCCAATACAAAATATTAGAGGAAGAAAATAAAGGTAATTCATGCCCTTAAAGCCTGGCTCAGCAATTATAATAACACCTATAAATCCAATTATGACTGCTAGCCACCTAAAAACACCTACCTTCTCACTTAGTAAAAAAATTGATAATACGGTAATAAATAGTGGTGCTGCATATGATAAGCTAACAACGACTGCTAAAGGAAGTTCTCTTAACGCAACAACTATTGCTATTAAAGCCATTAAACCCATAAGACATCTAAATAAGTGTTCTTTTGATCTTTCAGTTGTGTAAAAAGTTTTTAATTTATTTTTTGGTATCAAAAAATAAGTAGGCAACAGTCCAAAAAAGCCTCTAAAAAATAAAACTTCTCCAGTTGGGTAGTCACTTGACCATTTTACAAGCAAATCCATAACAGAAAAGGTACATATAGATAGAAACATGTACAAAAAACCTAATTGATTTTTAGTCAGCATAAGAATAATTTGTAAATTAAATTAAAAGATAATCAATGGAAATAGCAGTATTAGGATTAGGATGTTTTTGGGGACCAGAAATTAAGTTTAGTAAACTTGAAGGGGTTAT
The DNA here is from genome assembly GCF_059512505.1 of Candidatus Pelagibacter sp. uisw_098. The sequence continues at coordinate 1,137,125 of NZ_CM183454.1, forward strand.
TAAAACTGAAGTTGGTTATTGTGGGGGTGACAGCAAAGAAGTCACCTACGAAGAAGTATGCACTGGTAATACAAATCATGCAGAAGTTGTTAAATTAGATTTTGATCCTAAAATCATATCTTATGAAAAAATTTTAGAATTTTTCTTTGAAATTCATGACCCTACAACCTTAAATTCACAAGGGCCAGATTTTGGCACACAATATAGAAGTGAAATATTTTACTTAAGCAATGGACAAAAAGAAATTGCTGAGAATATTATAGAAAAAATAAATTCAAATTTATCTGGACAAGTTGTAACAAAATCTTCTTTATTAAAAAATTACTGCCCCGCAGAAGAATACCATCAGAGATATTTAGAAAAAAGATAATATGTCTTTAGTTAATACAAGTTGGTTAGAAGAAAATTTAGATAAAGTAAAAATTATTGATTGTTCATGGCACATGCCTCAGACAGAGCGTAATGGTTTTAACGAATATAAAAACAATCATATTAAAAATACAATTTTTTTTGATTTAGATAAAAACTCTAAAAAAGATACTGACCTACCTCATATGTTGCCAGATGCTAAGTCATGGGAAAGTATTGTTTCTGACATGGGAATTAAAAATGATGAACAGATAGTCATCTATGATAATTCAGATGTAATTAGCTCTTGTAGATGCTGGTATAATTTTATCTATTTTGGTCACAATCCAGAATTAGTTCATGTATTAGATGGTGGTTTAAAAAAATGGACTGAAGAAGGCAAATCAACTACTAGTAACATAATTAAAATTATTCCCTCTAGCTACACTGTGCGTGAAAAAAAAGAGTTAGTAAAAGATCTAAATCAGGTTAACAAAAATATTTTTGAAAATAAATTTAATGTTATTGATGCAAGAAGTTTAGAAAGATTTGAAGGTAAGGCTTCAGAACCAAGAAAAGGATTAAGAAGCGGCTCTATAAAAAACTCTTTTTGTCTGCCCTTCTCTGAGCTCATAAATAAAGATCATACATTTATTAGTAAAGAAAAAATTTATGAAAAATTTAAATCAACTGGATATCAGATTGGCAAAAACATAGTATTTACATGTGGTTCTGGAGTTACTGCTTCGGTTTTGGCTCTTGCTTATTCCTTAATAGATAATAAATATATGCCTACTATTTATGACGGATCATGGAGTGAATATGGAAAGAATTAAAATATGAAAAGATCTACAAAAATTGGAACTGCAATTGTTGTCTTTTTTTTAATTATTACAATAGTAATTGTTGGAAGAACAATGATAGGAAATCATTTTAAAAAAAAATTTAGTAAAAGACCCCCTCCAGGAATAATAGTAACAGAAGTTGTTGCAAAAAATTTCTCTCAAAAAGTTTCAACTTATGGAACAGCCACTCCTTTTAGAACTAAATCATATAAAATTGAAAAATATGAAATAATTAACCCAATAGAATTTAATAAAAAATTAAAAAAAGGTGATTTAATAGCAAAATTAAAAAGTAGAAATTTGATAGCTGCCTTTGATGGGGTGGTGACTAAAAGAGATTTTTCAAATGATATTAAAGTTTCAGAAAGTTCTCTTTTAATAAACTTGGAAGATATCTCATCAATTTATGTGGATGTAGATATTCCTGAACTTTATTCAAGTTTCATTAAAGAAAATTTAAATGTTGATGTTAAATTTTCAGGTAATAATGAAAAAATTTATTCAGGTGTTGTTCATTCTACTGCTGGTAGAATTGATGTTGATACAAGATCTTTAGCAATAAGAATAAAATTAGAAAATGATAATTTTGAAATTTTACCTGGGTCTCTTTTAGAAATTATAGTTAAGTACAACGAAAGAAACTCCATAAGCATTCCTGATACAAGCTTAATGATGGAAGGTAACAAAACCTATGTTTATAAAGTTGCAGAAGATAATGTTGCTAATAAAGCTGAAGTTGTTATTGGAATAAGAGATTCTGGTTTTATCGAAGTAGTTTCAGGTTTGACTAATGGAGATAACATCGTTGCCGAAGGTCTAAAAAAAGTTAGACCAAGAGGAAAAATTAAACCAATTAAAAAATAATGTTTATAACCGATGTAAGTATAAGAAGACCAGTTGTTGCTTGGGTAATGTCTCTTATATTAATCGTTTTTGGAATATTTGTTTTTTCACAATTACCTGTAAGAGAATTACCTGAAGGCCTACAACCTCCTGTAGTTCAAATTAAAGTGGACTACAAATCTGCCTCAGCTCCTATAATTGATCAAGAGGTAACTCAAGTAATTGAAAAAGTGATTGGTGGAATAGAAGGAGTAAAAAATATTAATTCAACATCAGAAAATGGAAGTAGTTCGATTAATGTTGAATTTAATACTGATATTAACCTAGATAATGCCGCCAACGATATAAGAGAAAGAGTGGGAAGAGTTGTTGGTAGATTACCTGATGAAGCTGATGCCCCTCAAATACTTAAACAATCCGCAGGATTTTCAACTACCATGTGGCTAGCTGTATCCTCTGCAACCTGGACTGATTTAGAACTTGGGGATTATGTTGAAAGATATTTAGTAGATCAATTTTCAAGCGTTAAGAACGTAGGAACTATTAGAACCGGTGGTTTAAGAGATCTAAGTGTTAGAGTTTGGATAGATCCAATTAAACTTGTAGCAAATAACTTAACCATTCAAGAGGTTGAGGGAGCAATAAGAAAAGAAAATGTTAGCCTGCCAGCAGGCACCTTAGAGGCTACTAATATTGATTTGATACTAAATTTAGATAAGTCATATGATGATATTGAAAAATTAAAAGTTCTACCCATAAAAAAGAATCTAAATAGTGTTGTAAGACTATCAGATGTCGCAAATATTGAGTTTGGTCCAGTTTCAGAAAAAAATCTTTTCAAGGCTCAGAGTAAAAATGCTTTAAATTTAAAAACAGTTGGAATTGGTATTTATGCAAAAAGTGGTGCTTCAACAGTAGAGCTTTCTAAAGAAATAAGTAAAAAAATAGATGAAGTTAAGAAAACATTACCAGATGATCTAAATATAGAAATAGCTTTTAACAGAGCAACATATGTGGGTACTGCTATTGATGAAGTATACAAAACTTTAATCATCGCTTTTGTACTTGTGGTTATTATTATTTACTTATTCTTAGGAAATATAAAAGCTGTAATTGTACCAGCAGTTGCATTACCCGTAAGCTTAATAGCATCCTTTTTAGGACTTTATTTATTTGGTTTATCAATAAACATTTTTGTCTTGTTAAGTTTTATTCTGGCGATTGGAATAATTACTGACGACTCAGTCATAATGACAGATGCAATTTATAGAAGAATTGAAAATGGAGAGAGTCCTTTGGTTGCGGCATACAAAGGATCGAAACAAATTAGTTTTGCAATTATTGCAACAACTTTAATTCTGGTTGCGGTATTTATTCCTTTAATTTTTATAGATGGAATTGCAGGAACACTATTCAGAGAAACTGCAATTGCCTTATCTTTTTCAGTTGTGGTGTCCTCTTTTGTTGCTCTTACATTGTCACCCATGTTAGCAAGTAAATTTTTAACGAAAGAACCAAAACAAAATTTTATAGTTATTAAATTTGATAAATTTTTTAAGTCATTATCAAAATTTTATGAAGAAACATTGGGGTATTGGTTAAATAAGAAAAAAATTATTATTTCATTTATTATCTTCACTATTATTGTCTCTAGTGTTTTATTTCATTTTACAAAAAAAGAATTATTACCTATGGAAGATCGAGGTGTATATCTTGTTCTTGGATTTACAGATGAGGGGAGTTCTTTTGAATATACTGAAAAAAGAGCAGAAGATGTTGAGAAAAGATTAATTCCTCTTCTGCAAGCTGAGAATAGTCCATATAAAAGATTTATAATGAGAGTGCCAGGCTTTGGTAGTAACAAAAATTCTTTTAATAGCTTTATAATAATTGCATTATTAGACGAATGGGCTGAAAGAGATAAAAGCTCACAAACAATAATGAGAGAAGCAATCGGAAAAATTGTGACCGTTCCTGAAACTGTAGCTTTTCCAATATCACCTCAATCTATTAGAGTTTCTAGCTACAATAAACCAGTTCAAATGGTTATATTGGGCAGTACTTACGAAGAGTTAGAGGAAATACAATCCAAAGTTATTAGAAAGTTAAGACAGAATAAAAACTTATCCAGAATAGAATCTGACTATTCTAGAGACAAACCAGAAATCAAACTGGTAATTAATAAAAACAAAGCTAAAGATTTAAATGTATCTACTGACTCAATTGGAAAAACTCTAGAAACTCTTTATGGTGGAAAAACTGTAACGAACTTTAATAGGCTTGGTAAAGAATACCCAATTATACTTCAGCAATACCTAGCTGACAGAAGATCTCAAGAAGGGCTTTCTAAAATATTTGTTAGATCAGAAAGCACTGGTAAACTTATTTCTTTAGCAAATTTAGTTGAGTTTAGTGAAAAAGGATCTGCAAAAAAATTAGCAAGATATAACAGACAGAGAGCTGTAACAATATCTGCAAATATATCTCCATCTTACACGCTTACAGAAGCAATTGCATATTTAGAGAAAGCAATGGAGGAAGTTAGCTCTTCCAATCAGATTGCATGGAAGGGTAAATCAGAAGAAATAAAAGAAACTAGTAATGAATTGTTTATTATTTTTGGATTAGCATTTCTAACTGCCTACCTAGTAATGGCTGCAACCTTTAATTCATTTATTCATCCATTTATTATTATGTTAACTGTTCCACTGGCTTTGTTTGGAGGTTTGGTCTTTATCCTATTCTTGAACAGTTCTATTAATATCTTCTCACAAATAGCCCTTGTCATTCTAATTGGGATATCGACTAAAAATAGTATTCTAATCGTTGATTATGCCAATCAGTTGAGGATGGCTGGAAAAAATATAGAATCATCTGTTAAGGAAGCTTGTCAACTAAGGTTTAGACCTATAATGATGACATCAATAAGCACAATGATAGCAATGATGCCTTTAGTTATAGGAAATATTGGACCAGGTGCTGGTGAAGCTTCAAGGCTAGCTGTGGGTGCCACTATTCTAGGTGGAATGATTATATCAACATTCTTTACATTGTATGTAACTCCAACCATGTATTTGGTATTAGCAAAGAATACGAAAAGAATAGACGCTGTTGATATTGAGCTCAAGAAACAACTTCGTTAAAAAATAATATATTTATTTTTATTTAATCTTTTCTGACATTCTTTCAATTGAGACTTATATTTATTAGATTGCTTTTCTACTTTTTTAGCTAACCCTATAACTTTTTGATTATTTTTATAATTTTTATAACCACTCCACCCTTCATGATATGCAAGATATTGCCTAAAAGCATCTTTCTTAGAAATTTTTAAAAGAGACTCAGTTTTATCAGTATACCAACCAATAAAGTCCACACTATCCTTAAACCTTGTTCTTGTTGCTAATTTATTTCCAGTTTCATTTTTATATTGTTCCCAAGTTCCCTTTACTGCTTGTGAATATCCAAATGAACTAGACGGCCTCTTAAATGGTATAATCTTAAATAATTTTTGTCTTGGAGGCTTAGCTAACCAATCAAAGTCAGACTCCATCTTGATTATAGCTAACTGAATATAAATTGGTGTTCCCCATTTTTGCTCAGTTTTTTTTGCATGTTTATACCAAAGGTACCTTTCATTAAAAATTGAACAACTATTTGAAGTGTTTTGAGGAATTGAAGAGCAAGCAGTAACAAAAAAAAGTAATGTAACTAAAAAAATACTTGTTAATTTTTTCATAATAATTTTATTTATTTTATTCTTTTTATCAGTTATCAAAATATATCAAATGCCTCATTTAATTTTAATTAGACATGGTCAAAGTGAATGGAACCTTGAAAAAAAGTTTACTGGATGGGTTGATATAGATCTTACTGGTCAGGGGAAACTTGAAGCATGTAAATCTGGGGAATACATTAAAGAACTAAAATTAGATATAGATTATTTTTATTCATCTTTTCAATTGAGGGCTGTTAATACTCTTAAGTTTATTCAAGACACGTTAAGAGATAATAAAAAACCAATAAAAGCATGGCAACTAAATGAAAGACATTATGGTGCTTTAACTGGTCTAAATAAAGATGAAATGAAAGAAAAACTTGGTGAAGATAAAATACATGACTTTAGAAGATCTTGGGATATAAAACCAGATCCTCTAAGTAGAAATAATCCATACCACCCTATTAATATTGATACATATAAAACTGTTCCTATAGAAAAAATTCCAGATACAGAGTCACTTAAGGATACTTATGAAAGAGTAATAGAATATTATAATTCTGATATTCAAAATAAATTATTAGATAATAAAAATATAGTAATTTCAGCTCATGGAAATTCAATTAGAGCTTTATGTAAGTTTTTATTTAAATTAGATAATAAAAAAATATCCTTACTTGAAATACCAACAGGAAATCCACTTTTAATTAATCTAGATTCAAGGCTAGAAATTAGAGAATGTAAATATTTAGATAAAAATAGAGCTAAAGATTTAATTGTTTTTTAATAACTCTTTATAAATCTCAAGATTAGTCAAATGATAAAAACTTTCCAAACTTTCATACCCATATAATTTATTTTTGCTAACTAACTGATTCCAGATTTCTGATATAGAAAAATCACTAACTGAATGTGAACTAAATAAATTTTTATTGATTATTTGGCAGCCTGTATAAATTAAATTATTTTGAGCATCTTTTTTAATTATATTTTCTAAAAGATTAAAGTCACTTTTTAATTTTTTATCAAAACTAAGATTTTTATTAACAAGTAAAAGTATATTTTTAATTTGGTTAGAAAAATAAAATTTTTCCATACTTTGTATGCTCTCAACATAACTTTTATTCCATACAGTATCAGGGTTTAATGTTAGAAAATCTGATTCATTTGAAGAATTCATCATATTTAAAATTCCTCCCCCTGTATTTAGAATTGTGTCTCCATCACTAATGATTTTTATATCTAAATTAAATTTTTTCAGATTAATAAAATCTTCAATTTTCTCTTTTAGATAAAATGTATTTATTAATATCTTTTTAATTCCTAAAAATTTTATTAGATTGATACAATTTTCAAGTAGTGTAATTTCATTAATCTTCAAAAGTGGCTTTGGTTCAGTTAATGTTAAAGGGTTCAATCTCTTTCCATATCCAGCACACAAAATTAATGCAGTATTAATTTTCATTTTAAATTCCTTATTTTCTTAGGAAAATTAAGGTCTAGTAAACTTTTAAGTTTATGAAATATCTCATTATTTTTGATTCTCAGTTCTACTAGTTTCCAAGAATATGGTATTAGCTTTAAATACTTTGTCTTATTATCTCTTACTGCTAACCTTGTAAAAATTCCTATTATTTTCATATTTCTAAGCACTGATAATATTTCAAAATCATTTAATAAAGTAACTTTGTTAATTTTTTTATTATTCAGCTTTGCATAGTAGTTAAAAATCGTATCTTTTAATTTTTTATTTGATTTAAACCTAACATCGTCAATTAAAGATGCTAAATCATACGCCTTATTACCTATCAAAGCATCCTGCGTATCGATCGTTGCTAATTTTTTTTTGTATTTCATTAAATTTGATACATGAAAATCTCGGTGAACGAAAGTATCATTTTTTAAGTTAAGATTAGATATTAAAAATTTTATTTGTTTATTTATTTCAATATTTAAAGTTTGTAATTTTTTTTTAGATACATACTTTTTTGTATACCAGTCAGAAAATAATTTAGCTTCTTTAAATAGTTTATTGTCATCATAAACTGGGATCTTATAATTTTTTCCTTTAAAATTTTTAATTTTGTTTTGTTTAATTTTTTGAATTTTAGATAACAAATCAATGGATTTTTTATATAAATTAATTTTATTACTTCTATTTTTTTTTAACAGTTTAAGTATTGTATCATCTCCAAAGTCTTCAATTTCTATGGAGTTTTTTTTATAATTTTCTTTATATAGTTTTGGAGCTAAAATTTTATTTTCAATCAATAAACTATTTATAGCATCATATATTAATAGGTTTTTTTCTTTTTCTTTTGAAGCATAAACTATAATTGAATTTTTTTTATTATCTTTTTTTCTGTAAAAAGATCTGAATGATGCATCACCCTTAATTTTTTTTAACGTTGATTTAACTGATCTCATTTAATGTTTTGTTACTCATGCCTTTAATAGTTATAAATCTTTTGTTCATATCTTTTCCGTATTCAAAGAATAAATCAATTTTATTATCTATTTTATTATCTATTTTTTCAGGCCATTCAACTAATGTTAGGATTTCTTTTTGATTTTCCAATAATCCAATATTTTTTGTCTCGTGACTATTTGTTAGTCTATATAAATCATAATGTTGGATTATAAAAACTCCCACATCATATTCGTTTACCAAATTAAATGTAGGACTTGTAACCTCTGTTTGGTTTAGATGATTGTTGGCTTGAAGACAGTTTACTAAATGTCTTATAAAAGTTGTCTTTCCAACTCCAATTTCACCATGAAAATAAACTACATCTCCTTTATGAAGTATTTTTGAAAATTTTTTTGCTAATTCAGCTGTCTTAACTTCTAAAGAGATATCTATTATTTCGCTATTAGTAGCGATATGCATCTGGCTTAAATGGACCTTCTGTTTCAACACTTATATAATCAGCTTGGTCTTTTGATAGTTTTGTAAGTTTTGCTCCCACTTTTTTTAAATGAAGCATAGCTACTTTTTCATCTAATGATTTTGGTAACACATAAACTTTATTTTCATAATTTTTATGATTATCCCAAAGCTCAATTTGTGCCATTACTTGGTTTGTAAATGATGCACTCATTACAAAACTTGGATGTCCTGTTGCGCAACCTAAATTTACCAATCTACCTTTGGCTAAAAGAATAATTCTCTTTCCATCAACTAATTCTATTTCGTCCACTTCTGGTTTTACTTCTGTCCATTTATAATTTTTTAAGGCTTCTACTTGAATCTCATTATCAAAGTGACCAATATTACAAAGTATTGCTCTATCTTTCATATTTCTCATATGGTCTGCAGTAACAATGTCTATATTACCTGTAGCTGTAACAACAATATCTGCTTTACTTATTGCTTCATCCATTAAAACTACCTCATAGCCTTCCATTGCTGCTTGGAGTGCACAAATTGGATCCGCTTCTGTAACCATAACTCTTGCACCACTTTGTCTTAAAGATGCAGCGCTACCCTTTCCAACATCACCAAAGCCTGCAACAATTGCAACTTTACCAGACATCATAACATCTGTGGCTCTTCTAATTCCATCTACTAAACTTTCTCTACAACCATACAGGTTATCAAATTTTGATTTTGTAACTGAGTCGTTAACATTAATTGCTGGAATCATTAATGACCCATCTTTTTCCATTTTATTTAATGCTTTAATTCCAGTTGTTGTTTCTTCTGAAACACCTTTTACTTCCTTTAACAAATCTTTGTAGTCGCTATGCATCATTGCAGTTAAATCACCACCATCATCTAATAGCATATTTGCTTTCCAGTCTTTTTTGCCTTCTATTGTTTGTCTTATGCACCATACAGCTTCCTCTTCAGTTTCACCTTTCCAAGCAAAAACTGGTATTCCTGCTTTAGCTATTGCTGCTGCAGCATGATCCTGTGTTGAAAAAATATTACAAGAAGACCATCTAACTTCTGCTCCAAGCTCTACTAAAGTTTCGATTAAAACTGCTGTTTGGATTGTCATATGAAGACATCCTAATATTCTTGCTCCTTTTAAAGGTGCTTTACCTGAATATTCTTCTCTTAATGCCATTAGACCAGGCATTTCACTTTCAGCTATTGAAATTTCTTTTCTTCCAAAGTCCGCTAGTGATATGTCTTTAACTTTAAAATCATCCATTGCTCGGTTTTATACAATAAAAATTTAATTAATCAACTTATGATTAAACTTTATGAAAGACAATCTCAACATTTGCACCCCTTTGAGAGACATTGTTTGAAGCATTGATAGTAGCACCATGAAGATCAACAAGGTTTTTTACTATATTTAAACCCAAACCAGAGTGCTCACCAAAGGTATCTGGTCTATTACTATAGAATCTATCAAATATTTTTTTTGTATCTTTTTCTTTAAATCCTTTACCTTCATCAATAACTTTTAAAATAATCTTGTCTTTATCTCCTTTGTAAATTTCAACTAATATTTCTTTATTATCCTCACTAAAGGAAATTGAATTATCTAATAAATTTGCAATAATTTGCTCAATTCTATTTTCTATTCCATTTATAAAATATTCTTCTTGATTGTCTTGATCGTTTAACATTATTTTAATTCCTCTTTTTGCTTCATAAATATTATTAAAATCATCTACTACAGACCTTGCAATTAACTTGAGATTAATCTTTTTCATCTTTTCTTTACTTAATGCAACCTCATCTTTTAATATTTGAGAATAATCAGTGATTAATCTTTCAATTCTTTGAACGTCATGATTGAGAATATTAATTAATTTACTTCTTTGAGCCCGATCATCAGTCTCATTTAATATTTCTGAAGCACTTTTTAATGATGTTAAGGGGTTTCTTATCTCATGAACAAGGTCAGTTGAAAAATTTTCTGCATGTGAAATTCTTTTTTGAAGTTCACTCGTCATATCATCTAACGAATTTGACAAAGTTCCCAATTCATCATTTCTACTTTTGAGCTCATTGATATTTGTTTTTTTTTTACTCTTTTCTTTTATAATTTTTGTATACGCTACTAAGTTTTTTATAGGCTTAAGAAAATATCTATTTAAAACAAAAGAGAATATAAATATTACTATAATTATAAATATTGCTGTTCTTAAAATAAATTTTTTTCTTTCATCAATAGCAGATTTAACATCATTAGCATTTTCAGTGATTACTAGATATCCAATATTAACTCCATTCAATGTTATGTTTTTAACTGTTGTTAATAAAAACTGATCATAGCCTTCCTGAGTAAAGGTAAAGGGTTTTCCATAATCTTTTGACCACGAATAATTAGTAAGAACATCTTTAAGTGAAACAGTTTTTTCTTTATTTAAATTTTTTGTTTCTACAATTTTTTTGCTTTTTTCTTTATTTAAAATTTCTAACTCGACTATATCTAGCCTGCTAGAAAAAGATCTTGGATCTAAATCTAGTGTATCAGTATCACCTACTAAATTAAATTGATTATCAAATAAGATAACTCTGTCTAGATTTTGAAATAAAAATCTTGTTGAAAATAAAAATCTTCTAATATCCTCTTCTTCAAATTTTATATTTAATCTTAAAATATGCTCAATTGTATTGTTAATTATCTGAATATGCTTGGATGTTTTATTTTTTATTAAATTAGGTTTTGCATTGCTAATGTATAGAGCTGTTAAACACCCTATAATTAAAAAAATAACTAAATTAATAAATAAAAATTTTTTTAATATAGATAAACTTTTTAGAAAATTGCTGAACATTAACTAACGTTCCATCTGTATCCACTGCCATATCTTGTTTCTATAGCTGTAAAATCAGGGTCAACTTTTTTAAATTTTTTTCTAATTCTTTTAACATGACTATCAATAGTTCTATCTTCAATATCCGTATCTTCTCGATAAGCAATATCCATAAGTTGAGCTCTTTCTTTTATTATTCCTGGTCTCTTTGCTAATTCTTTAACTATTAAAAATTCCGTAGTGGTAAGTTTATCTGGTAGTTGTTTGTTATCCCATTCACATTCAAGTTGTGAGGGGTCAAGTTTTAGCTTCCCATGTGAAATAATATTTTTTGTATCTTCAAGATTATTATTAACATCTTTTTTTCTAAGCTGAACCCTTATTCTTTCTATTAAAACTTTAATAGAAAAACCTCCTGACTTTTTTATAAAATCATCTGCACCTAACTTTAAACTTAACAATTCATCTATCTCATCATCTTTTGAAGTTAAAAAAATTACGGGTAAGGAAGTTTTTTTTCTTAATTTTTTTAAAAGTTCTTCACCATCCATTTTTGGCATCTTGATATCTATAACAGCAAGGTCTGGGGGATTTCTAGTTAAGCCAATTAAAGCACTTTCTCCATCAATGTACGTTTGAACTTTAAAGCCCTCTTTTTCGAGCGCTATACTTATACTTGTGAGTATATTTCTATCATCATCAATAAGAGCTATTGTTTGTGTTTGCATAATCTACTTTAAAAATACTAAATTGTTCTAATTTAGGCAATGGAGATAAATTAATGAAGTATTCCCCAATTGTCCCCTGTATTAACGTCTACCGTCAATGGTGTTGAAAAAGTGTGTAAATCACTTTCTGTAACACTTGTCATTTCATCCCTGATTATTTCAGTTATATTTTTAACTTCTTTTACCGGAACCTCAAAAATTAGTTCATCATGAATTTGCAATAATATTTTTGATTTATTATTTTTAATGCTTTCAAATTTTTTGTTAAGTCTAATCATTGCAAGTCGCATGATTTCAGATGCTGACCCTTGAATGGGAGCATTGATAGCTGCTCTTTCTTGAAAATTTCTTACATTGAAATTTTTATCATTAATTCCATTAAAATGAGATCTTCTACCAAAAATATTATTTACATAGCCACTTTTTCTACAAAACTTAATTGTATTATCCATATAAATTTTTATTTCAGGAAATTTTAAAAAATAAGCATTTAAAAATTCATCTGCTTCATGATTTGAAACGTTGATTTGTTTTGCGAGCCCATATTGTGAAATACCATAAATTATTCCAAAATTAATAGCCTTGGCCTTCCTTCTCATGTCTTGGTCTACTTTTTTAATATCAACATTAAATACTTGGCTTGCTGTAAGAGAATGAATGTCTTCATCGTTACTAAACGCTTTTTTCAGCTCTTTGACTTCTGCCAAGTCAGCTAAAATTCTCATTTCAATTTGGTTATAATCTGCAGATATTAATGTGAAGCCCTTTTCTGCTATAAAAGCTTTTCTTATATCCTTGCCATCCTCTGATTTAATAGGAATATTTTGTAGATTTGGATCACTGGAAGCTAGCCTTCCTGTTGTTGTTGCTGCCAATAAAAATGAGGTATGAACTCGTTTAGTGGTTGGATTAATATGTTCAGGTAAAGCATCTGAATAAGTATTTTTAAGTTTAGATACCTGTCTCCAATCAAGAATTAATTTAGGAAATTCATGTCCTTTAAATGCTAAGTCTTCTAACACACTTGCGTTTGTGGCAAAACTTCCTTTTCTAGTTTTTTTAAGTACAGCAATCTTTAAATCATTGTAAATAATTTCACCTAATTGTTTTGGTGAGGCAATATTAAATTCTTTTTTTGAAATTTTAAAAACCTCTTTTTCTAATTTACTGATTTTTTTCTCAAATTTTTCAGACAACACCTTTAAAAATTTATTATCAATTTTTATTCCTTCAATTTCCATAAATGCTAATATTTTAATTAAAGGTTTTTCAAAAATTTCGTAAATGTTAGTTAATTTTTCTAATTTTAAATTTTTACTAAATATTTTGTATAATCTATAAGTAATATCAGCATCTTCAGCAGCATACTCCATTGCCTTATCTAGCTCTACATCACTAAAATTTATTTCTTTCTTACCTGTGCCAACAATTTCTTTAAATGAAATTGTTTTATGCTGTAGATGAATCTCAGACAAGGTATCCATGTTATGTCTATTTTTTCCAGCATCCAATACATAAGACATCAACATTGTATCTTCCATTGAATTCATATTAATCCCCTGTTTAAACAAAACAATAAAATCAAACTTAATATTTTGGCCAATCTTTTTTACGCTTTTGTCTTCCAAAAGTGGTTTTAGTTTTTTAATTACACCTTCTTTTTTTAAACATCCTTTAAACTTATGACCAATTGGAATGTAACAAGCCTTACCAATTTTTGTGCTTAATGAAATTCCCACTAAATCAGCTTGATGTGCGTCTAGTGAGCTAGTTTCAGTATCAATTGCTAGTTCTCCAGCTTCTTCTGCTTCATTAATCCACTCATCTATTTCTTTTTCACTAGTGATTAGATAATAATTTTTTTTATTTATACTTTGTTGTTTTTTCTCAGGCTTTGCTTCTGTTGCGGTTTCTTCCAATTCAGGTTCTCCATATGCAGAAATGACAGAGCTAAGAAGTCTATTAAACTCCATTTCTCTTAAGAATTTATATAGCTTATCTTTATCAATCTCCTTTAGATGAAATTCTTCTATCTTTCTTTCAACTGGAGCATCCTTCATTAGTGTTACTAATTTTTTACTAATTATCGCTTTATCTTTGTTTTCTATAAGTGTTTCTCTTCGTTTATTTTGTTTTATTTCTTGGGCGTTATCTAATAATTTTTCTAAAGTTCCATACTTGTTAATCAGTTCTGCTGCAGTCTTAACGCCTATACCTGGAACTCCTGGAACATTATCGCTACTGTCTCCAGCTAAGGACTGAACATCTATAACTTTTTCTGGACCCACTCCAAATTTGGTTACTATATCTTCAGATGTTATAAATTTATTTTTCATTGGATCGAATATACGAACGTCTTTTCTATACAATTGCATTAAGTCTTTATCTGAGGAGACTATTGTTACCTTCGCACCCTTTGCTAAAATTTGCTCTGCATAAGTAGCTATTAAATCATCTGCTTCATAATTTGGAAGATCTACAGATGGTAAATTAAAAGCAACTACAGACTTTCTTATATATTCAAACTGTGGTGCTAAATCATCTGGTGCTTCTGATCTATTAGCTTTGTAGTCTGAATAAATTTCATTTCTAAAAGTTTTTCTAGCTGCATCAAATATTACTGCAAAGTGTGTAGGTTTTTGAAGATTTTCATTCGATTTTGAATCTTCTAATAGTTTAAATAGCATGCTACAAAATCCACTAACTGCACCAACAGGTAAACCATCACTTTTTCTAGTTAGAGGTGGTAATGCGTAATAAGCTCTAAAAATATAACCCGAACCATCTATTAAATAAAAATGGTCTGTTTTTTTAATTTTATCCATTAAATAATATTATCTTAATAATTTTAAATACTATAAATGTATTAACACGCATGGAGCAAAAAAATATACTTTCTGTTAAAAACTTAAAAAAAATTTATTCAAGTAAACAGACTGGAGATAATCTTGCATTAAATGATTTAAACTTGGACGTGAAAGAAGGAGAAATTTTTGGTCTTCTGGGTCCTAATGGTGCTGGGAAAACAACATTTATAAATATTTTAGCAGGAACAGTGGTAAAAACAGCAGGACAAGTAAATGTCTGGGGTTTTGACCTAGATAAGAACCCACGACAAGTTAGAGCTTCGGTTGGAATAGTGCCTCAAGAAGTAAATCTTGATCCATTTTTTAGTCCAAGGAAATTATTAGAGTTACAGGCTGGTCTCTATGGAATTAAAGAAAAAGATAGAATTACAGATACGATTCTAAAATTGGTATCCCTAGAAAAACAAGCTAACAGCTATGCTAGAAGTTTATCTGGTGGGATGAAAAGAAGATTACTAATGGCTAAAGCTTTAGTTCATCAGCCACCAATAGTTATTTTGGACGAACCTACAGCTGGCGTTGATGTTGAGTTAAGACAAAATTTATGGAAAAATGTAAAATTACTCAATGAACTTGGTGTAACAATCATTCTAACAACTCATTATCTTGAGGAGGCTGAGGAAATGTGTGGAAGAATAGCTATATTAAATAAAGGAAATATTGTTGCTCTAGACAGCACTAAGAATTTATTAGACAGAATTCAAACCAAAAAAGTAACCTTTAAAACTGACATAAAGATTAATATTAATGATGACGATCTAGAATCTTTAAAAATAGTTTCACACATAGATAATGATGTTTGTGTTTCTTATGAAAAAAGTAAAATTAATATGGAAGAATTAATTAATTTAATTAAGAAAAATAATGTAAAAATAATAGATATTTCAACTGATGATGGTGATTTAGAGGATGTTTTCTTAAGACTAATAAAAAACTAGATTATCACATTAATAAATAGTAATTTGTAGATATGGATCTATTAAAAACTAATTCAATTCAAAAAGTATTAAAAACATTTATTCTAATTTTTATAGGAACAATGGCTTTAACTATTTCAGCTAAATTAAAAATACCATTTTACCCTGTGCCAATGACAATGCAGACATTTGTTGTTCTTTTTTTAGGCTTAGCTTTTGGTTACAAGATAGGACTTGCAACAGTATGTGTTTATCTTCTTGAAGGAATTATTGGAATACCAGTATTTTCTAATTCACCTGAAAAAGGTGTGGGCTTAGTTTACTTCACTGGTCCAACAATGGGATATTTAATTGGATTTTTATTTGCTTCTTTTTTTGCAGGCTATTTAGATCTTAACAAAAATATTTTTATAATTTTTGGAAAATTAATATTTTCTGTTTCTGTAATCTATGTATTTGGAGCTATTTGGTTGGGAACTTTAATTGGATGGGATAAGCCAATTCTTGAATTAGGTGTTACACCATTTTTATTAGCTGAATTATTTAAGATATGCTTGTTAACTATATTGGCTAAAAAGATTATTAAGTTTAGAAATTTTATCTAGGGGATCTTTTGGATAAAATTCTTTGTAATGTTCTTCTGTGCATTTTAAGTCTTCTAGCAGTTTCAGATACATTCCTATTACATAATTCAAAAACTCTATGAATGTGTTCCCACTTAACTCTATCAGCCGACATAGGGTTTTCTGGTGGTTCAGCTTTTTTCTCTGGATCGGCTAGTAATGCTTTCTCAACATCATCTGCGTCTGCCGGCTTTGCAAGGTAGTCAATGGCACCCTCTTTGATTGCAGCTACAGCTGTTGGAATATTTCCATATCCTGTTAACATTATAATTCTACTACTTTGATTAGAAATTTGAATTTGTTTTACTACTTGAAGCCCGTTTCCATCAGCTAGTCTAAGGTCAACAACAGCAAAGCCTGGTTTTTTTTCTATAACGGTTTGGATACCTTTTTGTACACTTTCAGCTTGAAAAACCTCAAACCCTTTTTTTTCCATTGCTCTAGCAAGCCTGTCTCTGAAAGGATTGTCATCATCAACGATTAATAAGGTTTTATTCTCAAAATCACTCAGTTTTTTTAAATTATTCAGTTTATCCATACAGTTGATATGGGGCCTTATATAAAAATTTCAACACTTATTATTTACTTTACATTAATTAATTATTGCCTTAATTGCATAATTTATATGAAAGTTTTTAAGTATTTTTAAAAACTTTTTTTTATTAAATTTTTTTTGGAGACATAATGCAAAAATTTAAAACAGTTGATGATCTTATAAGTCAACTAAAGCCAGAAAAACCTATTTATTGTATTAGGAAAAAATCAATACAATTAGCTTCTACATATTTTAGAAATAAATTTCCTGGTAAAGTGCTATATGCTGTTAAAACTAACTCACATCCTGAAGTACTAAAAACAATAGTAGAGAGTGGGATTGAGAACTTTGATATAGCCTCTATTCAAGAAATTAAAGATATAAGAGCAATTAATCCTAATGCAAAATGTTCATATATGCACACAGTCAAAAGTAGAGAAAGTATTAAAGAAGCTTATTTTAATTATAATGTTAAAGCTTTTTCCCTTGATACTAAAGATGAATTAATAAAAATTATTGAAACAACTAACGAGGCAAAAGACCTTGAATTATTTGTAAGAGTGGCCGTTTCAAATGAGCATGCTGAAATAGATTTATCAACAAAATTTGGAGCATCTATATCTGAAGCGACTGCTTTATTAAGATTAACAAAGCAATATGCAAAAAAAATAGGTTTAAGTTTCCATGTGGGATCTCAATGCATGCATCCCATTTCTTATTCAAAAGGAATTGCAGATATTAGAAATATAATAAGAAAAACAAAAATTATTCCTGATTATATTAATATTGGAGGTGGTTTTCCTGCTATATATCCTGATCTTGTACCTCAATCTTTAGACGGTTATTTTGAAGAAATAAAAAAAGGTTTATTAAATTTAAAGTTGGAAAAACTTCCTGAAATATTGTGTGAACCTGGAAGAGCATTAGTTGCAGAAAGCGGATCAACAATTGTAAGGGTAAATCTTAGAAAAAAACAAAAACTTTATATAAATGATGGAACTTATGGAACTCTTTTTGATGCAGGTACACCAAACATAGTTTACCCTTCTCGTTTGATTAAAAGTGGAAAAGCAATATCAAAAAAATTAACTGCTTTTGATTTTTATGGCCCTACATGCGATAGCATGGACTATATGAAAGGACCATTTCTACTTCCAAATAATATTAAAGAAAATGATTATATTGAGCTAGGTCAGCTCGGAGCCTATGGTCTAACTTTTAGAACTCAATTTAATGGTTTTTATTCTAATGAAATTTATGAGGTAGAAGATGAACCTATAATGACGCTGTATGGTAAAGACATTAATAAAGATATATTAGTTGCCTAATGTCAGAAAACAAAAATTTAACTCATAATAGCAAAAAAAGCTTCTTACAAAATCCTGTTGAACATATCGATATTACATCATTTGATGCAAGAAAGATAATTTCCTCAATGGAAAAAATGTCTTTTGTTTCAAGGGAAACAGCAAATGCAGCCAATATTTTCAATGAAATGATTCAAGATAAGGATTGCACAATTTTTTTAACACTTGCTGGGTCAACTTCTGCTGCAGGATGTATGAATATTTATAAAGATTTAGTTAAATATAATATGGTTGATGCAATTATTGCTACAGGAGCATCTATAGTAGACATGGATTTTTTTGAAGCTTTAGGCTTTAAACACTATCAAGGTTCACAGTTTCAAGATGATACTGAGTTAAGAAAAAACTATATAGATAGAATTTACGATACATATATTGATGAGGAAGAGTTGCAAGAATGTGACAAAAGAATATGTGAAATAGCTGATACCCTGGAACCAAGAAGTTATACTTCAAGAGAATTCATTTATGAAATGGGAAAATATTTAAAGAAGCATTCTAAAAAAAAAGATTCATTAATTGAAACGGCATATCACAATAATGTTCCTATATTCTGTCCTGCATTTACAGACTCAAGTGCTGGTTTTGGATTGGTGACTCATCAGGAAAATAATCCTAAAAATCATATTACAATAGATTCAATTAGAGAGCTTCGTGAGTTAACAGAAATAAAAATTCAATCAAAAGGATCTGGTTTGTTTATGATCGGAGGAGGTGTTCCTAAAAATTTTGTTCAAGACACAGTTATCTGTGCTGAACTCTTAGGAAAAGAAGTTGAGATGCATAAATATGCAGTACAAATTACAGTAGCAGATTCTAGAGATGGCGCTTGTAGTAGTTCTACATTAAAAGAAGCGAGCTCTTGGGGTAAAGTAGATATTGCAAAAGAACAGATGGTTTTTGCAGAAGCAACTAGTGTCCTTCCTTTGATTGCAAGTGATGCATATCATAAGGGTGACTGGAAAAATAGAACGAGAAAAAACTTCTCAAAAATATTTAAATAAAATTGAAATATCTTTCTAATAAAAATGGATTTCTTGGAATTGACAATGATGTTAATTTTAAAGAAAAAGTAGTAGTTGTTCCATTTGGTTTAGAAAAAACTGTAAGTTATGGTGGTGGCACTCGAAATGGTCCTAAAGAAATTATTAAAGCTTCACATCAAGTTGAATTATATGATGAAGAATTGCATTGCGAACCCTATAAGAAAATTGGAATTAAAACTTTAAAACCGTTTAAAATTGATAAGAATATTAAAAAAGCTTTAAAAAAGATGTCTGATATAAATCAAGAAATATTAGATAAAAAACTGTTTCCAATCACCTTTGGTGGAGAACACTCAATAACACCAGGCTGTATTGCTCCATTTGTAAAAAAACACAAAGAAATATGCTTACTACATTTTGATGCCCACGCAGATTTAAGAGAAAGTTATAATGGTGAAAAATTCTCTCATGCTTCAGCTATTAAAAGGTGCCTAGATCATAAAAATGTTTCTTTAATTTCATTTGGGATCAGAAACATATCTCAAAGTGAAATACCTTTTTTAAAAAAAAATTCATCTAGAATTAATATTTTTTGGGCAAAAGATAAAAAAGATTGGGACTTAAAGAAATTTAAAAAAATGATAAAAAATAAAACTGTTTATCTCACTTTTGATGTAGATGGATTAGATTCAAGCATAATGCCTGCAACCGGAACTCCTGAACCAGGCGGATTGCTATGGGATGAAACTTTAGATATTATAAGAATAGCTGCTAAAAATTCTAATATTGTTGGTGCAGATATAAATGAACTTTCACCTATAAAAGGTTTTAACTCTTACAATTTCCTTGTAGCAAAACTTGCCTATAAAATTTTATCTTACAAATTTTTATATTAAGCTTTAGAGGTCTTAAGTGTTCCTAGTAATAATCTGAATGGAATTAACATTAGTAACGCAACTAATACTTTAACCGCTAAGTCTCCTAGAGATAGCGTTACCCAAGGTATACCTGTCGCATAAAAAGATATTGAAAAAAACAAAAGTGTGTCAATTGTAGAACCAATTAGTGAAGATGTTAATGGTGCCACAAACCATCTTTTTTTTCTCAATTTATCAAAAATTTGGACATCTAATAATTGTGCAACTAAAAATGCCGTACCAGACCCAATAGCTATTCTAACTGAAATTAAATCTGCAAAGTTTGTTGAAAAAAATAATGTGAATGCAATTCCTATAATAAATCCAATATAAACAATTTTTCTAGCAATAACTTTGCCATATGATCTATTTGCTAAATCTGTTATCAGAAATGCAACAGGATAACTAAATGCTCCATAGGTTAGTATTTCTTCTAAACCATAATAATTAATTGGAAATTGTACTAAATAATTTGAAGCTAAGACAACAATCCCCATTACAAATGAGAGTGTTATAAAAACTTTTTTCATTAAGCTGATTTACTAGGAGATACTTTGGGTGCTTTTTTTATAAATGGTGACTTAATTAATATACTTTTTTTTAATTTTTTTAATCTTGGCGATATGTTTTTATTTTTTGCTGTCTTTAAAAATTGATCAAAAGTACCTTTTTTATCGACACATCTCATACCTGCGTTACTTACAGTCAATGTCAAACTTCTTTTTAAAAGTTCACTTGTAAATTTAGTTTTTTTTAAATTTGGTAAAAATCTTCTATTAGTCTTGTTGTTAGCATGACTAACATTGTGACCTTTCATAGGTATTTTACCGGTTAATTCGCATTTTTTAGACATAATATTTAGTGACTATATAAGATGAGTTAGTGATCTCGTCAAGTTTATTAGCCTTAATTAGGCTGTTTCTTGCCTATTATTTCTCTAAAATTCTTAATCCCATCAGTAATTAATATTTCTTTTAGCTCATTTTTTATCTTTCTAACAATATTTGGACCTTGAAAAACCATGCCAGTATATAGTTGAACATAACTTGCTCCAGCTAAAAATTTTCTATACGCACTTTCACCTGAGTCAACACCACCTACTCCAATAATTTCAATTTTACCTTTTAGCAGTTTGTAAAACTTACTTATTAATTTATTAGCTTCCTCTTCGAGAGGTTTGCCTGATAAGCCACCTTTTTGGTGCTTCAATATATCGTTTAATTTTTCCCTGTTTCCTGAAGTTGTATTTGAAACAATTACTGCACTTACTTTATGATCTAACAATATTTTGCTTACCAACTCAATTTGTTCCTCTGAAATATCTGGAGAAATTTTTACAACAATTGGTATTTTTGATTTCAGTTTAACTTTTTCTTCTTGAATTGAATTCATTAATTCATCAAATTTTTCTTCGTCATGAAAACTTCTTAAATTTTCTGTATTAGGTGAAGAAATGTTAATTGTAATATAATCAGCAATATCATGAAAGGTTCTAAAACCAATTAAATAATCATTTAGCCTATCATTGCTATCTTTATTAGGACCTATGTTAATTCCCAATAAACCTGTATTTAAATTAGATCGAATTCTATTGCTTACATTTTCAGATCCTAAATTATTAAAACCCAATCTATTTATAAGTGCCTGGTCTTCAACTAATCTAAATACTCTTGGCTTTGGATTTCCATATTGCTTAAGCGGAGTGACCGTCCCTACTTCAACAAACCCAAATCCAAGTTTAAATAAAGGGTTATAAACTTCAGCGTTTTTGTCAAATCCGGCAGCCATTCCAATTGGGTTATCTATTTCTTTACCAAACAAAGTGGATTTAAACATTGGATCATCTTTATCTTCATCCATTAAATTTGGTGTCAAATTTAATTTTAAAGACTTAATTGCTAAATTATGAGCAGTTTCAGGATCAATTTTAAAAATTAGCGATCTGAATTTTGAAAACATTATTTTATTTTTTCTGTTATTAATTCTTTAGTTTCTTTTACTCCAAAGAAGCTTATAAAAAAACCCATTCTGGGACCATTTTCATCTCCAAACACAACTTCGTAAATTAATTTAAACCAATCACGTAGATTTTCTGAATACCCATTTTCTTTTCCAGTTGAATAAATTAACGTTTGAATATCTTCAGGCAACATTTCATCACTACAATCATCAAGAGTCTTAACTAGGGCTTCTAATGCCATTTTTTCTTTTGAATCTGGTTTTTTATATTTTTTCTGTAGTTTGATTACATCGTTAAAATATTTAATAGCGTAGCCTATTAAATTATCAAAAATTATATGATCTTTTTCTGAAATATCCTTTTTGTATTTTTTTACAAATTTCCAGAGTAACTCCTTAGAATTTGCATTACTTGCCTCTACTAAATTTAAAAGCATTGAAAAACTCATAATAGTATCTTCTTGTGGAATTGTTCCGTTATGAACATGCCAAACTGGGTTCATTAATAGCTTTAATTCGCTTTGGTTTTTTGCTTTTTCCATACAATCCAAATATTCATCAACTGTTTTTGGAACTATTTCTTTATACAATTTTTTTGCTCTTTTGGGATTTTGATACATATACAGTGAAAGACTTTCAGGAGATGCATACTCCAACCATTGATCAATAGTGATTCCATTACCTTTTGACTTGGAAATTTTTTCTCCTTTTTCATCTAAAAAAAGTTCATAAGCAAAACCAGATGGGTTTGTTTTTCCAATTAACTTAACTATTCTTGAGGATAATATTGCGCTTTCTATTAAATCTTTTCCATACATTTCAAAATCTATATCAAGCGCATACCACCTCATAGCCCAATCCACTTTCCACTGTAATTTACAGTGTCCGTCTAAAACACTTGTTTCAAGTTTTTTTCCATTATTATCAAAAATAATTTTAGATTTTTCTTTTATGATTTCTAAAACTGGAATTTCTAAAACCTTTCCAGTATCTGGGCATATGGGTAAAAAGGGACTGTAAGTTTTTTGCCTTTCCTTACCGAGTGTTGGAAGAATTATATCCATAATACCTTGGTAATTTTCTAAAATTATCTGCAAAGTAGGATTAAAAAGACCACCCTTATAAAGTACTGAAGAACTTTTAAAATTATATTCAAAGTTAAATTTATCTAAAAAATCTTTTAGCATTTCATTATTGTGCTCACCAAAGCTTGAAAATTTTTTGAAAGGATCTGGTACTTGAGTTAAAGGTTTATGAAGATTTTTTTTTAGTAATTCTTGATTGGGAACATTCTCAGGAACTTTTCTAAAACCATCCATATCATCTGAAAAGGTTATAATTTCTGTTGGTATATCGGTAAGTTGTTTTAGGGCATTAACCATCATTGATGTTCTAGCAACCTCACCAAAAGTGCCTATATGAGGCAATCCACTCGGACCATAACCAGTTTGTAAAATAATTTTACCCTTTTTTTCAATAAAGGATTTTCTCTCACGCAACATTTTTTTAGCCTCAACAAAGGGCCATGCGTTAGTTTTATCTAAATTGTCTTTTTCAATCACTTTGTTTAATAAGAAATATCTTATATTTGCTGTTATTATTAACTCTTATAGAGTTGAAATTTATTTACCATAAAATAATGTTCTTTCAAAATGTCTAATTATAAAACTGTTTTTTTTACCTTGGGTATTTTGCAAATTATTCTTGGAATTTCCATGATGATTCCAATTTTAACCCAGTTTATTTATTCGGAAATAGATTCTTCTTTTATAGGGGCTTCTATAATTTCAATAATATTTGGTGTTTTATTTTTTTTAACAAATTTAAATCATGATAAGAAATTAAATTTACAACAAGCTTTCTTGTTAACAGCTCTATCATGGTTAAGTATTGCAATATTTGGCTCTTTACCTTTTATTTTTTCTTCTCTTGAATTATCTATTACAGATTCTTTTTTTGAAAGTATGTCTGGTATTACCACTACTGGATCTACAATTATTTCAAACTTAGAGGAGGCCCCTAGATCAATACTTTTATGGAGAGCTATGCTTCAATGGTTGGGTGGAATTGGTATTATCGTAATGGCAATAACTCTAATGCCAATAATGAATGTTGGAGGAATGCAGTTATTTAAAATTTCAAGCAACGACTCTTCTGAAAAATTATTACCAAAATCTAAAGAAATATCTCTTAGATTAATTTATGTTTACTTAACGCTGACAACACTTTGTGCTGTTACTTATAAAATTTTTGGTATGAATATTTTTGATAGTATAACGCACTCCATGACTACAATAGCTACAGGTGGCTTTTCAAACTATAATGAGTCCATAGGATATTTTAACAGTCCATCTATTGAGATATCATCAATGATTTTTATTATACTGGGTAGTTTACCTTTTATTGCCTATATAAAATTTTTAAACGGTAATAAAAGAATATTTATTTCAGATGTTCAGATTAAATCATTTATTAAGATAATCATTTTTTCAATTATTCTGCTTTTTATTTATTCTCTTTTTCAAAATAAAGATTTCTCCCAAATTAATATAAGGGCAATTTTTTTTAATGTTATTTCTATTTTAACTGGTACGGGATACGTGACTGGAGAATTTGATGGATGGGGAAATTTTCCATTAATTTTCTTTTTAACTCTAATGTTCATTGGTGGATGTGCTGGATCAACAACCTGTGGAATTAAAATTTTTAGGATTCAAATTCTATATTTATTTATTGTTAATCAACTAAAAAAAATTATTTATCCAAGGGGAATATTTATAATTAAATATGACAAGAATAATGTGGATAATAAATTTATGGCTTCGATCATCTCTTTCATTTTTCTTTACTTGGTTATTTTTTTTGTAATAACTGCATTATTATCTTTAAGTGGTTTAGACTTTGTTACTTCAATCTCTGGTGCTGCAACTTCGATTTCAAATGTTGGACCAGGATTAGGCTCTACAATTGGCCCTAGTGGTAACTTTTCTAGCTTACCAGAGATATCTAAGTGGATTTTGAGTCTTGGGATGATATTGGGTAGATTAGAGTTATTCGCTATATTAGTTCTATTTCTACCTTCATTTTGGAGAAATTAATTATGATTGAAATAAAGAAGCAATCACTTTCAGAAACTCTTTCACTTTATTTTGAAATAAAAATGGCACGAATTTTATTACTAGGAATAATTCAAGGTTTTCCTTTTGTGTTAATTTATAGTGCCCTTTCACTTTGGTTAAGAGATAATGATTTCTCAAGGAGTCAAATAGGTTTTTTATCTTTAATAGGTATAGTGTATGGATTTAATTGGTTGTGGGCTCCCATTGTGGATCGTATTAGAGTGCCCTGGGTAACAAATAAAATAGGCCACCGTAAAAGCTGGATTGTAATTATGCAATTAATAATTTTTTTAAGCTTAATTGTATGGGGCTTAAATAATCCAAAAGAAAATATATGGATAGTTGGATTGGTAGGCCTAATTATTGCAATTGCTTCATCTACACAAGATATTGTAACAGATGCATTGAGAATTGAACAAATTAGTAAAACTGATGGGGCCTCAATGTCAGCTGGCGCTGGCGTAATGGTCATAGGTTGGTATACAGGGTTCAAGCTTGGTAAGGTTATTACCTTCTTAACAGCAGACTATTTTGAAAAATTAGGTTATGAAAATTACTGGCAAATAACTTTTCTTTTACTAACTATATTAATTGTAGTCTGCAATATAGGGTTGATGTTTATCAATGAAAAAGATTCACTTGAAAGAAAAATTCAACAACAAAAAAATGATCAATTAATTCTTGCTAAACTTGGTTCACCTAACTCGTTTAATACAAAAGTTGCATGGATAATAGGAACTATAAGTGGCCCCTTTATAAGTTTTTTTAAAAGCAAAGGTACAAAAATTGGGATTTACATTATAGTTTTTTTATTTCTTTTTAAAATTGGAGAAGCATTTTTAGGAAAGATGTCCATAGTATTTTATGATGATATGGGTTTTTCAAAAAAACAAATTGCTATTTATTCAGGTGGTTATGGATGGATCGTTACAATCTGCTTCACTTTAATTGGAAGCTTCTTTGCAATACGTTCGGGCCTAGTTAAAGCCATGATTATTGCAGGATTACTAATGGCGTCAACAAACCTTCTTTTCTCAGCTCTTGCATGGTATGGGAATTCAGAATTTCTTTTTGCGACAGCAGTAATTCTTGACCAAATTACAGAATCTATTTCAACAGTTGTTTTTGTAGCATTTGTATCAATTTTGGTTGATAGAACCTACACCGCCAGTCATTATGCTCTAATGGCATCATTGGCAACATTTGGAAAAAATATATTTTCCTCATTCTCTGGTTTTGTTGTTGATAAGCTTGAATTTTTAAATACTCCTGAAAACGTTCATAATGATTGGGCCATTTTTTTTATTATTACATCATTAATGGTGGTTCCTTCTTTGGTTTTTCTCTGGATAATAAAAGATAAATTAAACCTAAGTGAAAAATAATTTTTTTTTTAAAAATAACCTTACAAATATTTATGAGAGATCTACTCATGAATCTCCAGTAAGTTCCCAAATTTTATATGGAGAAAAATTCAAAATTTTATCAAAGGATAAAGGTTGGTTAAAAATAAAAACATCATTCGATAGATATATTGGCTTCATAAAAGATGAGGATTATACAGATGAATACAAGCCTACACATAAAATATTTAATCTAAGAGCTAATATCTTTAATAAACAAAAAAATAAGACAAAATATTTCTTACCATTTGCATCGAAGATTTTAATAATTCAGGAAACTAAAAAGTTCGCAGAATATGAAAAAAATAAATGGATTGAAAAAAAAAATATCAAGAAAATTGATCATATAGAAAAAAACTACTTGAAAATATTAAAATTATTTTTAAGAACTAAATATGTTTGGGGTGGTAAAACTTATAAAGGAATAGATTGCTCAGCTATTTTACAATTATTATATTATTATAATAATTGTAAATTTTATCCTAGAGATACAAAAGAACAAATAAAATACTCAAGAAAAAATACTAAAAGAAAAAGCTTTAAAAAGGGTGACATTATATTTTGGAAAGGTCATGTTGCTATTTGTATTAATTCTAAAAAATTAATTCATGCATATGGCCCAGAAAAAAAGGTTTTAATTATGCCTATAAAAAAAACAATAGATGGAATTGAAAGAACAGCCAAACTAATAGTAAAAAAAATATCCTCTATAAAATATTAACTTCTACCAAAATCTGGTTTGTTAATATCTTGCTTCAATTTAATTATTTTTTTTCTAACTTTTTTAGTATCAACTAATTTCTTAATAATGGATTTATTATTTTTAGATTGAATATCTCTTTTAAATGAACGTAAATTTTTTATAAATAAATCAATAACTTTTGAAATATTTTTTTGATTATTAAAAAATACATCTCTCCACATAATTTCATTAGATGCGGCAATTCTTGAAAAATCCCTCAAACCACCCGCACTAAACTTAATTAGCTCATATCTTTGTTGTTTTTCAAAATCTGTTGCTGTTTTAACTAAGTTATATGCAATTAAGTGCGGTAAATGACTTGTCATAGAAAAGACCGTGTCATGTTTTTTTGAGTCCATAATTACAACTCTAGAACCAATTTTTTTCCAAAACTTAGTCATTATCGAGAGGTGTTTCCTGTTGGTGTTTTTTTCTTTTATTAATATGCACCATTTATTAAGAAATAAGTTTTTTAGCCCATGCTCTGGTCCACTAACCTCTGATCCTGCGATAGGATGACTGGATGTCCAAAAAATTCCTTTTTTTAATCTTCTTTTAATTAAATCCATAGACTTTTCTTTAGATGACCCAACATCTGTGATGATTGTTTTGGGTACTAAGTATTTATTTATTTTTAAAATTATTTTTTCATATTCTCCTAATGGAGTACAAAATATTATCAAATCTAAATTTGGGATAATTTTTTTTAGGTCATTTGTAACTTTACATGGCAATTTTAATTTTTTAATTTTTAAAACATTTGATTTTGATTTTTCATAAATAAAAATTTTTTTACCTATTTTTTTATCAACTATTGACCTTAATAATGAAGAGCCAATTAAACCACATCCTATAATCAAAATATTTTTCATAACTAATTAAATATAACCTTAATTGCTGCTATAAGTTTTGTATTATCTTTTTTAGATCCAATTGTTAATCTTAATTTATTTTTAATATTATATCCTTCTTCCGTGGATCTTAATATAATTCCTTTTGATTGTAGTTTATTAAAAACATAACTAGCTGACAATTTACATTTATCAAAATTTAGTAATAAAAAATTAGCTGTTACTTCATTTGAAAAAATGTCTAGTTTTTCTAAAATGTTTTTGACTTTATTGGCTTCTGTAATATTATGTTTCACAGATTGATTAATAAAATTTCCATCTTTTAAAGCTTCTGTTGCTGCAATTTGTGCCAGTTGATTTACATTAAATGGTGGTTTAATTATATTCATTGCATTAATAATTTTTTTTGAAGCATAACCCCAGCCAATCCTTAAAGAAGCTAACCCATAAATTTTTGAAAAAGTTCTTATCACAACTACATTGTCCTTATTTTTAAATATATCTAAACTTGATTTATAATCTTTGTTTTTCATATACTCAAAATACGCATCATCCAAAACTAGTAAAATATTTTTTTTTAATTTTTTTCTTAGTTCTAATAGTTCTAATTTATTTAAATAAGTACCGGTTGGATTGTTTGGGTTGGCAATAAAAACTATTTTTGTTTTTTTTGTAACTTTTTTAATTATCTCTTCTACTGACACTTTAAAGTTTTTTTCTTTTGAAAAAACAACTTTTGCTCCAACGATTTGCGCATAAATTCTATACATTAGAAAGCTATATTGAGGTACAATTACCTCATCTGATGGCTTTAAATATAGCTGACAAACCATCTGAATGATCTCATCTGACCCAGCACCACAAATAATCTTATTAAAATCACAATTAAACTTATTTGAAATTTCTTTTCTTAAAACTTGGGCTTTGCTGTCTGGATATTTAGATAAGATCAAATTTTTATTATTTAAAACTCTTTTTACTCTTGGGCTAACCCCTAACGCTGACTCATTAGCTGATAATTTTATAATATTCTTAACATTACCAATTTTTGATTTACCTGGCTTATAAGCATCTATTCTAAATTTTTTAAACTTTGGAACTGTCATTTTATTAATCTTATAAATAAAATATTAAACTTTCATACAGAATAAGTCATTTTTTAAAATATTTGACATAAGAAATACTATCTAGTACAAAAAAAGTGCGCTGATTTAACTGAATTGCGAGCGCTTAAAAAAACCCGCTAAATATGTTTTTTTCTCTCACAATTCAATTTTAGCTATTATTTATGAATAAAAATATAAACATAAAAAATTTAATAATTGATAAACCATTAAAGTTAGATTGTGGCCAGACTATTAACAATTTTCCTTTAGCCTATGAAACCTATGGCTCTCTTAATGAGAAAAAAGATAATGCTATTTTAGTGTTTCACGCCTTAACTGGTGATCAGTTTGTATCTGGGAAAAACCCAATAACTAAAAAAGATGGTTGGTGGTCTTATGCTGTAGGCCCAGGTAAAGCTATTGATACAGATAAGTATTTTGTAATTTGTGCGAATGTGATTGGTGGGTGTTTAGGTTCTTTTGGACCTAGTAACACTAACTATGAAACAAATAAAATTTATGGAACCACCTTCCCCGTTATTACAATAAATGATATGGTAAATGCGCAGTATAACCTTTTAGAATTTTTAAAAATTAAAAAATTATTTGCAGTCATGGGTGGATCTATGGGCGGCATGCAAGTCCTTCAATTTGTAAGTAATTTTCCTAGTAAAGCAAAAATAGCAATTCCAATTGCCTGTACTTCAAGTCATTCAGCACAAAATATTGCTTTTAATGAACTTGGCAGACAGTCCATAATGGCTGACTCAAATTGGCTGAATGGAGACTATGCAAATCAAAATAAAAACCCTGATAAGGGCTTATCTGTTGCAAGAATGGCCGCTCATATAACCTATTTATCTAAAAATGGTTTACAAGAAAAATTTGGAAGAAAATTACAAGAAAGAGATGATTTAAAATTTAGTTTTGATGCAGATTTCCAGATAGAAAGTTATTTAAGGTACCAAGGAAGTGTGTTTGTAGATAGGTTTGATGCGAATAGTTATTTGTATATTACAAGAGCTATGGATTATTTTGATTTAATCAAAGAATATAATGGAAATTTATCAAAAGCCTTTGAAAAAACCAAAACTAAATTTCTTGTTATATCATTTACTTCGGACTGGCTTTACCCAACTTCTGAAAATAAAGAAATTGTTATAGCTTTAAATGCCATAGGTGCTGATGTTGCCTTTGTTGAAATTGAGTCAGATAAAGGGCACGATTCATTTCTTCTGGATGTTCCTGAGTTTTTAAATACTTTGAAAGATTATATTAATAATTCCTATTTAAAAAATTAAAGATGAAACAAGAATTTAAAATAATTTCAGATTTTATTGAAAAAAATACAAGAGTTTTAGATGTTGGATGTGGAGACGGAACGTTGATGGAGTTTTTACAGAAAAATAAAGAAATAGACATAAGAGGGATTGAGATTTCCAAAGATAACTCACAAAAATGTGTAAGCAAAGGTCTAACTGTAATCGAGGGAGATGCCGAAAAAGACCTTTCTCAATTTCCTGATAGCTCTTTTGATTTTGTAATATTAAGCCAAACACTTCAAGCTTTCCTAAATCCAGAAATAGTTATTCAGGAGCTATTAAGAGTAGGGAAAAAAGCGATTGTTACTGTGCCAAATTTTGGGTTTTGGAAGGTAAGACTCCACTTGTTAATTAAAGGAACAATGCCAATTACAAAAAATCTGCCTGATGAATGGTACAATACTCCCAATCTACACATGTGTACAATTAAAGATTTTTATAAATTCTGTAATGAGAGGGGTATTACATTAGATAAAGCATTAGCTCTTCACAATGAAAAAACCTCATTTATTAATGAGACAAATCTTAATATAAAAAATTTATCAGCTGAGTTAGGAATTTTTTTAATTGAAAAATAAATGAAGATTCAAATAATACCCTGCCTGCAAGATAATTATTCTTATTTAATAATTGATGAAGAAAATAATATTGCCTGTGTAGTTGACCCAAGTGAAGCTGATCCTATTATTGAATATCTAGAAAATACCCAAATTCAATTAAAATTTATATTAAATACACATCATCATTATGATCATGTAGGCGGAAATCAAAAATTAAAAGAAAAATATGGAGCAAGTGTTATTGGGTATGAAGGAGATAGGGAAAGAATTCCAGGAATAGATATACTGGTAAGTGATCAAGAAACTTGGATACATAAAAACTTTGAAGCAAAAATAATTCATGTTCCAGGACATACACTTGGTCATATATGTTTCTATTTTCATAAAGATAAATCTGTTTTCACTGGAGATACTCTTTTTTCTTTAGGTTGTGGAAAAATTTTTGAAGGAACATACGCCCAAATGTTTGATTCCTTGATGAAACTAAAAGAGTTACCAAAAAATACAAAAGTTTTTTGTGGTCATGAATATACAATACAAAATTCAAGATTTTGTATAGCTCACGACGAAAATAACAAAAATCTTAAAACTAAGGTAAATGATATAAAAATAAAATTAAAAACTGGGGGGTCGACTATTCCATCTACTATGAAAGACGAATTAGAGTGTAATATTTTTCTTAGATCAAACAATGTAGAAACTTTTTCAAAACTGAGGTATTTAAAGGACAATTTCTAACTTATTCGGACTTGACTATAATAGGCTCCCGACTATATTGCTGCTTATAAAAACTAGATTAAACAATGTCATACGCAATCATACAAACAGGTGGAAAACAGTACAAAGTAAAGGCTGGGGAAATCCTTAAAATTGAAAGATTAGAGGATTCTATGCTTGAAACTAAGATAGAATTTAAAGAAATCTTAGCCTACGGCGATGATAAAAATATTGAAGTTGGCTCACCAACGGTTGAAGGAGCAAAAGTTGAAGCAAATCTTGTTGAAAACGGAAAAAATAGAACAATATTAATTTTCAAAAAAAGAAGAAGACAAAATTCTAGAAGAAAAAATGGCCATAGACAGCAATATTCATTAATAAGAATTAGCAAAATTTTTTCAAAAGATGGCAAAGTTTTAGCTGAAGCAGAAAAAATTGTTAAACCAACTAAAAAAATTGAAAAAGTGGAAGTTAAAGTTAAAGCTGAAGCAGTAAGTAAATAGATTAAATTATGGCTACAAAAAAAGCAGGTGGATCATCGAGAAACGGACGAGATAGTGCTGGTCGTAGACTTGGCGTTAAGAAGTACGGTGGTGAAGTGGTAATTCCTGGAAATATAATTGTTAGACAAAGAGGAACTAAAATTTTTCCTGGTGAAAACGTAGGAATGGGAAAAGATCATTCAATTTTTTCTGTTGTTGAGGGAAAAGTTGTATTTAAAAAAGGTAGATTAGACAGAACATTCGTTTCCGTAAAACCCAATTAGTAGTACAACTAAAAAACTAATAGTTGTAATATGAAGTTTCTTGATCAAGTAAAAATTTATGTAAAGGCCGGCAATGGCGGGCATGGATCTCCTAGTTTTCGTAGAGAGAAATTCATTGAGTACGGTGGACCTGATGGTGGCGATGGAGGTAAAGGTGGCACCATATTCCTAAGATCAGAAAGAAATTTAAATACTCTTATCGATTATAGATTTCAACAACACCACAAGGCTGGAAGAGGAGTGAATGGTTCTGGACAAAATCGTACAGGTCATGGAGGAGAAGATTTATTTTTAAAAGTTCCAATAGGTACACAAGTTTTTGAAGAAGATAATAAAACTTTAATTTATGATTTTAAAAAAGAGGGTGAAGAATTTATTGTAGCCAAAGGTGGTAAGGGTGGTCTTGGGAATACTAGATTTAAAAGTTCTACAAACAGGGCTCCAAAAAAATTTACAAAAGGTGCGATAGGTGAAGAGTATGTGATTTGGCTTCAGTTAAAAACTATTGCAGATGTTGGCATTGTAGGATTGCCTAATGCAGGAAAATCTAGTTTATTAGCAGCTATTACAAATGCCACACCTAAGATTGCGAATTATAAGTTTACAACTTTAAATCCAAACCTTGGTGTCGCAACTTATGATGATAAAGAAATAACCTTAGCTGACATCCCTGGACTAGTTGAAGGTGCCCATGAGGGTGTAGGTCTTGGAATTCAATTCTTAAAACACATAGAAAGATGCAAAACTTTGATGCATTTAGTAGATATTACTAATGAAAATATTGAAAATGCATATCAACAAGTTAAAAAAGAACTTGGTAGCTACAGTAAAGAGATCCTTGAAAAAAAAGAAATAATTGTATTAAATAAAACAGACTTATTAGACGAAGAAGAAGTAGATGAAATTGTGAAAAATTTTTCTAAAAATAAAAATTCTGAGGTAATAACCCTTTCAACATTAGACAAGGGATCTATATCAAAAGTTAAGGCTAAATTACTCGCGTATGTATCTTAAGAATTCTAAAATAATTGTAATTAAAATTGGCTCATCTTTATTAATAGATGATAATAAAAAAATTAGAAAAAAATGGCTTTTAGAATTTTCTAAAGACATTCAAGAACTAATTAAAAAAAATAAAAAAGTTATTATTGTGAGTTCGGGTGCTATTGCAATGGGCTGTAAAAAACTTAATATAAATAAAAAAAATCTTAAAATTGATAAAAGTCAAGCAGTAGCCTCCATTGGGCAAATTGAGCTTATGAATTTATTTTCAGAAATATTTGTTAAACAAAATATTAATATATCTCAGATTTTACTTACACTAGAGGATACCGAACAAAGAAGAAGAGCCTTAAATGCCAAAAGAACGTTTGATAATTTATTTCAATTAGATTTTATACCTATTGTTAATGAAAATGACACCATAGCAACTACAGAAATCAAATACGGTGATAACGATAGATTGGCTTCTAGAGTTGCACAAATATCTGGTGCTGACTCGCTGATACTTCTTTCTGATGTTGATGGTCTTTACACTCAAAATCCAAAAATTTATAAAAATGCAAAATTGATAAAAGAGATAAAAAATATAGATAAAAATATAGAAAAAATTGCAACCAAAAGTATTGGTGAGCATGGAACAGGAGGAATGAAAACCAAAATTGATGCAGCAAAAATCTGTCAACTATCAGGATGTCAAATGGTAATAGCTAATGGTCTGTTAATGAGACCTATTAAAAAAATAATTAAAGATAACAACTGTACGTGGTTTTTACCAAAAATAACCAAATTAGATGCTAGAAAAAAATGGATTATTAGTTCAATTTCACCTAAAGGAGAAATTATTATTGATGATGGTGCCAAACAAGCACTTTTGAATGGTAAAAGTTTATTAGCAGCTGGAATTACAAAAGTATCTGGTAAGTTTAAAAAAGGTGATCACATAAAAGTTTTAAATAAAAAAAACTCTGAATGTGCTAGAGGTTTAAGTTCGTTCTCATCCGATGAAATATTAAGAATTATGGGGCACCATTCTAAAGAAATCGAAAAAATATTAGGATATGTTGCTAAATCTGAAGTTATACATAAAGATGATATGGTGGAGGTCTAAAATGAGTCAATATATGAATTTAATAGGGCAAAATGCAAAAAAAGCAGCTATTGAAAAAATTAATACTAAAGTAAAAAATAAAATTTTAAAAAAGTATGCCTTATTATTGGATAAAGAGAGAAATTCTATAATTAGAGCAAACTCAAAAGATATAAAATTTGCTCTAAAAAAAGGACTGAAGAATAATTTAATTGATAGACTGACTATTGATCATAAAAAATTAGATAATATAAAAAACTCAATAAATAAAATTACTAAACTAAAAGATCCTATTGATAATACTCTTGAAAAATGGAGTAGACCTAATGGGTTAAAAATTAAAAGAGTATCTATACCTATTGGAGTTATAGGGGTTATATACGAAAGTAGACCTGATGTTACTTCAAATGTTGCTAGTTTATGTTTTAAGTCTGGAAATGCTGTAATTTTAAAAGGTGGCTCAGAAGCAATAAACACCAATAAAATTTTAGCTAAATTATTTCGAAAAGCTCTCAAAGAAAATAAGGTTAATGAAAATTTCATTCAATTTGTGGATTCTAAAGATAGAAAAATGGTTGATTTTATGCTTTCAAAAATGAAAGATTATATTGATGTGCTCATACCACGTGGTGGAAAAAATTTAGTAAAAAGAGTCCAGGAGTTTTCAACCGTTCCTATTATTGGACATTTAGAAGGGTTATGTCACACGTTTGTTGATAAAGATGCCGAACTAAAGATGGCTATAAATATTATCTATAATGCTAAATTAAGAAATACCAGTATTTGCGGTGCTACTGAAACAATTTTACTTCATGAAAAAATAGTTAAGAAATTTTGTAATCCTATTTTAAAAAAACTAGAAGAAAATAATTGTAAAATATATGGAGATCTCTTTTTAAATAAACATTATAAAGGTAAAATCTCCTCTGCAAAAGAGAGAGACTGGTCTACAGAATACTTGGCAGCGACGGTATCTGTAAAGACTGTAAAAAATTGTGAAGAAGCAATCAATCATATTAACAAATATGGAACTATGCATACAGATTCTATAATTACTAAAAATAAAAAGACTGCTAAAAAGTTTTTAAAGAATG
Source organism: Candidatus Pelagibacter sp. uisw_098 (assembly GCF_059512505.1). The sequence goes on from NZ_CM183454.1 coordinate 1,173,268, forward strand.
TTAAAAGCTCTATAGCTATGCACAACACATCAACACAATTTGCTGATGGTGGAGAGTTTGGGTTTGGTGGAGAGGTTGGTATCTCAACTAACACTCTTCCTCCAAGAGGACCCGTGGGATTAGGTCAACTTATTTCTTATAAATATGAAATTGTTAGCAACGGTCAAACTAGAAAATAAATTGAAACCTGAAAAAATAAAAATTGGTATTTTAGGTGGTACATTTGATCCTGCACATAAAGGACATTTAGAAATATCAAAACAAGCAAAAAAAAGATTTGGGTTAAAAAATATTGTTTGGGCAATTACAAAAAAAAATCCATTTAAAAGTGAAAGTAAATCAAACTTAAGAAGCAGAATGCAATTTGCAAAAAAATTAATAGGCAAAAATGATTATATTAAAGTTAAATTTTATGAAAAAAAAATTGACTCTAACAGAACGGTTGATTTAATTGAACATTTAAACGAAGAGAACAAAAATGAAATTTATTTCATTATGGGCGCTGATAATCTCATAAATTTTCACAAATGGTATAAATGGAAATCTATTATAAGAAAATGCAATATTCTAGTATTTGACCGTCAAGGGTATAGAGCTAAGTCATTAAAGTCAGTAACCTTTACTGAGGCAAATAAAAAAGGTCTAACTTTTATTAATTTTAATAAAGTTAATATTTCATCTTCTCAATTAAGAAAAGTTTGATAAGGTTTAATTAATAAATGGAAAAAAATACAAATCTAAAAAAAATTATATTAGATACCCTAGACTCCAACAAAGCATTAGACATAATCTCTATAGATCTTAAGAATAAAAGTTCTATGGCAGACTACATGATCATAGCAAGTGGAACTTCTTCAAGACATATTCAGGCCTTATCGGAACAAGTATTAGAAAAACTAAGAGCTAATGGAGTTAAAAATTCTAAAATTGAAGGAAAAGAAAGTTTAGACTGGAAATTGGTTGATGGCATTGATTTGATTGTTCATATATTTAATCCTGATAAACGAAAATTTTATGAACTTGAAAAAATATGGTCAGAACTTATTCCTAAAGAAAAAGTAATGATATAAATATGATAAAAAGATTCCTTCTTTTTTTTATTATTTCCATATTTGTTTTTGAAAAAAGTTTTTCTGAAAATTCCGATATATATAAAAAAATAGACTTATTTGGTGAAGTACTTGAAAAAATTAATAAGGAGTATGTTGATGAAGTAGATCAATCTAAGGGTATGGATGCTGCAATAAATGGATTGCTACAATCTTTAGACCCCTACTCAGCTTACATGACTCCTGAAAGTTTCGAGGGCATGCAAACTGAAACAAGTGGTGAATTCGGTGGGCTTGGCATTGAAGTTGGTATGGAGGCAGGTGTTGTGAAAGTAATTTCTCCAATTGATAATACACCAGCCTCAAAAGCTGGATTAAAAGCTGGTGATTATATTGTAAAAATTAATAATGTACAGGTACAGGGGAAATCATTAATGGAGGCGGTTGATTTAATGAGAGGACCTGTAGGATCGAGCATTGAAATAACTGTTAGAAGGCGTGGTGTCAAAAAATCACTGATCTTTAACATAACAAGAGAAATCATTGAGGTGCAATCAGTTAAATCTGAACTTAAGGACAATAATATTGGCTACATTAGACTCACTTCCTTTAACGAAAATAGTAGTCATCAAATTAAAGAAAAAATTAATAACTTAAATAAAAATAAAAATCTAAAAGGATATATTTTAGATTTAAGAAATAATCCTGGTGGATTACTTTCTCAAGCAATTAAAATTTCAGACTTCTTTTTAGAAAATGGGGAGATTGTATCAACTAAAAGTCGAAAAGTTTCAGAGAATAGAAAATGGTTTGCTAAAAAAGGTGATTTAACAAATGGCAAAACATTAATTGTACTTATTAACTATGGGTCAGCATCAGCATCAGAGATAGTGGCTGGCGCATTAAAAGATCATAAAAGAGCTATTATACTTGGGGAAAATAGCTATGGAAAAGGTTCTGTACAATCAATAATACCTTTAAAAAATAGAGGTGCTATCAGATTAACAATTGCAAAATATTATCTACCTTCAGGTAAATCTATTTCTGAAGTAGGTGTAACACCTGATATAGAAGTAGTAGAAGGTTTGGATGATTTTAAATTTAATTCTAAAACAGATAATCAATTAAACTTTGCTTTAAAACTACTCAACGGATAAATGACAAACAAAAATATAGATTTACCTCTTAGGAGTGGGGTTGGAATTGTTGTATTAAATAAAAAAAATAAAGTTTTTGTTGCAAAAAGAATAGATAATCAAAAAAATTTCTGGCAAATGCCTCAGGGTGGTGTTGATAAGGGTGAGGACTATTTAGCTGCTGCTTATCGAGAACTAGAAGAAGAAACCAGCATCAAGAATGTAGATCTAATTAAAGAGCTTGATGGACTAATCTCTTACGAGTTACCTAAAAATTTATTGGGAATTATTTGGAAAGGGAAATATAGAGGACAAGAACAAAAATGGTTTGTGATGAGATTTTTAGGACAAGATAGTGAAATTGATATTAAAACTAATAATCCAGAATTTTGTGAATGGAAGTGGATTGATGTTGAAAATATAACCGACCTAGTTGTAGACTTTAAATTGCACGTGTATGAGGATATTAAAAAAAAAGTAAAAGAGATTCTTAATTAAGAGTTTTTAACACATCAATTTTTTGATCTACTAAATATTTATTTTGATCTGTAATTTCACTATTTTTTGAATGTTCTTCTGCTTGCGTGAGCATCTCGCTAATTTTATCTTTATCAATATCTTTAATATTAAAGATAGAGCTTGTTAGTACTGATAAATTATTATTCTTAAATTCAACAATTCCATCTTCAACATAATAATGTTCCTCTCCAGATTTAGAAAATATTTTAATAATGCCTGGTTTTAAGAATGAAATAATTGAGATATGGTCTTTTAAAATTCCCATTTCTCCCTCAAAAGCAGGCACAACAACTTCTGTTACATCTTCTTTTGAAAGAAAAGATTTTTCAGGGTTTACTATTTCTATTTTGAAATCTTCGCTCATTATGCAGCAGCATCTTTCGCCATTTTTTCTGCTTTTTCTACAGCTTCCTCAATTGTACCCACCATATAAAATGCAGCTTCAGGTAAATGATCGTACTCACCATTACATATTGCGGCAAACCCTTTGATTGTAGATTCTAAATCTACTAATTTTCCAGGTGAACCTGTAAAGACTTCTGCAACAAAGAAGGGTTGCGATAGAAATCTTTGTATTTTACGAGCTCTAGCCACTTTTAATTTATCTTCTTCAGAAAGTTCATCCATTCCTAAAATTGCAATAATATCTTGGAGTGATTTGTAAGTTTGAAGAATTTTTTGTACTTCTCTAGCAACTCTATAGTGTTCATCTCCAACTATTCTTGGATCTAAAATTCTAGAAGTAGAATCCAGAGGGTCTACTGCTGGATAAATTCCAATTTCTGCTATCTGTCTAGATAATACTGTTGTTGCATCTAAGTGAGCAAAAGATGTAGCAGGTGCTGGATCAGTTAAGTCATCTGCTGGTACATAAATTGCCTGCACTGATGTGATTGATCCTTTATTAGTTGTTGTAATTCTTTCTTGAAGGTTACCCATATCTGTTGCAAGTGTAGGCTGATATCCAACAGCTGAAGGAATTCTTCCTAATAGCGCAGAAACTTCTGAACCTGCTTGAGTAAATCTAAAGATATTATCAACAAAGAAAAGTACATCTTGTCCTTCTTGATCTCTAAAATACTCAGCTACAGTTAAGCCTGTTAAGGCAACTCTTGCTCTAGCCCCTGGGGGTTCATTCATTTGCCCGTACACTAGTGCTGCTTTTGATCCTGGTCCCTCAGGTTTAATAACTCCTGAATCTATCATTTCATGATAAAGATCATTTCCTTCTCTAGTTCTTTCTCCAACTCCAGCAAACACAGAGAATCCACCATGTGCTTTTGCTACGTTATTAATTAATTCCATAATAAGTACTGTTTTACCAACACCCGCGCCTCCAAATAGACCAATTTTTCCACCTTTGGCATATGGCGCTAATAGATCAACAACTTTAATTCCTGTTACAAGAATCTCTGTTTCAGTTGATTGATCGCTAAATTCTGGTGCAGCTCTATGAATTGACCACTTTTCTTTTGTTTTAACTTCACCTTTTTCATCAATAGGCTCACCTATTACATTTATAATTCTTCCTAAAGTCTCTGGTCCAACTGGAACTTGAATAGGAACACCTGTTGCAGTTACTTCATCTCCTCTTTTTAAACCTTCTGTAGCATCCATTGCAATTGTTCTAACACTTGATTCACCAAGGTGTTGAGCAACTTCTAAAACTAATCTATTGTCTCCATTTTTACATTCTAATGCTGATAAAATTTCTGGTAATTCTCCATCAAATTTTACGTCTACTACCGCTCCAATGATCTGTGTGATTTTTCCTTTGCTCATAATTATAAACTTTCCGCTCCTGATATGATTTCAATTAGTTCTTTTGTAATAGCTGCTTGACGACTTCTATTATACTCAATAGTAAGCTTGTCAACCATTTCACCCGCGTTTCGAGTTGCACTGTCCATTGCGCTCATTCTTGAACCCTGTTCGCTAGCTGAATTCTCTAACATTGCTTTAAAAATCTGTGTAGATATGTTTTTAGGTAATAAGTTACTTAAAATCTCATCCTCATCTGGCTCAAATTCATAATTATCATCATAAGAATTGCTCTCTACTTCAGGAGTTTTTAAAGGTATTATTTGTTGTTCTTGAGGTATTTGAGTAATTACATTTTTAAATTTATTATAAAAAATTGTACATACATCAAATTCTTTTTTTTCAAAATTTTCAATTATCATCTTTCCTACTTTTTCAGCATCTAAATAATTAATAGTTTTTGAATCTTTAAAGGATACTCTTTCAACAATATCATCTATGTAAACTCTCTTTAATTGATCATAACCTTTAGATCCTACAGTTATAATTTTTAAAGTTTTTCCTTCATCAGATATTTTTTTAAAATATACTTTAGCTTTTTTAATAATGTTTGTATTAAAACCTCCACATAAACCTCGATCAGATGTTAAAACAATACATAAATGCACTTTCTCTTCACCTGTTCCAGAAAGGAGCTTAGGTGCATTTTCCTTATCAGAAATACCACTAGATAAATTAAGAATAATGTTATTCATCTTTTCAGAATAAGGTCTCCCCTTTTCAGCATTTTCTTGTGCTCTTTTAAGTTTAGCAGCCGCAACCATTTTCATGGCTTTGGTAATTTTCTGTGTAGACTTTACACTTGCTATTCTTTTTTTTAAGTCGTCTAGCGTTGCCATATTTTAAGAATTAAAGTTTTTCTTAAGTTCCATTATTACTTCAACTAATAGTTTTTCATTATCATCTTCAAGCTTACCTGAGCTTAAAATAGATTCTAAAACTTCAGGCTTTTCAGATTTACATTTTTCTATAATCTTAGATTCAAAATTAGCAATATTATTAAGCTCTACATCATCTAAATAACCTTTAACTCCACAAAAAACAGAAATTACTTGTTCCGCAACTGTCATTGGTGAATATTGCTTTTGTTTTAAAAGTTCAGTTAACTTTGAGCCTCTATTTAAAAGTTTTTGAGTTGATGCATCTAAATCAGATCCAAATTGAGCAAAGGCAGCCATTTCTCTGTATTGAGCAAGCTCAAGTTTCATTGAACCAGAAACTTTTTTCATTGCTTTTGTTTGTGCTGCAGATCCAACTCTAGAAACCGACAAACCTACGTTAATCGCTGGTCTAATTCCTTGGTTAAATAATTCCGTTTCAAGAAATATTTGTCCATCCGTAATTGAAATCACGTTAGTTGGAATAAACGCTGATACGTCTCCACCTTGCGTTTCAATTATTGGAAGAGCAGTTAATGATCCCCCGCCATGTTCATCACTAAGCTTCGCAGCTCTTTCAAGTAATCTACTATGTAAATAAAATACATCCCCTGGGTAAGCTTCTCTTCCTGGAGGCCTTCTTAATAAAAGTGACATCTGTCTATAAGCTACAGCCTGTTTAGATAAATCATCATAAATGATTAATGCATGCATACCATTATCTCTATAGTATTCACCCATTGTACAGCCTGTATAAGGTGCCAAGAACTGAAGTGGCGCTGCATCTGAAGCCGTAGCAGCAACAATTGTTGTATACTCCATTGCACCAGCTTCTTCTAAAGTTTTTTGAATTTGTCTAACTGTAGATCTTTTTTGACCTATAGCGACATAGATACAATAAAGTTTTTGCTTCTCATCGCCAGATTCATTTATTTTTTTCTGGTTAATGATAGCATCAATAGCAACTGCAGTTTTTCCAGTTTGTCTGTCACCAATAATTAATTCACGTTGTCCTCTTCCAACTGGAACTAAACTATCAATTGACTTTAAACCTGTTTGCATTGGTTCACTAACAGATTGTCTTGGAATAATTCCTGGAGCTTTTACTTCAACTCTACTTCTTTTTGTTGTTTTATCTAAGGCACCTTTACCATCAATTGGATTTCCCAACCCATCAACAACTCTTCCTAATAATTCTTTTCCAACAGGTGCATCAACAATGCTTCCAGTTCTTTTAACAACATCACCTTCTTTAATTTTTCTATCATCACCAAAAATTACAACTCCAACATTTTCACTTTCTAAGTTTAGAGCCATTCCTTTTGATCCGTCAGAAAATTCTACCATCTCTCCAGCTTGAACGTTATCTAATCCATATACTCTAGCAATACCATCTCCTACTGATAAAACTTGACCAACTTCAGTCACTTCAGCTTTATCACCGAATTTTTTAATTTGCTCTTTTAATATCTTTGTTACTTCTGATGGGTTTATATCCATTTATGCCTCTATCATCCTATTTTCGAGTTGTTGTAATTTATTTTTAATGGAAGTATCCACCATCATGCTTCCGACTTGCACAATCAAACCCCCAATTAAACTTGCATCATGTTTGTAGTTTAATTTTATTTTTGAACTAAAATTTTTAGTTAACTCTTCTTTTATAGTGTTAATTTCATTTTCAGAAAGATTTTTTGCAGAAATCAATTCTGCTTTTAATTCACCTCTTTTAATTGAACATGTTTCAACAAAGCTTTTTAAAATTTTATCCACATAAAAGAATCTTCTTTTAGATATCAGAAAGCTTAAAAATTTTGTTAATAATTCATTTAATTTATATTGTTCTGAAATTTTGTTTAAAGCATTAAGCTGATCTTCTTTATTATTTGTTGGATCTTTGATTAAAGACTTAAAATCTTCACTTGAAGCAATTAAATTAATAATTGATGCAGAGTGTACTTCAATTTCACTTAACACATTAACTTCTATGGCTAATTCATAAAGCGCCAGGGAGTACCTGCCAGCTGATGTTTCTGAAAAACCTTTATTTTTGCTCAATTTGTTGTTCCTTATAAATAATTGAAGATTTATTAAAATTCCGTTTTAATTAACATATGACCATAAGCTCTTCAAGTCACACATTGTCTAAAAGTATTATTTTTTGTCTATTAATTGAAGTTTATTGGGTCAACATCAACCGTTAGTTTCATTCCAATAGGAAATTGGAATTTTTCGATGACTTTTGCTAGTGAATTTTGGACTTTTAGAGACTTTCGTCCCCTGATCAAAAGTCTCACTCTAAATCGTCTTTTTAATCTAAATATAGGTGCATTCACAGGTCCAAGAACTCTACCATCCACAGCGCCTTCTATAAAAATTTTAAATTTATAAGCCTCTTTTTCAAGTTCTCTTTCATTGTTACCTGTAATTATTAAGGCAATAAATCTTTGAAAAGGTGGAAGATTATTTTTCCTTCTAATTTCAAGTTCTTTGTCTAAAAATATATCCGGATCTTTATTTGTAATTTCTGTAATTAACTTAGTATCTAAATTGTAAGTTTGAAAATAAACAGTTGCAGGATTTCCTGTTCTACCTGCTCTTCCTGAAAGTTGATGATATAACTGCAAGTTTTTTTCTGCACCCCTTAAGTCATGACCTTGTGATGATAAGTCAATATCAACTACAACTATACAATTTAAACTTGGAAAATGAAATCCTTTAGAAATTAATTGAGTCCCAATTAAAATTTGGATTTCATTATTTATAATTTTTTCCAAAATATCTGAAGAGCTTTTTTTGTTCATTGTGTCACTAGAAAATATAGCTGTCTTTTGAGTGGGAAAAATTTTTTTAACCTCTTCCGATATTCTTTCAACACCAGGGCCACTAAAAATAAAATCACATTTTCCCTCTTTAGAGCAGTTTCTATTTAATAAAGTTTTATACCCACAGTAATGGCATAATAAATTTTGTTTATTTTTATGATATACTAAATTTATTGAGCAATTCGGACATGAATAGCTAGTAAAGCATTTTTTACATAATACGTGAGGAGAAAATCCTCTTCTGTTTAAAAAAAACAAAACTTGGTCTTTTTTTTCAAGATGTAAGTTTACTTTTTCAATTATTTCTTTTGATATCCAGGATTGAGATTTAAGTTTTGAATTATTTAGATTAATTATTTCGTACTTTGGCAAAGATGCATTTAAATATCTTTGATTAAGTTTTGATAAACTATATTTGCCTTTTTTAATATTACCATAAGTTTCAATAGATGGAACTGCTGTTATTAAATTGATTGGAATATTTTCAAAAGATGCTCTTGAAATTGCCATGTCTCTTGCGTTGTAAGTTACTCCCTCATCTTGTTTGTAAGATTGATCATGTTCTTCATCAATAATAATTAATCCTAGTTTTTTAAAAGGTAAAAACAATGAAGACCGAGCACCAATTACAACTTTAATTTTATCATTTGCTATTCCACTCCAAATAATTTCTTTATTTTTTTTTGTAATACCTGAGTGCCATACAGCAGGCTTGAATCCAAAAAATTCTATAAATTTATTTTGAAATTGTCCTGTTAATCCAATTTCTGGTAATAGAATTAACCCTTGAAAACCCTTATTAATTATCTCTTTTAAAGCCTCAAAATAAACCATCGTTTTGCCTGACCCGGTAGTACCTTGTAAAACATGAACTCTAAATTTTTGATTTAATACATTCATTTTTTTTAATGAATCTTTTTGCTCTTTAGAAAGTTTTATTTCATTTTGTTTAATATCAATTTTAAATGGTTCATAAGTTTCAATTGCTAACTTTTCTATAGCACCACTACTTAATAATAATAATTTTAATGCCATACCTTTAGGCGTCATATTGTATTCTGAAAACCAGTTTAGGAATTTAATTGTATCTTTTTTTAGAGGTGGAACATCCAATTTTCTTAAAACTTTTTTAATTGCAAAGTTTTTATTTGTTTTTTTTTCAAAGTCATCCCATACAACTCCAGTCAGTTCAGATTTTCCAAATGGTACAACAACATAATCACCTACTTTAAGTTTTAAATCAGAATTATAGGTAAATGGATGATTAAAAATATTTGGAATAAGAATCGGAACTTTCATAATTTCATATTATGAAAAAATTACATATGTGTATTGTTATTTTTTAAAGTTATGCAACTAATGGTTCGATTAGGGTGAAGGATTTACGGTCCTGCACTTTTCTATTTATTATTCGCATTAGTATTAATTTTTGTCCAAGTATTTTTACAACCAATGTTTATTTAGTATTAGTTTTAATTGGCGTCCAGATAGTCCCAATATTTGTTGAGGTAATTTTTTGAATTTTAGGGGAATATATATTAAGAGAATAATTACCTTTTGAAGGAGTTGTTATTGACACTGTACCAAGAGTACAAGGATTTGAGCTGATTGCTGATGATTTAGTAGAATAAGAATTTCTCATATTCATACCTGTATTAATAAAGCTACCAATCAAGATGTAGCTGGCGCATTACTATTACTACAACTGTGATTACTAAAAACTATATTTGCACTCTCAAGTTCACATTTCATAAATTCAATCATTAGTGATTTATTAATGTTTCTAAAATTTATTTCAGTAGTTTTTTCTTTAGCACTCTTTGTATACCCATTATAAGTAACTACACCTACAGCAGCGAAGATACCGATGATGGCTACTACGATTAGGAGTTCTATTAAAGTGAAACCATTTTTTTTCATAGATTATTAATAAATATTAAAACTTTTGATGTAATTTTTATAAAAAAATAGATAACAATAATTGAGCCAACAACTGCTAACCAAATATTAATTTTATAAAGAAATAAAATTACCCAAAGTGCTACTCCAAAAGCGATGTTATAATAAATAAATTTAAATAATTTAGGCATAGCTAACAGCTATTACTTACATTTGCTTTTTTATTAGTCTCAGTGATTGTAATTGTACAACTTGAATTAGTTTTTTTAGTAGCAATAATACTTAAGGTATTAGCATTTGTTGTTTTAAAGGAATATGCTTGCTCCGATAAGTCGTCTATTCCATCAAATAAATTTGTTACAATATTTGAGGTAGAGGAATTATAAGAATATTCACCATTATTAGACTTATATTCTTGTTCGGCTAAATAGATTGAGTTTAATGTAATTTCTGCTTGTTTTTTTTCCGCTGAAGCCTTGTATCCACTATAAGAAACGACACCTACCGCTGAAAGAATTCCAATAATAGCAACCACAACCAAAAGTTCAATTAAAGTAAACCCTTGGCTATGATGATGCCTCATTTTAAAAATATTATTTATATTAATCTACTTGTATTGTTGCTTCTTGTTTGTCGGCTGTAGCACAACCTGTTTTATTACAAGATCTGACAACAACATTTTTTCCACTTGTAGATAAACTAATCTGACCCACCACATAAGATGAAGAGCTTTTTACAGCTGCATTAGCAGTTGAGTATGGATTTTTATCTTTTAATTGGCTTACTGCACCAGTAACAGCTTTAGATGGTGTTGCTGGACACGACTGACCACCAACGAATGTTGATTCCCCTAAGCTACATTTTTGTGCCTCCGCTGAAATATACTTAACTGTTTGTGCATGAATTGTTTTTGTTGCAGAAACTTTCGCAGCTCCCGTATAACCATTATAAGCAACAACACCTACTGCTGCTAAAATTCCTATGATCGCAACAACAACCAATAATTCAATTAATGTAAAACCTTTATTTAATTTTTTCATAATTTCCCTTACTGTTAAAATCTAAAAAAAGTATAACTTGTATAAAAATTAAAAAAATTACCAAATTTTGATAGTAATCTACCCAATGATTGCCCCCACATTGAAAATTGGTGCATACATTGCTAGCATGAGGCCGCCAATAGTAATCCCCATAAATACGATCATTATAGGTTCAATTAAGCTTGCAAGGTTAGCAACAGCTACATCAAACTCTTCTTCATAGTATATTGCAATAGAGCCAAACATTTCATCCAAACTACCCGTTTGTTCACCAACTGATATTAATTGACTAAAGGTTGTGGGAAATATTTTTTCCTTATTAAATAAGTCAGTTAAACTTTCTCCTGAAAAAACTCCTTTTTTAATGTTTTCTAAAGCCTCTACTACAATTACATTATCTGTAACCGACTTTGCGATATCTATACTTTCGATTAAATCTACACCTGCTTGGTTAAGGTTTCCCAAAACTAAAGATACTTTTGCTAAAATTGATTTTTGTATTAGGTTTCCAAAAATTGGAAGCTTTAATGTAATTTGATGCCATTTTTTTCTAAATTCATAATTTTTACTAACTAGGTATTTAAAACCAAACACAAAAGATATAATAAAAACTAAAAGAAAAAAACCACCAGAGGAACGAACAAATTCACTCATGGCCATGATCACTGCTGTTGGTGTAGGTAAATCATCTGCCATACCCATACCTTCATACATATTTACAAAAGTTGGCACAACATTCATCAGCATAAAAACTGTAACGATAATAGCAACTGAAAATAAAACACCTGGGTAAAATAAAGCACTTTTAATTTGTGATTTAATTTTTTCTCTTTTTTCTAAATTAATAACTATTTTTTGTAAGAAAGTATCAAGCTTACCACTAGCCTCACCTGCTTTTATTAAATTTACAACCACTGTATCAAAAATTTTAGTATGTTTTTCAAAACACTTTGATAATGCATTTCCAGATTCTAGATCTTTTTTAATTGTTTGGATAATCTTTTTCATAGGAAGTCCTGACGTTTGACCCTCCAACATTTCCAAAGTATTTAATACTGGTAGTCCCGCCCTAAGCATAGTTGCAAACTGTTTACAAAAAATTAAAATTTCTTGTGGTTTTATGCCTGTGCCAAAACTAAATGACATCTTTTCTTTTTTGGTAAGATCTTTCTTTTTTTTAGCTTCCTTTAGTCTTGTAATAATAACTTTTTGCTCTTTAAGTTTATGGGCCGCTTCCGCATTATTTAAAGCTTCAATTTCACCTTCAACGTATTTACCAAGAGATATTCCTTTATATTCAAAATTTAACATTAATTAGATTGCAAAACTCTTTCATACTCAGCAAAAGAAAGATCACCACTTAACAACATATCCTGCCCCATATCTTGCATGGTCCTAAAGCCATTTTTTTTTGCAATAGCATTCAAGTCTGTTTGTTGAAGATTGGATAAAATTCCAGCCTTTAATTCACTATCAATTTCAAGAATTTCATAAATTCCCATTCTTCCTTTGTAGCCAGCACTACTACACTCTTCACAGCCTTTGCCCTTATAAATTTTAGCCCTTGCAGATTGTTCTGGTAAAAAACCAATTGAATTTAATAGTTTGGGGGTAATGTTTTCATCAATTACTCTACATTCTAAACAAGTTTTTCGTGCTAAACGTTGAGCCATAATCAGAGTTAATGCTGCAGATATTAAGTAGTTTGGTGTACCCATATTTTGTAAACGAGTAATTGAGCTTGAAGCATCATTCGTGTGAAGGGTACTAAACACTAAATGCCCAGTTAATGCTGCTTTTAATGCAATATCGACTGTTGCTTTATCCCTAATCTCTCCAACTAGAATTACTTCTGGGTCTTGACGTAAAAAAGACCTTAAAGCCTCTTCAAAAGTATAACCAATGGATTCTTTTATTTGAACTTGTCCTATTCCTTCCATTTCATATTCAACAGGATCTTCAGCAGTTAAAATATTCATTCCAGGTTTGTTAATATGTTTTAGAACACTATATAAAGTTGTTGTCTTACCACTACCTGTTGGCCCAGTAACTAATACCATTCCCTGAGGTGAACTTATGGCTTTAATAAGTTTATTTAAATCCTTATCTTCAAAACCAAGTTCATTTAAAGCCTTATCTCCCGCGTCTTTATTCAAGATACGCATAACAACACGTTCTTTATTTTTTGTTGGTAAAACCGAAACTCTTAAATCAATTTCTTTATTTTCAGATTTAAATGTTGAGGCACCATCTTGAGGAACTCTTCGCTCTGCTATATCAAGTTTACTAATTATTTTAATTCTGGCAATAACCCCGTCATAATTTTCATGTAAAAACTTTGAGTATTTATCAATTACTTTTAATATACCATCTACTCTAAATCTTGTTTGAGCACTATCTCTAAAAGATTCAATATGAATATCACTGGCGCCCATATTAATAGCTTCTGTAATTAATTTATTTCCAAAAACAATTACTTCTGATCCAACTTCAATAATTTCATTTATATTTTTTTCAAGTTTTTCTACTTTTATGTTTTTGTCAGATATTTTTTGCACATTATTTTTATTTAATCTTTCAACAAAATTACTAATATCACTTATGGATGCTGCATATAATTCTGGTTCCATTTGTGTCATTGTTTTTAAATTTTTCATTAAACCCAATTTTGATGCATCTGCTATAGCAATTTTTAAAACACCATTTCCCATTTCAAAAGGCACCAATAAATTATCTTGAATATATCTGGCATCGATAATTTTTTTGATCTTAGGGTCTATTACAGTTTTTTTTAAATCTATAATTGGTAAAGAATAGCTTGATGATAGAAGTTTTAATATCTTATCTTCATCTGCAAAATTTAATTCAAAAGCAGTTTCTAGTTTTGATTTCCCTATTTCGGCGCTTGTTGAATTAATTTTAGATATTTGTTCAGAGGAAATGATGGAGCCCTCTATTAACATATTTAAAATGTTTTGTTCGCTCGTTGAATCTAATTTGAGTTTACTCATTTTAATCAATTACCCTTGGGGCAATAAAGATTAGTAATTCTACTAGCTCGTCACTTTTAGTTTTATCTTTAGTTGCATTTCCAATTATTCTCAATTCACCAGCTCCTACTGTGCTCTTTTTAACATTGCTGATTGTGTTTTTTTTAATTCCACCAATCACAACAATATCTCCATCACTTACTAAAAGTTTTGTGACAATTGAATTGGTTTTAATTCCCGGTTCATCTGAACCTGCAACTTCTACGGGAGAGTCATTATTCACTTTTATATCCAATAACACATTTCCATCTCCTATTATGCTTGGTGTAACTGTCAATGATAGTGCGGCTTCTTTAAATGCAGTAGTAGTTGTTCCATCTGCTGTCGTTTGATAGGCAATCTGAGTTCCTTGCGTGATAGTTGCTTCCTGATTATTTAAGGTAAATACACTTGGCTGAGAAAGGGTTTTACTTAAACCCAGCGACTCTAATGCTTCAATTTGAACTTTAAGTGATCGTACTGCAATACCTGTAATTACACCCAAACCACCTGTGCCCATAGTAGTTGCACTTCCTGTTGCTGCTTTTAAGGCTACATTTGAAACTGCAGCACTTGCAACTGACGGAATGAAAGGTGCTTTGTCTTCTTTTGTCATTGCGTTAAGTTTAGCCCCTAATTCCTCTGCAAAAGTTGATGATGCATCAACAATGAATGCCTCAATTAAAACTTGTTTAGTTTTTACGTCTATTTCCCTTATAACTGCATCAATAGTATCTAGATCAGGCTCATGACCTCTAACAATTATTGATCTAGTGGTATCCTCAACTGTAATTGAAAGATTGGACATCGTGTTTGCTCCTTCTGCACTTTGTGTTGCAAATAAAGCTTCTAGTGTCGTCTTTGCTTGTGTCGGGCTAATATAATATAATCTAAATATCTCAGCTAAAATTGGCTCAACTGATTCTTCTAGTGCTATTTTTTTCTTTAACACCTCTGCTCTAGCAGATTTTGCCATTTCTTGTGCTGCTAATTTTTCAGGAGTGTGAACTCTAATTATGCCATTCACAACATCAATATCAGCAACTAAAGTTTTCATATCTAATAAAGTTTGAAAAGCAATATCCCAACCCACATTATGAATTTTAGCATTTACTGTGCCATTTACTTCATCACCTACTAAAATATTTATATCTGCAATATCTGCCATTAATGACATTACATATTTAAAATCTAAACCTTGAAAATTAATATTAATCACTTGTTTAAGGTGGGTATACTCATCAGAAATATTGACATAGTTTTTAACGTTTTCAGTTGTTATTGTTTTACGCTTATCCTCTCTTGGTAAAACTGTGTCATACGGCTTAGGTCCATCAATAACTTTCTTGTCCATATCTGCACGGCCATCAACAATAATTTTAGCTGTATCAATTAAAGGCTTATCGCCATGAATTAACTTTGGTTTTTTTCCTGGTGTTGCACAAGACTGTAATAAAACAATAAATAATAATGATAATAAAATTTTTAAATATTTTTTCATTTCTTATCCTTCACTCGGTTTGATTATATTGTTCATATAAACTTCAAATTTATTGTTTTGTTCATCTTGAACAATTACTACTTCGCTAAAAATTTCTATTAGAGTGGTAGTGCTCGTGATTGCTTGATTTTCTTCGTACTTATACGCACCACCATCTGCTGATGAAAAAATTGCTATTTTTTTACTTTCACCAATAATTATACCAACTAATCTCATATTATTTAGCAAACCATTATTTGCTCTTATCGAATCATCTGTTTCAAAAACTTGATTTATCGAACCTAACCCTCCTGCAAAAGGGTCTATTGCTGGTAATTCCTCATCATCTATAGTGATTACATCTTCTGCTTTTAAATTTATAAGCTGAAATTGACACAGTAATAATGTCATTAGAAAAATTAATAATCTTTTATTATTTATATTCACTTGGTAACCCCACTATTGAAATTGTTCCTTTTGATAAAATTTGTCCTTGCACTTCTGCAATTGTACTAATTTCTTCTTTGTCAAAATTAATAACTTTTTGTGATTTTGATAATGCTCTTCTAAATTTAAGATAACTTAAAAAATTTCCTTGGATTTCATAATCAACTGGAATTGTGTAATACAATTCCTTTTGCCCTTCTGGATTATCATTAGTTGTTGTGTTTTGACCTGAACTATTTTTGTTCGTTTGTCCTGTGTTTTGAGCTTGTGGGTCTCCAGCAACCGCTTTGGGCACACCTTTTTTTAAATTTGTGATTGATAAACCATTGATTAATGCAAATTTACTAATGTTTTGATAAAGATCTTCAACCTCTTTTTTACTATGAAATAATTTACTATTTTTTTCATATTCAGGTTCTAAATTTTTGACTGTACTTTTTAGTCTTATAATATTGTTTTTAAATTCTTCTATTTTAATTTTATTTTCATTCATAATATTAATTTGTTCTACTTGTGCCTGAACAATTGGAGAGACAAAAATATAATAGCTAATTAAAAAAATCAGTATTGCAACAAATCCTCCAGCAAATTTTATTAATATTTTTTTATCTGAAAAACCACCGCTCTTCATTTTTTGAATTATATTTTTTAAATCTATGTTTTTTAAATTTGCTAGATCCATTAAATTATTTTTAATTTACAATTTATTGTAAATCCTTTTTTGTTATTATTTCCAGAATTTCCATCACCTGTTTGATTTTTCATGGCAGCTAGAGAGGCTTGTTCAATTAATGACTTGGAATTTAAATTAGAAATAAAATTTAAAATATCCTGATCAGAGAAAGCTAACCCTTCTATAATTAAACTATCATTGCCATCAAAAATCATTTTTGTAAATTGAACTCTTTGTGGAACACTTCTCGTTACCTGTGCCAGTGATCTATAAGACCGTGCTTGGTTCGAATTAACTAATTTTCCAAGATCTAAGGATTGTTGCATTTTTCTTCTTTCTTTAGCTAATAGAGAGAAGTCTTTATTTAATTTTTTAAATTCTATTTGTACTTGATTAAATTCTAATAATTTTTCTTTGTTATTGTTAATTTGAAAAAATGAAAAAACTGTTAAGATTAAATAAATACCTACAATGGCACCAATGGCTCCCTTAAGTGCAAAACCTGATAAAAATTTTAATTTATTTTGCTGACGCACAGCATCCCTATTAGGTAGTAAGTTTATATTTTTAACAGCTGTTACAAATTTGTAATAACCAAATACATCTAATTTTCTATAAGCTAAGCCAAGCACTGAAGCTAGAGGTGATTTGTTATCATTATTTATTTTTTCATTGTTATAAGAGGGTATTCCTACATTTTGTAAAGGATCAAAGTTTATAAACCCAGTGGTTGGTAAATTTTTCTTGAACACTGGTAATAACAGAGAAATATTTTTTAAACTTGAAACTACCTGAATGGATGTAATTTTATTTTCATATTTATTTTCATAGTCAGTAATTGCTTGCTTAACCTGCATTGCATACCTTCTAATAACAGCATCAGCATCCGTGGGTATATTCTCACTAATCACTTCTAATAATTGCTGTTTTTCTTGTGGTCTTAAAAAAATATCTGTGATTACTGGAATATTATTATGAATAATCATAATATAATTTTCATCTATACCCAGTTCTAATATTGCTGAATTTCCTTTATCAGTAATTGATTTATATTTTGTGTTGTCATGTGCATTTTTTAAAGTAAAACAACGAACGTCCATAATAACAGGGTTGAGGCCAGCTTTTTTTACAATAGAAGAATAAGCATTTACATCAGCCAACTTTGAGGCAACAAATAAAATTTCCATTGTATTATTTTTAGAGTTTCTGTTTATAATTTGATGAAAAATTGAATAATCATTTAGATTATCAGTCAGCTGGACTAAATTATCCCATAGTGAATCTGTCTCAATTGCTTTTTGCAACTCTTCATCAGTCATCAATGGACTAGTAACCACTCTAATAATTGCACTCGTAACTGGAATTGATAGAGCAACATTTTTTGTAGTAATTTTTGCATTAGCAATAGCTAATTCAATTTCATCAGACAGATAATCTTTATGTTCTAATAAATTTTCGCTTATTTTTTCTTGATCTAATGATCGGTAAGAAAACTTATCCAATATCCAATTCTTGTCTTTATCTTGTAAAACTTGTGCAACTCTAACAGCATCTCTTGTCATGTCTAGACCTGCTATTTCCTCCCCTTCAATACTTAATTTTTTAACTTTTGATTGAAAAAAATTTTTAAAAACTAATTTAAATTTATTTTCTTTATTTTTGTGAGAAGATTCATTTACTATTGATGTTTCATCTTTTGATTTAGAAAATTTTATATTTTTTAACTTATCTAACATGCTTAGTTTCAAACCTTCTTTAGGTTTTTCTTCAACAGTTTCTTTTTCAGTTGATATTGTTTCTTTTGGTTGCTCTAAATTAATTTCTGAAGTATTTTCTGGTTGAACCACAGTCTGTTCACTATTATTTTCTTCAACTTTACCTTCTAATTGTAATTCATCAAACCATTTCTCTAAAATAGGAATTGCTTCTTCTAAATTTGTTGTTCCAGATGAACTTACTTTTTGTTTTCCATTAATAAATGTTCTTCCAACATAATTATGTGACTTTAATTCACCTTTATATTTATCTTGGCGTACATAAATATGCAATCTTCTATTTTTTTTATGAATTGTTTCCATGAAATTTAATTTTTACAAATTTTCACTCAATTAATGAAAACTCTAACACAAAACACCCCTTCTAAAACTACCGAAGAACAACACCTATTAATTTGAAAAATAAAAACTACCAAAAAACAATTACATTTTTTCTAACAACTATTTAAAAATTACTATTTAATATTGGTACCAATATTTATTTTATTATTTTTAATTAATTAAGCCTTCAATTATTGTGTTAGACAGATTATTTTTGTGTTAGAGGAAAGTTTTATTGTGTTAGAAAATATGATTCCAAAATTTTTGAAAAACTGTTCTATGTCCTGCTTAATTTCTAATAATATTTTTGTGTTAGAGTAAATTGGGTTTGTGTGAGACTTAATTATTTTTGTGTTATAATTTTATTATTTTTACTAATTTATAAAAATCATTGTAAAATATAGCTTTTTATAAAATAAGCATATTTTGTGTTAGTCTAGTAAAATTTATTTGGTTTTTTAAATTTAGTAATTTTCTTTCCAACTCTCTAGCTGAACTGCTCCAGATGCTGCTTTAGCTTCTGATTTTATAGTAATTAAGCTATCTTTTGATGAAAGACTATTATTAGCCTCGCCTGATATAGCAATATAAAGATTATCTCCACTTACAACCACTTCTCCTGCAACTCCTTTACCAAGGTTAACTGGAAAATTTGTCATAACACCTCCACACTTAGAGTCATAAGCATGTAAGAATGCTGTTCCTGTTGTACAGGGTGTTGATGAGCTGGATGGCTCATATATTGAGAAATATATCCTATCTTTATCAACTGTAGGCTTTGCTGTCACTTTTTTAGCCTTGTCTAAGTCTACATACCAACCCATTTGAGATGAGTTGGGACAACCTGAAATAGAACAATTACTGTATGTGCCTGTTGAACTTATATTTTTATAATTTGGAAAATCTTTATCTTTAATTCCAAAAACTCTATTCTTAACTAGGCTTGATTGACTTTGAAGTTTTTGTGTATCACCAGTACCAAAATATAACCATAGGTTGTTATCACTATTAATCGTCGCCTCTAAGTTGTTGTAGATATATCTTCCATTATCTGTATTTGCCTGAGCATCAAAAACTGTTGTTGTTGATATATTTTTATTAATCATCTTATCGCTATTTAGAATAAAACTTTCAGTCAGGTTAATTTTTGAAACTTTTCCCTCAAGATCACCCGCATAAATTAATGCCCCATCATAATTTGCTTTTGAAGTACCATCAGCTGTAATTACAGTTAAATCTGATGGTAGAGAGTTAACAATATCCTTTTTATTTACCCTGGTGACTAAGAAAGTATTATTTGTGCCGGGTGTCTCATGTTCTAAAATTATTTTGATATTAGATGCAGTACTTCCACTGATATCTTGAGTAATACCAAAACCCATACCCCCTGCACCTGATACAATTAATTTTTCAACATCATAGTTATAAGAACTTAAACCATACTTACTCATTTGAATTTCTTTAACTCCTTTACCAACACCAAATGAATATGCATGATATGCGATTTGTTTATCTTGAATATCAATCTTTTTAAGTAACCTACCTTCATTTTCAAGATCCATAATAAAAATAGCTGAACCATACTCTGGTGCAACACCACTATTGTAACCTCCACCAAATACCGCAACCCATCTATCTGCACCATCAACTTTTATTCTTATAATTCTAGGTGTAGACCAACTTGCACCTAGTTTCCTATAATCAAACTGAGGTGGAGGACTAGTGTTCCCTGAATAAAAATATGTATTTAAATTTTCATCTGAATTCCAATGACTAATTTTTTTATTATATGGATCATTGTCAATTGCAAATAAATGCTTAGGATTATTAATATCTGTTATGTCTAATGCAAAATAACCATTACCGCCAGCACCCAACCCTGAAATAAGAATTGTTCTCCATCTAGGATCGTTAGTGTTATTGTTTGGAGTATCATCAAAGAATATATCCTTAACTACTGGAGATCCATCTATGCCATAAATGGGATTAGTAGCATTAGCTTTGGTTGTCACGATAGTAGATAGTTTACCTATTATGTTTGGTGGTATATAGCCCCACAATTCATTACCATCATTTGAATTAAATGCATGAAGTATTCCGCTATTTGCACCAGCAATAACCACTTCTGTTCTTCCGCTACACGATACTCCACAATCATTACTTCCTTTGAAAGAATTATACTGTTTTTGCTGTCTATAATAAGCATCAGTCTTTGAAAAATTTAAATTTCCAGTATTAACTGTTGGTGCATCTGGCTTACCAACAACAATCAAATCTGAATGATAAATATCTGCTAGTTTAGAGCTCCTTACTTCTGTGGTGTTGTTATCTTTATCATAATCATAAGTGTCAAAACCCCTAATAAAATTAATCAAATTATCTGTTTCAGTGTCTGTTGGACTTGCTTTAAGTGGAAATAACTTTTGCTTTAAAATGTTTCTATTTGATGTTGTAAAATTGTTAGTATTTTTTATTCCAATATCTGCTGTCCATATTTTTCTAGAATTAGGGCTTGTGCTATTTAATCTTTTAGCAGCATCCCATTTTTCTGCTCCAAAGGATCCATCAGTGTTAAGATTGTATTTTTTTAAACTACCTTCCCACTCTTTATTTTTTGCATATTTGAAAGTTGATTGATAAATAAATCCTCCTTTATTTAGCTCTGGCATCACAGCTGGTGTTGTAAAGGTTAATGAGTTAGATATGGCTTGTTGCACTGCATCTCTTATCGCAGTAAGAAGTGCCCCTGACGTTGATGCATATAAAGCTGTGGTCGTTCCTCCATTAACAGCTAAACTGTCATAATTACTTCTATTTCCTGTACCAATACCCAAGCCAACTGAAAAAGTTTTTACATTTAATCTGTCACTCATATCACGTACTACCCCCATCGCACTACTATGACTATTCCACTGTCCATCACTTATTAAAATATTAAAATTTAATTGACATGTTGCTCCTGGAATGATGGGAGATGGATATCGAGTACCCCCTTGAGTTAAATTGCCATTCCAATAATCTCTAGCATAATTCATTGCTTGCAAAAGATAAGTTCCTCCACCAGGAACTACTCCGTCTACATCTGTGTATATTGTGCTTGCACCATTTGAACTTATGGGAACTCTTAGTTTTAAATATCTGCTCCAATAAAAACCCCACTCCATTAATCCAAAATTGGCTCCACTTTTAAGCTCAGGGTCTGATACTATTTTTTTAATTGCATCCTTAGCAATTGACATTCTAGATACAGCAGCACCTATCCTTGAATAGGAAGTTAAGTCATTATTGAATTCATATATGTCATTGTTTTGCTGATCAGCACTATAAACTTTATTATCTGATGAAATACCTAAGCCCCATGGCCATCTAAAAGGGCCACTGTAATTAAGAGAGCCATATTTGGCAACATAAGATCCTGACGAATTAAATTTTTGTAACCTGCGGTTACTACTGTCATTTACAAATATGTTACCATTAGAATCAAAAGCAGCATCAACTGGATATCTGGTATCTCCATTTCCTGTTCCATAATTTCCTGTCCCTACTGTTTGACAAGAGCCTAAGCTAGTTCCTGATATGGTGTGTAGACAAACTTTACTTCGATAATTTGATACAGTAACTAATTTTGATCCATCAGAGTTTACATCTAAGCCTGACATCGAGTAGTAGGTTGGATAATTGGAGTGATAATTAACTTGATTTAATGAGCTTCTATCTAGAATTCTAATATAACTTTGATAGTATTGAGTAAAACCTCCTATAAATATATGGTTGTTAGATACTGCTATACTCCATGCACTCCAATTGCCTCCTCCTGTAGTTTTTTGCTTAATACAGCTTCCTGAGTCTGATAAAACCTTAACACTCGCATTGGAATAATCTAAAACATAAATAACGTTATTAAAGATATCTAAACTGGTAGGATAAATAGAAGAGCATGTTCCAATGACTTTTACATACGTTCCATTTGAGTCAAAAACTTTTATTGTCTTACTGCTAACCTGCAGAGCATAAATATTACCATTACTATCTACCGCAACATCTGAAGGTTGAGAAACATATTTTGTCCAGCTAGAAATATAATTTCCATTAATATCCCATCCCATACTACCAGAGTTATCCAGCATAATTAGAATATTTGCAGGTACATTACTTGATCCAGTGCCTGGTGGAGGTGATTTTGAGTATGAATTATTACATACAAAAAATATTAAAAACACAAATATGTAAAATTTTCTAATCATTTCTCTTCCTCAATTATTGCTTCTTTATTTGCAGCATCTTCATGTTTTTTATCTACAATTTCAAAAAGTTCTAAAAAATTACCTATATTTTCGTTAATACCTCTTAAATTTGCATATAAATGATAAACTTCATTTTTTTCGATTGCATATTGTTCTGGTTCATTTGCATCAATAATTTTTTGATTTTTTACAAAACCAGATTTGTAAAAACTATTTGCAAGCTTAAATAAGGATCTGTTTTGAACAATTTGATTTTGAAAAATAATTCGTACAACTTTTTCATCTATAAAAAATAAGGATATTATTGTTCCTTTTATTCCTTTATCTTGACATACAAATTCAATAGGGATTGTAATTGATTTTATACCTTTGACAGGTTCTCCAAGAATAAATGCTATTTTTTCTTTTTCAAAATTACTTATGTTTTTACCCAGTTTAAATTTACTTAAGTCACAGTTTAATGCCAATGCGTTTACTTGCGCTAAGAGAAGAATTCCAAATAAATAAGTTATAAATTTATTCATTAGTTTATTAACGTTACCACGGCTTCTAGAGGAACTATAACATTACCTTTTGCATTACATTTATCCTTAGATTCATTGCAACCACATGAGTAAATCGTGTACAGCGTGTTATTTGTCCCTGATTTCTTCTTAGCTGATGAATTGTTTCCATTAACGTCTGGGCTGTAAGCTATAAAATACTCAAAACTAAACTTACTTAACCTTGTGGCCTCAGCACCCGATGCAGTGATCACTTCATTCATTGATTTTCTACCTAAGATAATTCCAGTTGAATTTCTTAAATTAGGAAAAAATGATGCTTTACAAAATCTCAAATCTCCATCTAAATTTGTTTGAGCAGACCCTGTTATTATACTGGTATTATCTACTATATATTTTCTAGCAATCGCTATTCCACTTTCAGCAGCATAGAAAGCTTGTTGATTAGAATCTTTTTCAGTATTGGCTTTGTGTTCATTAGATGTAATGGTAACTAATGTTAAACCCATAATAGTCATAACTACTAAGAGTAATAATGCCAATGGAAGAGCAAATCCTTTTTCATTATTTTTAAATTTATTTTTCATTTGTTATAAGTTGATGATTGACTAATACTGGTTCCTGTTTGTTCTGTGATTGCTACGTGCTTTGCTAAATTTCTAGTATGAACACTTGCAAAAAAAGTTTCACGATAATATTTGTCATCAAAGTTTTGTGTATTTCCAAAAGTACTATCTTCATGATTAATAATTTTAGTTGCTTGATTAGAATTAAAAACTTCTTTAGCTGATTGAATTGTTAAATAAATTTCAGCCGTATAAACCTTAGGCATATTTAATGTTCCTTTATTGGGTTTATTATTTGATGGTGTTTTAGCTCCCTGGCTAACTGAAAGTCTATTGCAGTAACTGCTACATACTGGATAAACTTCTTTTCCTTCTCTATCTTTAAACACAACTTGAAAATCTACAATGTTTGGTACAAACTCAATATTTTCATAAATAACTTTTCTTCCTCCTCCTGTTGGATTTTCAATTAATGTTTTGGCTAAATACATGCCATTGCCATACTTATTGCACCAGGCAACTGTAAACTGACATTTAGCATAATTTTTTGGTGAATAAATTGTTCTTATCCAAGAATTTGGGCTAGTTCCCTGATAAACAATAAGCTGATCTAAATTACCTAACTCTTTCTGATTAAATTCAATTAAATACCATTCAGGATGTGATTCTTTTGTAAAATCTACATGCATATAACCTGTGTTTCTTAAATCTTTTGTAATAATTGATAAAGCTTCTCTGGCAGAACTATTAATCGCAGCTTTTTGTGAAACTGACTTATATGATTTATTAAAATAATTATACGATGAAAATGCTGCTGCAATACTAATTACACCAATGACAATTGATACTAAAACTTCAGCTAAAGTAAATCCAGAGTTTTTAGTTTTCATTTAACTACCACTCCTAAATATTTTTTTCTTTTACCTTTGCCTGTTAAAAAATTAACTCTTCCTGTTGTATTTGTTCCAGATTTTATAAAGGTTTTTTTAGTATCAGTAGTATCACAGGGTAATTTCTTATCTTTGTTGTTTATTCTAATATGATTTTTTTCTTTGAGTTTATTTCTCCATTTATCTTTCATTTTATCATAAAGATTTGAGCCTCCTGTGGTAGAATAAGTGCACGTTTCATTGAAGCTTCCATACTTAGCAGCATTTTCTGGATCACCGATCATATCTTCCATCACCATTTCAGATAAATAATTGAGTTTATTTTTCTCAGTAGCTCGATCCATTGAATTAATAGAAAAAGCTGAAAGCTGCATAATTGCAATAAAACCAATACCAATTATTACTATGCAAACTAACGACTCTATTAATGAAACACCTCTATTAGATTTAACCATCTATTTTTACCCAATTTTTTCCTTTAGTTTTTCGCCATATTTTAATTTCTTGAGAATTATTTATAGTAATTTGATACATGCTGTCTAAATTAGCACTAGGGTTGCAAGTTCTCTGAGTTGAAATACTTCTTGGACATAAAATAAATGTATCAAGGTCTTTACCAGTACCTGGATCTTTATAAGTAATATTTGATCCTGAATACTTAATGGTACTATCTTTTGTAATACAAATTACTGTTGCAGGAGGATTGTATGGATAAACCCATACGCTACTATCATTATTTGATCTTCCAAAAGATATTTTTTCTTTACTGCTATTTCTAACTAGATTTGGCTGTGAACTTCCACTGCCACATTGTTTATTTACTTTGTAAGAATTATTGGAAGATTGTACATTTTTATATGTTTCCATAAATTTCTCTGTACTCATTGTATAAACTTCCACAATACTAAATAATTGCAATTGAACCATGCCATATTTTCCACCTGAGACTTCGGACTTCATTTCTTTAATAAAAGTTTCAAGTTCAGTAATTTCTTTCTTTATATTTCGATCTTCTATCCAGTTTGAAATATTGGGATAAGCAAAAGCACTAAATACACCTATAACTGCCAGAACAACTAGTAGTTCTATAATCGTGAAGCCTTTTTTAAATTTTTTCATCAGTTAAATGGATAAGTAATATAATTTAATAATAATGTTTTTTCGTCCATCAAATAAGTTTGAATTTTTAATCTTCTTTTTCCACCAGAATGGTCATCAGAAATATAAGTTTTACCCACCCAGTATGCTGGATAAAATCTTGCATCCTTAAATGGTGTGCCTTGATAAACAGCACCAGCATCATTTGGTATACTTCTACCATTTTGTGTCCAAGGCTTGTACCAGCTATAACCTGTAATTACCGGATCTCTTAGCCCCAAACCTAAAAAGTGACCCTGGAGACTGGAAAAAGCAGAGCTACATCGCATTTTTTTAATTTGAAAAGTATTAGATGTTTTTCTCTCATATCTATCAATTTCTGCATTTCTTCCACCTAAAAGATAGCATTGAGCAATATCAGATTTAATTATATCTAGAACTTTGCCATGATTAGATTTTATAACAGAATTTTTTGCAGCTTTAGTATACCCATTATAAGCAACTACTCCTACTGCAGCTAGTATTCCAATGATTGCAACAGCTACTAAAAGTTCTATTAAAGTAAAACCCTTAACTATTTTTTTCGGCACTTGAAATAACTCCTCTGCCAACTAAATCTTCAATTGATTTGTCCATGGTCATCATACCTTCTCGTTGGCCTGTTTGCATAACACTTGGAATTTGATGAATTTTTGCTTCACGAATTAAATTTTTAATAGGTGCATTACAAACCATAACCTCAAACGCACCTACTCGTCCCGTTCCATCTTTTTTCTTAAATAATTTTTGAGTGACAACCATGTTTAACGATTCTGATAGTTGTGCTCTAATTTGACCTTGTTGTTCTGGAGGAAAAACATCAATAATTCTATTTACAGTATTAGGTGCTCCACTTGTATGCAAGGTTCCGAAAACTAAGTGACCTGTTTCAGCTGCCGTTAAAGCCATACCAATAGTTTCAAGATCCCTTAATTCACCTACAAGAATGACATCGGGATCTTCTCTTAACGCAGCTTTTAAGGCATGAGTAAAACTTTCGGTTTGTTTGCCAACTTCTCTTTGGGAAACAATACTTTTTTTATCTTTATGAATAAATTCTACAGGATCCTCAATAGTTATAATGTTTGATGGTCTGGACTCGTTTATTTGATTAATAATTGCAGCTAATGTTGTTGATTTTCCTGAACCCGTTGGTCCTGTAACTAACACCAAACCTTTATGAGCATCTAGTAAACTAAATAATATTTGTGGAAGATTTAGATCTTCCATTAATGGAATTTTTGTCTCAACTCTTCTTAATACCGCCGCAAGTCCATTTAAAGTTTTATAAAAATTAGCTCTAAATCTTAAATCTCCTAAAATAACTGCAGTATCTAATTCATTTTTAGTTTCAAATTTTTTAATTTCTTCTTCTTCACAATTATTTTTTAAAAGATCTGTTAAGTCTTTATCGGTAATTTTACTATCAGGTACAATTACAATGTCTCCCATAAGTCTATAGGATATGTCCGAACCTCCTCTTAGATGAAAATCAGATATATTTTTATTTTCTTTTGCTAAAGTATCAACCTTATCTATCATTATCTAATGATAGCCATTTAGATTGAACAAAAAAACTGTTGAAATTTGGTATGTTATTTTGTTAACAGTATTATAAGGTAGAAATTATCTTATGTATAAAAATGATGAACAGTATAAAACAGAATGGTGCAAAAATTACATGCACAATTTAGTATGTTATTTTACTACCAATATTATACGGTATAAATTACATGATAGATGATAACATTCAATATAAAACAGAGCAATATCTTAAAGAGTTTTATGAACTTAGTAATACAACAGATATAAAAGGTTTCTACTATGATACCAGATTACACTCTGTCATTGTTTTAGAAATTGCCCTAGCAAGTTTTAATAAAGATCATCTTGTAAGTTTTGAATATCTCTGTGAAAACATTCCAAAGAAATTGGGTAAAAGAACAACCATACAAACTATTTTACAAGAAGGCGTAAGAAAAAAATATTTTATAAAACAAGTAAGTGAAAAAGATAAAAGAATAAAATTTTATACTCTAGAAAAAGATTCTCTTGCAGTTATTGAAAAATGGTGGGTTGACCGAAAAGAATTTTCCATTGCATGATTTTAAATTTTCAAAACTAAATTATATAAAAACTCTCCATATAAAAAATATATTACGCTACCTAAAATAATGTGTGGCCCAAAAGGTATTTGGGATTTAAGGTTTATTTTTTTATTAACCAAAGAAGGTGCGACATAAAGTAATCCTAGTATTGAAGCGGCAAAAAGAACGAAGGGTATTGCTTTCCACCCAAATAATAAACCTATACCTGCCATTAACTTAGCATCGCCTAAGCCCATGCCATCAATTTTTTTTATTATTCTATAAATATAAATAATAATCCAAATAGAAAGATAACCGATCATTCCGCCAATAATTGATTCATTAATATCATAAATAAAACTTGCGTTAATGTTAGGTAAAAAGTTTTTAGATATTGCTAAAAACATTAGAGTAAAACTTAAGCTATCTGGAATAATAAAATGCTCTAAATCAATAAAAAAAATAGTTATGTATAATAGAAATAATAAGCTCAAAAAGACAATTGAAGTATAATTGCTATAATTTAAAAAAATTAATACAAAACCAGCCCCACAAATACCCTCTACTATAAAATATTTTAATGAAATATTTTTATAACACTTTCTGCATTTGCCACTTAATAATAAATAAGAAATTAATGGTATATTATCAAACCATTGTATTTTTTTTTTACATTTAGGACAAAAGGATCGTCCAGTTATTGTCTGTTTATTTCTTGGCAATCGAAAAATACAAACATTGGTAAAACTTCCCAAACAAATGCCAATAAAAAACACTAAAGATAAATTTAAAAAAATCAAAATTTTTTGTTAGAGGGAAGTTCTATTTCATCCCAAACTACTCCTGTAATTTTAGATTTACCAAAAGGAACCATCACATAATCACCAACTTTTAAATTAATATCACTCTCATAAGTAAAAGGATGATTGAATATGTTTGGCAAAAGAATAGGTACTTTCATATTAGAATGATAAGGGAATAATATAGTATTGTAATGACATTTTTAATTAAATTATATATTTTGAATATTTCTTAAGTTTAATTTTTCTTTTTTTTAATGATACTAAAATTTTTTTAAATACAGTTTTAATATATTTAACATCAAAACTAATTTTTTTATTTGAATGGTATTTTAAAGAAGAATAATGTTTTTTTTTTACTGACCCAATATCAAATCCCACAAGATTAATACTTTTTGGACTCATTTTCATTATGACTATTAAAACAAAAAGCACAGATGTGCCACCTGGTAAGGTCACAATATTTTTTTTTAATATCTTTTCAGGATCTATAATTGAGGAATTTAAAATTTTTGGTCCAAACATTGGTATCGTTATTTTAAAAAATGATAAAAAATTAAATTTTTTCAAAAAAATACATGATTGGGAATGGAAATAGATTATTTCATGATTTGATCTAATAAGATCAATAATACCTCTATATTTTGAAGATGTAACTAGGCACCTAAAATTATCTGGAAGTTTAGGTACAAAATCATGAATTTTACTAACATCTGATGTTGACCAAAAAATAATATTATTTTTTGGTATTTTTTTTAATATTTCAATTGAAGCATTAATTAAAATAAAAGTTGAGTTTTTAATTTTTTTAAAGTTAAATTCATCTAAAGATGGACCTGTAGCAATTATAAAAATATTTTTATTCGAAATATTTTTTTTTACAATTTCATATTGTGTCTTGTAGGTGAATCTTGAATAAAATTTAGAAAAAATGAAATAGATAGGCTCAAGTAAATTATGACCTAAATTACTTAATTTCATTAAATTTTAACAATCATATTTTTTTCTATATGAATTAAAAATTTCATCATTCACTAACAAATTTTCTATATATTCAATTTCCGATGTAACATCTAGACTAATAGCTGAAGTTTCAATAGTTGCCGTGATGCATTTAAAACCATTTTCAAGTAATCTTAAATGCTCGTGACCTTCAACATTTTCATAAAAATAATCCAGTGATTTATATTTTTTAAGAGTATTTTTTTTAAATGTACAAATATGGTGACCTTTCAACATTGTCAAATTTTGCATTTTTGCATCATATGGAATGTCTTGTCTTGATATGTACATAACTGTAGAATCTTTTCTAATAACATATTTAAAATCTGATTTAGAATTAACTTTTTTATATGGTGTTAGTAAGACAGACCAATCTGAATTTGATGATTTAATTGTGGATATACTTAAGTCTATTTCTTCTGGTTTTATCAGTGGTTCATCTCCATTAATTTGCACATATAAATCATAGTCGTAATTTTCAATTACTTCGCAAATTCTTTCCGTGGCATTCATATGGTCTTCTGATGTAAGACAACATGAAAAACCTCTTGCCTCAACAATTCTTGATATTTCCTCAGAATCTGTTGCAATTATAAGCTTATCTAATAATTTTGCTCCTTTTGATCTTTCAGCCACGTGAAGCACCATCTCTATACCACATAGTTTTAATAATGCTTTCTTGAATATACGGGTCGAATTTAATCTTACTGGAATAATACCTAATGTTTTCATAAGTTAATTCGTAATAAATCTACTGTATATACTTTTACATAGTAAAAGTAACTCTTTGTCTAATTTTAGATCAAGCGATTTATGTAATTCATAAAATTGATTTTTTGAATTAACTGAAATTAAAGCACTAGTAACAAAGTCATTTTTAAGTACCCAAGCTAGTGATAACGCATGTGGCTGCAAATATGAAGGTGTTTTCTCTACCAAATCTTTAACAGCCATACAATTTTTTTTGGACAACACAGCTCTTTTATAAATTTCAACTTCCCTCTGATCATTACTTTTTTTATGATAGTCATATCTTCTTGGTGTATTGCTTAGATTATCTTTAAGATATTTTCCAGTTAAAACACCTCCTTCAATAGGAGAATATGCAAAGTAAGGACAGTTATTTTTAGCTAATACTTCTGATAAACTTTTCATGTCTCCAGGTCGTAACAAAGAAAATGGATTTTGAATTGTTATGAAACTATTATTTTCATTAGTTTCATTAAATTTATTTAAAAACTGAAATATTCGATTTTGTTTAAAATTACTTATAGCAATGTAACGTAAATACCCATTTTTAATTAATTGGTTAAGTTCTCCAATAATGTCATCAAAAGATGATGAACTATCATCCCAATGTAAAGTATAAATATCTATATAATCTGTTTTTAAGCGCTTTAGACTATCAAAAAAAGCTTTTTTAATTTGTTCAATGTTAAGAAAAGTTTTTCCATTTCTTACAGGAGGGGAAAACCAATCTTTATATCCGCCAGCAATTTTTGTAGAAATTATTATTTTTTGTCTATTTTTTTTTTTCTAGGTATTCACCAAGCATAATTTCAGATAAACCTGGAAGTTTTAAAGAGATTGGACTCGGATATATTTCTGCTGTATCAAAGAGATTTATGCCATTATCAATTGCTAATTGAATAATTTCAAAGACTTCATTTTTGTTTTTTATTGTGGTTCCAAAGTTTTGTGTGCCAAAACCAATTACTGAAACATTAATATCAGAGTTGCCTAATTTTTTATATCTCATTAATCAATAATTGATAAAATTGAGTTCATTATATCTTTTTTTAAAGGTTTATTATCAATTGCAGCATTTTTATTGTTCTTTAAATAGATTAATCTGATACCAGAGAAACTTCTTTTTTTATCTTTCAGCATGTTTGAGTATATTTTATTAGCTAAGTCTATCTTATTGTGAAACTTAAATTTTTTTGAAATAATTTTATTATCAAGACCTAGTGTTTTAAAAAAATTTGATATCATTTTTATTTTTTTTTCAAAAAAATAATTTTTTTCAAACAAAATTGAGGAATACTTTAGAGCAGCTAAAATACCTAAGCCAACACCCATACCATGGTTATAATAATGAGAATTTTTTGATTTTAAAACTGATACTTCTATAGCATGACCAAAAGTATGTCCAAAATTTAATATCATTCTTTTATTTAAATCTCGCCAATCATCATTAATTAATTTAGATTTAATAATTACAGATTTTGAAATTATTTCCATCAAAAACATGGGATCTTTAGTTTTAATTTTTTTTGGGTTATTAACTAATTTATTTAAAAGTGAAGGAGATTTTAATAACGCTACTTTTATTGTTTCAGAAAAAGCTGATAAATAATCCTCATTTGGTAGAGTCTTTAAAAATCCTATATTACAAATAGTTTTATTTTGATCGTAGAAAGTACCAATAGAATTAATTTTTTTTTGAAAATTTATTGCTGTTTTGCCTCCAATGCTGCTATCAATCATTGCCATTAGTGAGGTTGGTACATGAATTAAATTTGTACCTCTATACCACGTGCTAGCTGCAAATGCTCCTATGTCTCCAATTACACCTCCTCCTATAGCTATAATATTTATATCTCGTGGGCAATTATTTTTATCTAAAGCTTTATAAATTTTTATTAATGATTTGAAATTTTTATGATCTTTTTTACCTGGTACAAGTGATAAAATAATTTTATCTTTATTAATCTTATAAAATTTTGAATTAATAATATATTTATGAAAAACAATTTTATCACAAATAAAAAAACAATCTGAAAGATTTAAACCACAATTGTCTAAGATATAAGATAAAATACAGTTTGAATTATTTATAATTTCATATGGAAACTTTTTAAAATTATATTTTAGTTTTAGCTTCTTCATTTCAATAATTTAATATACTTTTTTGTTAAGAAAAGAAATAGTTTAGAAATTTCTTTAAAGTCCTAGACTTAAGAGGATTATATAAAATTTATTAAGAATGTATTGCTCTTTTATCTACCGATAAAGCTGCTTCTTTTACAGCTTCTGAGAATGTTGGATGTGCATGACACGTTCTTGCAATATCTTCAGCACTTGCACCAAACTCCATTGCAACTCCAATTTCACCAATTAATTCACCAGCGTGAGGTCCAATAATATGTGCTCCTAAAACTTTATCTGTTTTTTCATCAGCTAAAATTTTAACAAAACCTTCTGCTTCATCAATTGCTTTAGCTCTTGAGTTTGCCATAAACGAAAATTTGCCAATTTTGTATTTTATATTTGCTTCTTTTAATTGCTCTTCAGTTTTTCCAACTGAAGCAACTTCTGGAGTTGTATAAACAACACCTGGAATAATATCGTAATTAACATGTCCCGATTGTCCCGCGATATTTTCTGCAACTGCAATACCTTCATCTTCAGCTTTGTGCGCTAACATTGGTCCATCTATTACATCACCAATTGCATAAACATTACTTACATTTGTTTGAAAGCTTTTATTTGTTATAATTCTTTTCTTTTCATCCAATTCAACACCAATTGCTTCTAAATTTAAATTGTTAGTGTTAGGTTTTCTGCCAACAGATATAAGAACAACATTACAATCAAAATTGATTTTTTTTCCATCTTTGTCAGACGTTGAAACACTAGCTCCATTGGTGTTTTTAGTAATTCCCTCTACTTTAGTTTGCATGTGGAAGTTAATTCCTTGTTTCTTTAAAATTTTCATAAATTCTGAGGATATTTCTCTATCCATTCCTGGCGTAATATGATCAAGAAATTCTACCACATGAACTTCAGCACCTAATCTAGACCAGACAGATCCCATCTCTAATCCTATATAACCTCCACCAACTACAACCATTTTTTTTGGAACCGATTGCAGAGTTAATGCACCTGTTGAAGATACAATTATTTTTTCATCAAATTCAATACCTGGTAATGCAACAGGAACAGACCCTGTACTAATTACCGTTTTATCTGTTTCAATTATGGTTTCTTTATTTTGATCATCTAAAATAGAAATTTTATTTGTTGATTTGAAACTTCCAGTACCTTTAAAATAGGTAATTTTATTTTTCTTAAATAAAAATTCCACACCTTTTGTTAAGATAGTTACTGCTTTATCCTTATTTTTCATCATTTTCTCAAGATTAAGTTTTATCTCACCAACCTCTATCCCAAGTTTAGAAAAGTTTTGTGCTTTGTGATAATTCTCTGAAATATTTAATAAGTTTTTAGAAGGTATGCACCCAACATTTAAACAAGTGCCTCCTAATGACCCTCTAGATTCTATGCACGCAGTTTTAAGACCTAATTGCGCTAATCTTATCGCACAGACATAGCCTCCTGGCCCCCCACCTATTACAACTGCTTGAAATTTATCTGACATTTAAATATTTAAAAATAATCTTCTTGGATCTTCTAAGTTTTCTTTCACCATCTTTAAAAATGAAACTGACTCTTTTCCATCAATAATTCTGTGGTCATAAGATAACGCAAGATACATAATTGGTCTAATTTTAATTTCTCCATCAACTACCATTGGTCTTTCCACTATATTATGCATTCCTAATACACCAGATTGAGGTAAATTTAATATTGGGGTAGATAACATCGAACCATAAACACCTCCATTACTGATAGTAAAAGTACCACCCTGAAGATCTTCAATAGTTATCTTTCCCTCTCTTGCTTTTTCGGAAATAGTTTTAATATTTTTTTCAATGTCAGCAAATGATAGTTGATCTGCATCTCTTAATACTGGAACAACTAATCCTTTTTCTGTTCCTACTGCAAAACTGATATTGTAGTAATTTTTATAAATGATTTCATCTCCATCAATTTCAGCATTAACAGATGGAAACGTTTTTAAAGCAGCTACACAAGCTTTTACAAAAAAAGACATGAATCCTAATTTAATGCTATACCTACTTTGAAAATCTTCTTGGTTTTCTTTTCTCATTTCCATTATGCTGGTCATATCAACTTCATTGAATGTTGTTAACAAGGCAGCATTTTCTTGTGCTTGTTTTAATCTTTTTGCAATTGTTTGTCTAAGCCTAGACATTTTAATTCTCTCTTCTTGACCATGTTTGATTTTTCTCTCTGAAGGTTGTGGGTTTACCCCCATCATACTAATTAAGTCGCCTTTGAGTATTCTACCTTCTTTTCCAGAGCCTTTAACTTTTTCTAAATCAATTTTATTTTCAACAGCAATTTTTCTTACTGCTGGTGAAAGTGTTTCATTATTTTTATTCGAAGAATCAAGTTTATCTTCTTTAACCTCGTTAGTTAATACTAATGGCTCTTCTTCAGGTTCCTCAGAAATTTTTGGAGTTTCTTTTTTAATTTCTAAATTAACAACGTTATTTTCTACTTTTTTATTTTCAATTTTAGTAATTACTTTTTTTTCTGATAGTTGGGCTCCATTTTGACTTATTATACCAAGCAACGCTCCTACTTCTACTGTTTCTCCATCCTTAGAATTTATTTCTGACAATACCCCATCTATAGGAGATGGAACTTCTAAATTAACCTTATCAGTTTCTAATTCAACAATAGCCTCATCTGCCTCAACAGTATCACCTTCTTTTTTAAGCCATTTGGCAACTGTAGCTTCGGTTATGCTCTCTCCTAGAACTGGTACTAAAATTTTTTCAGTCATTTTTAATTAAAAACCTTATTAATAATTTCTTCTTGTTGTGAAATGTGTCTTTTTGCATATCCTGTTGCAGGAGATGCGTCTGGACTTCTTCCTATATAATAAATTTCTCTATTATTAGCGTTAATAGTTTCTAATGTCCATTGTATATAGTCCCTTACAGAAAACCATGCCCCCATATTTTTAGGTTCTTCCTGGCACCAATAAAATTTAGCATTTTCTGCATATTTTTTGATTTCTTTAACTAAACTTTTAACTGGAAAAGGATAAAGTTGTTCAACTCTGTACAATACCACATCATCTTTCTTTAATTTTTCTCTAGCATCCAATAGATCAAAGTAGACTTTTCCCGAACATAAAATCACTTTTTTAATTTTTGAACTTTCTTTTAATTTGATAAATCCATTTTCCTCATCTAGTGCATGATCCCATAAAATTCTGTGAAAAAATGTATCTTTACCAAAGTCTTCTATATTTGAAACACAATGTTTGTTTCTTAATAAAGATTTTGGAGTCATTACTATTAGTGGCTTTCTAAATTCTCTATGCATTTGACGTCTTAAAGCATGAAAGTAATTTGCTGGCGTCGTACAATTTACTACCTGCATATTGTCATTAGCACATAATTGTAAAAATCTTTCTAGTCTTGCTGAAGAGTGTTCTGGTCCTTGACCTTCATAGCCGTGAGGTAAAAGCATTACTAATCCTGATGCTCTTGTCCATTTTCTCTCTCCTGATGCAATAAATTGGTCTATTACTACTTGCGCTCCATTTGCAAAATCACCAAATTGTGCTTCCCACATTGTTAGGGTATTTGGCTGAACTAAACTATAACCATATTCAAAACCTAAAACTGCTAATTCTGATAAAAAACTATCTACTATTTCATATCGTTTTTGACCTTTTGAAATATTATTTAATGGAATATATCTAGAGTTATCCTCTTGATTTCTTAAAACTGAATGTCTTTGACTGAACGTTCCTCTTCCTGAATCTTGACCAACTAATCTTACTGGATAACCCTCTTCCAATAATGAACCAAATGCCAAAGCTTCAGCCGTTGACCAATCTATACCTTTTCCATCTGATACCGATGATCTTCTAGCGTTTAAAATTTTAATTATAGTTTTATGTAAATTTAATTCCTCTGGTGTTGAGTTAATCTTTTCTGAAATTTCTAAAAGTTTTTTTTGCTCAAAACCACTTACACCTCTTTTATCTTTTCCTTTTTCTGGTTTATATCTTGACCAACTTCCCTCATACCATTCAATTTTGGGCTTATAGTCTTTTGCATTTTTGTATTGATCATCTAGTAAGTTTTTAAAATCAGTTTTAAACTTTTTAAGCTCATCTTCTGAAAGTGTATTTTCATTTACTAATTTACTTCCATACACTTCTACTGGTGTAGGGTGAGATCTAATTTTTTTATACATTAATGGCTGAGTAAAAAAAGGTTCATCTCCTTCATTGTGGCCAAACCTTCTATAGCAAATTAAATCAACCACAACATCTCGATTAAATTTTAGCCTAAATTCAGTTGCAATTCTCGTCGCATAAACAACTGCTTCTGGGTCATCTCCATTTACATGAAGTATTGGGGCATCTACCATTTTTGCAACATCTGATGGATATGGTGATGATCTTGCAAATCTTGGGCTTGTTGTAAAACCTATTTGATTATTGACGATAAAATGAATTGTTCCACCCGTATTATGACCTGGCAAACCTGACATAGCAAAACATTCTGCAACAACACCTTGCCCAGCAAATGCTGCATCACCATGTATTAAAATAGGTAAAACTTTATTTCTATCTTTGTCCTGATGAAAGAATTGCTTTCCTCTAGTTTGTCCTAATACAACAGGATTGACTGCCTCTAAGTGTGAAGGGTTATCTGTAAGACCAACATGTATAGAGTTTCCATCAAATTTTCTATCTGATGATGCTCCTAAATGATATTTTACATCTCCCGCACCCTCTTCCCCTGTTGTTTGAACATCTCCTGCAAATTCGTTGAATATTCTTTTATAAGATTTTTGTAAAACATTTGCTAACACATTAAGTCTACCTCTGTGAGACATTCCAATCTTAACCTCTTTGGCTCCAGATTGACCAGCAATTTTAATAATTTGCTCTAGAGCAGGAATTAAACTTTCTCCCCCATCTAATCCAAATCTTTTTGTACCAACATATTTTTTATGTAAAAATTTTTCAAACCCTTCAGCTTGAATAAGTTTATTTAAAATAGCTTCTTTACCATTTTTTGTAAATTGAATAGAATTTTCATCATGTTCGACTCGATCTCTAAGCCATTTTCTTTCAGTTGGGTTTGATATATGCATATATTCATAACCAATTGACCCACAATAAGTTTTATTTAAAAAACTTAATATTTTCTTTATAGTTGAGTGTTCTTTATTGGTAACACCGTCTAAATAAATTTTTTTATTATAATCTTCTTTTTTAAAACCGTAGTAATCAGGATGTAATTCATCTAGATATTCAGTTTTCATCATTCCTAGAGGATCAAGTTTTGCCAATAGATGTCCCCTTTGCCTGTAGGCTCTAATTAATGCTACAGCCCTGATTGAGTTAAGGTTACTTTTGATTAAATTTTTTGATTCAATTATTGTATTGTCACTTTCTTTAGAAGGTTTTTTTTCATCTTCTTCAATTTTTTTCTGGATTTCATCAATATCAATTTTTTTTTTTAAACTCCAAGATGGTCCATTAATTTCTTTGACAATCGTGCTTAAATCTTCATTTATAGCCTCAAAATAATGTCGCCAACTTTCAGGAAGATCAGAATCTTTATTGATAAATTTTAGATACATTTGCTCTATAAATGCACTATTAGATTTACTAAGAAATGAAGTTTTTTCGAGTTCGAGATTTTTTGATGATGGCATCTATTTTATTGATATAATATCAGAAAAATATTTTTCAATTAGATAATTTATTAAATAATGTTTTACCTAATTCAGATGGTGATTTAGCTATAGTAATTCCACATTTTTCCATCTTTTTAATTTTATCTTCTGCCCCACCTTTTCCACCTGATACAATGGCTCCAGCATGTCCCATTGTTCTTCCTGCTGGCGCTGTTATTCCAGCCACAAAACCAACCATGGGTTTCTGTATTTTATGATTTTTTACAAATTCTGCTGCCTCTTCTTCTGCAGAACCACCTATCTCACCTATCATAAGGATAGATTCTGTCTCCTCATCATTTAAAAATAAATCTAAACAATCAATAAAGTTTGTTCCATTTACTGGATCTCCTCCGATTCCAATGCAAGTAGATTGTCCCAACCCATTCTCTGTTGTTTGTGCAACAGCTTCATAAGTTAAAGTTCCTGATCTTGAGACTATTCCAACAGAACCTTTTTTATGAATATTTCCTGGCATGATTCCAATCTTACATTCGTCTGGAGTAATTATTCCAGGGCAGTTCGGCCCGATTAGTCTACTTTTTGAATCATTTAATTTTTGTTTAACACGAAGCATATCTTGAATTGGTATACCTTCGGTAATGCATACTATGAGTTCAATAGAAGCATCTATTGCTTCAATTATTGCAGCACCAGCATATTTTGCGGGTACATAAATCATTGTTGCATCGGCACCAACTTCTTGATTGGCTTCGGCTACAGTATTAAAAACTGGACGATCTAAATGTTTTTGGCCTCCTTTTTTTGGAGTAACCCCCCCAACTAAATTAGTACCATACTCTATTGCCTGCTTAGAATGAAATGTACCATGTGTTCCAGTAAACCCTTGACATATAACTTTTGTATTTTTGTTAATTAAAACAGACATATTATTTTATAGCATCCACTATTTTTTGGGCAGCATCATCAAGGTTTTCTGCAGAAATTAATTTTAATCCTGAATTATCTAATATTTCTTTTCCTTCTTTAAAATTTGTTCCAGCAAGTCTAACAACTAAAGGTACACTGATATTTATTTCCTTAGCAGCGTCAACCACTCCTTGTGCAAGGACATCACATCTCATTATGCCACCAAATATATTTATTAAGATACCTTTAACATTTTTATCTGAAAGAATTATCTTAAGTGCAGCAGAAACTTTTTCTTTTGAGGCTCCACCACCAACATCCAAAAAGTTGGCTGGCTCTTTTCCATATAACTTAATTATATCCATAGTGGCCATTGCCAGCCCTGCTCCATTAACCATACAGCCAATACTTCCATCTAATTTTATATAAGCAAGATCATGTTTGCTTGCTTCGATTTCTGTTGGATCTTCTTCATTTAAGTCTCTTAACTCCATAATTTCTGGATGCTTGAATAAAGCATTAGAATCAAAATTTACTTTTGCATCTAAACAGATTATTTTTTCTTCTTTTGTTAGAATTAATGGATTAACCTCAATCATATTAGCATCAGTGCTAATGAACATCTTATATACTGATTTAATTAGCAATATTGCTTGCTTTTTTGCATCCCCACTTAAATTAAAAATTTTAATTATTTTTTCGCAATCTGTATCTAAAATCTCATCAGCTATTTCAACTTTTGTTGTTATAATTTTTTCTGGTGTTTTATTGGCTACTTCTTCAATGTCCATTCCACCTTGATCGCTTGATATGAACGCGATCTTTGAACTAGACCTATCAATTAAACATGATAAATAAAATTCTTTATTTATGCTGGAAGATTCTTCAACATATAATCTTTTAACCTCTCTACCTTCAGGGCCCGTCTGGTGTGTTATAAGCGTTTTACCTAATAGCTCTTTAGCAGCAGCACTTAACTCTTCTATAGTATTTAAGATTTTTACACCACCCACCTTACCTCTTCCACCAGCGTGAATTTGTGCTTTTAATACAAACTTCTCTGTTTTTAATGATTTTGCTTTTTCAATTAATTCATCAACGGTAAAAGCGAAAACACCTTCTGGCACAATTGCACCGTATTTTTTCAAAATTTTTTTGGCCTGATGTTCGTGTATGTTCATTATTATTTAGAAAGATCTGGATCTATTTTTGATGCAGCTTCCCATAACGCTTTAACAGCATCTATTGAGTGCATAAATTCTTTTTTTTCTTTTTCGTCTAAGTCTATTAGTTCTATTTTCTCAACACCATCTTTTCCAATTATTACTGGTACACCAGCATAAACATTATTAACACCATACTCTCCATTTAAATGAACTGCACATGGAAGTAATTTTTTTTCATCTTTTAGATATGCTTCTGCCATCTGTACTCCTGAAGCTGCTGGTGCATAGAATGCAGAACCTTTTTCCAAATATTTAACAATCTCCGCTCCACCATCTCTAGTTCTTTGATTAATTTCCTCTAATCTCTCTTCAGATATTTTTCCTTCTTTTACTAAATCTAAAAGTGGTTTGCCAGAAACTTTTGTAAATCTTGGCAAAGGAACCATTGTATCTCCATGACCTCCCATAACCATTGCTTCAATTTCTTTTACGGGAACGTTTAATTCTAAAGATAAAAATAATTTAAATCTTGAGCTATCTAAAATTCCTGCCATTCCAACAACTTTATTAGCTGGTAGGCCTGAAAATTTTTGAAAAGCCATCACAATAACGTCTAGTGGGTTTGTAATACATATAACAAATGCATTGGGTGCATTTTTTTTAATACCTTCTGCTACTTGTTTAATAATTTTTAAATTAATGCCCAGTAGGTCATCTCTGCTCATGCCTGGTTTTCTTGGCACACCAGCAGTTATTATTATTACGTCTGAATCTTTTATATCTTCATAATTATCTGTTCCTGAAAATTTTACATTAAAACCATCAACAGAAGAAGATTGAGCAATATCTAAAGCCTTACCTTTAGCTATACCGCTTGCAACATCAAAAAGTACTACTTCATCGGCCACTTCTTTGGTTCCAATTAAGTGAGCTAAAGTGCCTCCAATTTGACCCGCACCTATTAAAGATATTTTTTTCATTTTTTCTCCTTATTTCATTGTTGGCATGACAAATTCTGCATTAGATCTTATTCCAGAAGGCCATCTTGATGTTACTGTCTTAAGTTTTGTATAAAATTTAATTCCTTCAGCTCCGTGCATTGCACTATCTCCAAATAGTGATCTTTTCCATCCACCAAAACTATGGAATGCCATTGGTACAGGTATTGGAACATTAATTCCAACCATACCAACTTGAATTTTACTAGCAAACGTTCTACCTGCATCACCATCTCTTGTGTAAATACTTACCCCATTACCATATTCATGATCATTAATTAGTTTTGTTGCTTCTTCAAAAGTTTTAACTCTTATGACTGACAAAACGGGCCCAAATATTTCTTCTTTGTAAATTCTCATATCTTTTTTAACGTGATCAAATAAACAGCCACCTATAAAGAAACCATTTTCATACCCTTGAAGCTTTATATCTCTTCCATCGACAACTAATTTAGCACCCTCTTCAACACCTAGGTCAACATAACCTTTTACTTTTTCTAAGTGTTCTTTGGTAACTAATGGACCCATCTCAGATGTTTTGTCCATACCGGGTCCTACTTTTAATGCTTCAGCTTTTTTTGATAAACGAGCAACTAACTCATCTCCAATATCTCCTACAGCCACTGCTACTGATTGAGCCATACATCTTTCCCCTGCTGAACCATATGCTGCACCCATTAATCCATTTACTGCACCATCAAGGTCACAGTCAGGCATTACAACTAAATGATTTTTTGCACCTCCTAAGGCCTGAACTCTTTTTTCATTTTTTGCAGAATTTTCATAAATATATTTTGCGATTGATGTTGAGCCTACAAAACTTACAGCTTTGACATCTTTGTTTGTTAAAATTGCATCAACAGACTCTTTATCTCCATTAACAACATTAAAAACACCATCTGGTAGTCCTGCTTCTGTTAGCAATTCTGCTAATCTTAGTGGGCAAGATGGATCTTTTTCTGATGGTTTTAAAATAAATGTATTTCCACATGCAATAGCTAAAGGGAACATCCACATAGGTACCATTGCTGGAAAATTAAAAGGTGTAATACCAGCAACTACTCCAAGTGGCTGACGCATTGACCAGCTATCCACATTAGTTCCTACATTTTCTGAAAATTCTCCTTTAAGTAAATGTGGAATTCCACATGCAAACTCAACTACTTCTAGTCCTCTTGTTAAAGAACCTTTGGCATCTTCATAAACTTTGCCATGTTCTGAAACTATTAATTTTGTAAGTTCATCAGTATTTTTTTCTATTAACTCTTTAAATTTGAACATCACTCTTGCTCTTTGAAGGGGAGGTTTCTGTGACCAAGTTTCAAAAGCTTTTTTTGCTACTTCTACAGCTTGATCAAGGTCAGTTTTGCTAGCTAACCTTACTTCGGATTCTTGTTCACCCGTTGCAGGATTGAAAATTTTGCTTTTTCTGTCAGATGAGCCTGAAATTAGCTTTCCACCAACAAAATGTTCTAATAAATTCATGAATGGTGTTATTTAAAGGGGTAATTAGCTTGTTGCAAGCATTTTTTTCAATTCAGCTATGGCTTTTGCTGGATTTAATCCCTTAGGACAAGCATTGGTGCAATTCATAATAGTATGACATCTATACAACTTAAGTTCATCAGCTACTTTTTTTAATCTCTCTTTTCTTTCATCATCTCTACTATCTACTATCCACCTATAAGCTTGCAGCAAAACTGCAGGACCTAAAAATTTATCCTCATTCCACCAATAGCTTGGGCAAGAAGTGGAACAACATGCACACATGATACATTCATACGCACCATCTAATTTTTTTCTATCTTTTTGAGATTGAATAATTTCTGTAGTTTCAACTTTTGTATTTGTTTTCAACCAAGGCTCAATTGATTCGTATTGTTTATACAGTCCACTTAAGTCCCCAATTAAATCTTTTTTAACTTTTAGATGAGGTAGTGGATAAATATTTATATCTCCTTCAATTTCTGAATGAGGTTTTGTGCATGCTAAACCATTTTTACCATCCATATTCATTGCACAAGATCCACAAACACCATGTGCACAAGATCTCCGATAAGCCAATGATGGATCAATTTCATTTTTAATCTTATTTAAAATATCCAATACTTTTGAAGGACAGTTATCCATATCTACTTCGTAAGTATCTACTCTTGGGTTTTCTCCATTTGAGGGATCCCATCTATAAACATTTACTTTTCTGATATTTTTTGATCCAGTTTTATCTTGATAATAGATACCTTTTTGAACTTCTGAATTTTTAGGTAAATTTATTTGAACCACTAGTAAACTCTTTCTTGTGGTGGAAAGTATTGAACTTCATTTGTTAAAGTCGTTTTAGTAACTGGTCTATAACCAATTTTTGAATCTTTTCCATTGCACCAAGCAATAGTGTGTTGCATAAATTTTTCATCGTTTCTTTTTGGGAAATCTTCTCTTGCATGTGCACCTCTGCTCTCTTGTCTATTATAAGCAGAATCCACTGTTGTAATTGCTTGTCTTATCAAGTTATCAAACTCCAATGTTTCCACTAAATCAGTGTTAAAAACAAGTGACTTATCTTTTACAGAAATTGATTCCATTCCATCGTATGCTTTTCTAATATCATCAACACCCTCTTTAAGTGTTTTTTCTGTTCTAAAAACAGCACACTTTGATTGCATAGTTTTTTGCATTGAAAGCCTAAGCTCTGCAGTACTATTTTCACCATTAGAGTTTCTTAATTTATCAAATCTTTCTAAACATTTTTTTGTTTCAGTCTCTCCTATATCTTCATGTGGGGTTCCTGGTTTTACAAGTTCTGCAGCTCTTCTAGCTGCGGCTCTTCCAAATACAACTAGGTCA
Organism: Candidatus Pelagibacter sp. uisw_098; assembly: GCF_059512505.1. The sequence goes on from NZ_CM183454.1 coordinate 1,217,853, forward strand.
ATTAAAGAATTAGACCCCAATCTATTCGCTCCATGAACAGAAACGCAGGCAGCCTCACCAATTGCCATTAACCCCGGAACTGTTTCAGAATCATTGCCTGTTAATACTTCAGCTTTATAGTTTGTTGGAATACCTCCCATATTGTAATGAACAGTAGGAACTACCGGTATTGGCTCTTTAGTTACATCAACATTTGCAAATAATCTTGCTGCTTCAGTTATTCCTGGAAGTCTACTTTCAATAATACTTTTGTCTAAATGACTTAAATGTAAGTGAACATGATCCTGTTCTTTACCCACACCTCTTCCTTCATTAATCTCAATTGACATTGATCTACTTACTACATCTCTAGATGCTAAGTCTTTAGCTTTTGGCGCATAACGCTCCATAAATCTTTCACCTTTTGAATTAACTAAATAGCCACCTTCTCCTCTAACACCTTCAGAAATTAAAGTTCCATGTCCATAAATTCCTGTTGGGTGAAATTGTACAAATTCCATATCTTGTAATGGTAAACCTGCCCTTAAAACCATTGCATTTCCATCTCCAGTACAAGTGTGTGCTGAAGTTGCAGAATAATAAGCTTTTCCATAACCACCTGTTGCAATTATTGTACTATGAGCTCTAAATCTATGAATTGTTCCATCATTTAAATTCCAAGCAATAAGACCTTTACATTCACCATCTTTCATTAATAAATCTAGAGCGAAGTATTCAATAAAAAATTCAGTGTTATGTTTTAAAGCTTGTCCATAAAGGGTATGAAGTATTGCATGTCCAGTTCTATCTGCGGCTGCACATGTTCTTTGAACAATTCCATTGCCATAATTTTTTGTCATTCCACCAAAAGGTCTTTGGTAAATTTTACCATCATCAGTTCTACTAAATGGAACTCCATATTTTTCTAATTCTATAACAGCTGCTGGAGCTTCTTTACAAAGATACTCAATACTATCTTGGTCACCTAACCAGTCAGCACCTTTGACGGTATCATACATATGCCAACGCCAATCATCTTCGCCCATATTCCCTAAAGATGCAGAAATTCCTCCTTGAGCAGCAGAGGTATGACTTCTTGTTGGAAATACTTTTGAAATACAGGCTGTCTTTAAACCAGCTTCACTTAAACCAACAGCAGCTCTTAAGCCTGAGCCTCCTGCGCCGAGTACGATAACATCGTATTCATGATCTATAATTTTATATGAACTCATATATTTAAATTAAATATTATTATAATTGTAATTAAGGGAATTATTATAGCAAATATATTCAAAGTTTTGTTTGCGACATTTTTGATTTTTTCATCCTGTATATAGTCTTCAAATACCTCACTAATACTTAAAGCTGAAAAAAAATAGGCAAAAACTAACAACAAAGAAACTAAAATTTTAGATGGCTGATTTGAAAAAAAATTAACAATATCAAAATAATCTTTATTGAAAACTGAAACTAAATTTAAAATAAACCATGTCATTAATGGTATCAACACCACAGAGCTTACTCTCATTAATAGCCATTTTTTAGTCACGTTATTCATACTAAATAAATTGCTTTCCAATTAAATAAATTAAAATTGTTAAAAAAAATGAACCAATGATCACGATTAATCCTGTTATCTTTGTTACTTTTAATTCAAACCCATGTCCTAGATCCATAATTAAATGTCTTATTTCACTTAATATCTGGAAACTAAATGACCATGTTAAACCTAAAATTATGAATTTTCCTAAAATAGAATTTAAAAATATTCTAGTAAGTTCATAACTATTTTCACCTAGTAGTAAGGATGCAATCCAAAAACAAATTATTGTTATGGCAGCTATATTTATTATTCCTGTAATTCTATGTGAAATAGATACTAAAGAAGATATGTGCCATCTGTAGATCTGAATATGTGGTGATAAAGGATTATTATTTTCCATTAAGATTATTTTTAATTAAAGTTTCTGCAATTTCAACAGCATTCAATGCCGCTCCTCTAAGTAAATTATCAGAAACAATCCATAGGTTTAATGAATTCTTGATAGTTTTATCTTCTCTTATTCTTGAAATATAAGTTTCGTCTCTACCTTCTGCTTCAATTGGAGTACTATATCCTCCATCTTCTCTTTTATCGTAAACTTTACAGCCCTCTGCTTTACTAAGAGTGTCTCTAACTTTCTCTAAAGAAAATGATTTTTCAAATTGAATATTTACTGACTCCGCATGAGAAACCATAACTGGAACTCTTACACATGTTGCTGATAATTCTATTTTGTCACCAAGAATTTTTTTAGTTTCATTAGTCATTTTTAATTCTTCTTTAGTATAACCATCATCTGCAAAAACATCGATGTGAGGAATAGCATTAAAAGCAATTTGTTTAGTAAAATTTCTAGGTTTAATTTCTTTATTTTCTAGAGATGATTTAGTTTGTTCTATTAGTTCATCCATAGGGTCTTTGCCACCACCTGAAACAGACTGATATGTCGAAACAACTATCCGTACAATATTGAATAAGTCATGTAACGGTTTAAGAGCAATTACCAACTGAGCTGTTGAGCAATTAGGGTTAGCAATTATATTTTTTTTCATACTCTTAATTGCTTCTGGATTTACCTGTGGAACAATTAATGGCACATCAGGATCCATTCTAAAAAAACTAGAATTATCTATAACTATTGAGTGCTTTGCTGCTTTTAAAGCATATTGTTCTGAAATTTTTCCACCTGCTGCAAAGAAAGCAATTTTAATTTTTGAAAAATCAAATGTTTCAAGGTTAAAGACCTCATGTTCTTTGCCACTAAAATTTATTTTTTGGCCAGCACTTCTTGGTGAAGCAACTAAAAATAGTTCCTTTATAGGAAGTTTTTTTCTCTCTAGAACTTCGAGAATTTTTCTTCCAACATTACCTGTGGCTCCTACAATTGCTATATTCATGATGTTATTAGGCTTTTATACTAGATGAAGGGTAAATCGCAAACTTTTCCACGAAAAGTGTTATCATTTATTTGAATTTTAAAGGTTTGAGATACTTCCCAGTAGGACTTCTGGATCATTGCTATTCCAATAACCATTTGAAAATGAGGTGAATAACAAGCCGATCTTAACTCACCAATTATATTATTTTTCTCATCATATAAATTTTTTGATCCTGTGAGACTAATTTCTTTCATATCAATTTTAATACCCATTAACTTCTTTTGGGCTCCTTTTAATTTAACTTCTTTTAATTTATCTTTTCCTAAAAAATTTATATCACTATCCAAACTAACATATTGATCAAAACCACATTCAAATGGATTATCACTGTTATCAAAATCATTTCCATAAGATAGTAGTGCACTCTCAATTCTCTCTATTAGGTTTGGACACCCAGGTCCTACATTAAATTCTTTTCCAACTTCAAAAAGATAGTCATATAATTTTTGTCCTGACTCTGTATTTTGAACATAAACTTCATACCCACCTTGCTTAGACCATCCTGACCTTGCTATAAGATGCTTTGTCCCTTCAAAATCGAAATAATCAAATCCAAAAAATTTTAGTTCAGTAATTTTTTTTCCAAAAACTTTTTCCATTAATGCAAATGATTTCGGGCCCTGTATTGCCATTATATCCACTACTGGTTCTATAATTTTAACATCAAATTTATGTCCAGATGCTAAACCTTTGGCAAAAAAGATTACATCCGAGTCTGCTATTGATAGCCACCATCTATTTTCATCCAGCTTTAGAACAACTGGATCATTAACTAAATTTCCATTTTCATCTATTATTGGACAATAATAACATCTCCCAATTTTAGATTTTGATAAATCTCTACATGTCATCAATTGTACTAATTCTGCAGAGTCTTTTCCTGATATTTCTACTTGTCTTTCTGCAGCAACATCCCATACTTGAACATGCTCTTTTAAATGTTTGTAACTATTTTCTATTGATCCAAATGCAGCAGGTAACAGCATATGATTGTAAATTGTGTATGCTGTAACCCCTTGTTTCTCTATTCTTGCAGTATAAGGGGTACTTCTTAATCTTCTAGATTTTGCTATTGAAAAGTTTTTCATTTTTTTAAAAATTCAGAGATCTTTTCTCTCATTTCAAAAGCTTTTTCAAACATAATCATATGTCCACATTCTTTTATTATATGAGTTTTTGAATTAGGAATAAGTTCAGCAAATTTCTTGCCTTTTTCAAGGTTAACCATCTTATCTAGTTCACCAAAAATAAATAATGTGGGACACTTGACTGATTTTAAAGCCTCAGATCCGTTTTTATAATTATTACAAGCTACAAGATCAATGGCTAAAACCTCTCTAATATCTCTTGGAGAATTAATAATTTTTTCTACAGGATTACCTCCAATAAACTTTTTAGAGTTTTCATAGCTCCATTTCATCATTAATTTAACTGCTTTATCATCTCCACTCTCAGCAAGATCTATTAAATCTTGATTAACGGGCATTCTATAAGAACCACCAACAAATATTAAATTTTTAACTCTTTTTGAATATCTTGAATAATATTCCAATGCTTCCAAACACCCTTGGGAGTGACCTATTATTGTTAATTCAGAAACATTAAGTTCTTTAAAAACTTTTTCTAACCAATCTGAAATTTCTTCTATTGACTTTAAACAATCACCCTCGGAATTTCCATGACCAGGCAAATCAATTGCTAAAACATTATAATTTTGATTAGATAAATATTGCTCTGTCAGAGACCAAATAATATGAGAGAGGCCGCTTCCATGAAGTAAAACTATTGTAGCTTTGTTTTTATTAATGCCTTGACCTGCATCTGATGCAAAGACATTCTTATTGCCTACTTGAAAGATCAATTTTGATCCTTAATCTTTTTTCTAAGTTCAAATTTTTGAATTTTTCCTGTTGAAGTTTTTGGTAAATCACAAAAAACAACACTTTTAGGAAGTTTAAATCCTGCCAACGTTTCTCTGCAAAAATCTATAATGTCTTTTTCTGTTGCTGGCTTATCTTTAATTAATTCAACAAAAGCACAAGGTATTTCTCCCCATTTTTCATCTGGTTTAGCAACAACCGCAGCCAGTGATACAGATGGATGTTTTGCTATTGCATTTTCTATTTCAATTGAAGAAATATTTTCACCACCTGAAATTATAATATCTTTAGATCTATCTTTAATTTTAATATATCCATCTGGGTGGGTAACTGCTAGATCTCCTGAGTGGAACCATCCACCTGCCATTGACTTCTCTGTTGCTTCTTTATCTTTGTAATAACCCTTCATTACAATATTTCCCCTGATCATGATTTCACCCATGGTTTTTCCATCTTTAGGGACTGCCTTCATTGTTTCGGGGTCCATAACAACTGCACCTTCAGTATTAGGATATCTAACACCTTGTCTTGCTTTAATTTCATTTTTTTTATCTTTTTCTAAAGTATTCCAATCTTCATTCCATGCACACTGAAGCATATGACCATAAGTTTCTGTTAACCCATAAACATGCATCACTTCAAAGCCAAGATTTTCCATTTTTTCAAAAATGATGCTCGGTGGGGGTGCACCTGCTGTTAAAACATTCACTTTTCTTTTTAAAACTTTTTGATCCTCTTTTGGTGCATTAACAATCATATTTAATACTATTGGAGCTCCACCAAAATGGGTTACTTCATATTTATCAATTAATTCAAACATCTTTTTTACATCAATATTTCTTAAACAAATTACCCTTGCATGTAGCATCGCCAGTGTCCAAGGATAGCACCAGCCATTACAATGAAACATTGGTACAACGCATAAAAAATTTAGTTTGTTAGGCATATTCCAAGCTATAGTACTACCTGTTGCCATCAAGTATGAGCCTCTGTGGTGATAAACTACTCCTTTAGGATTTCCAGTAGTTCCAGATGTATACCCTAACGAGATTGCTTCCCACTCATCTTTTGGATTTTTCCATTCATAATTTTCATCGCCTGTATTTAAAAAACTTTCATATTCAAGTTCTCCTATTTTTTTGAAAGAACTCGTATCTATGTCTTGATCATCAATATCAATAATTGTAATTTTATTTTTTACATTCTTTAAAGCCTTCTCAACTACGTCATGAAATTGTCTATCTACGATTAAAACTTTTGCATCACTATGTTGTAAAATATAACTTACTGTATTTGGATCTAGTCTTGTATTAATTGCATTTATTACTGCGCCAACCATAGGTATTGAGTAGTGAGCTTCAAAAATTTCAGGTGTATTGAAAGCCATTATAGAAACTGTATCTCCAGTTTTTACACCTAATTTATCTAGTGCACTCGCAAACTTAACACATCTTTTATAAACCTCTTTCCAAGTATAAGATCTACTTTCATAAACTAAAGCTTCATAGTTTGGATATATATCTTTGGTTCTTTCTAAAAATGTTAAAGGAGAAAGAGGAACGTAATTAGCTTCATTTTTATCTAAATTTGTATCGTAATAATGCATATTAATTAAATTTAAAATTCATTATATAATCACTGCCTGATGTAGCGGTTTTAAAATGACTTTCTGCTCTTGGTAAAACTCTTTTGAAATAAAAATTAGCAGTTTGTATTTTGTCATCATAAAAACTTTTATTTTGCTCGTAATCTTTAAAACTTACCTCTAGAACTTTTATCCACGCATGAGCTATGGACACGAAGCCTAATGCTTTTAAATAGTCATTACATGCTGCACTAGCATCATCTTTGGAATTTTGGATTTTATCTTTAATCCAAGTAGTAAATTTTAGTAAAATTTCTATTTGATGATTTAGATCTTTAATAAAAGGCTTAATTTTGTCACCCTCTAAATCACATTCTTTTTTTATTAAATTTAAATATTTATTAATTATATCGCCATTTTTATTAACTAGTTTTCTGAAAACTAAATCGGCTGCCTGAACAGAATTTGTACCTTCATAAATTGGGGTAATTCTATTATCTCTGTATAATTGTTCTATTCCCTGGTCTTTTGTAAAACCATAACCGCCATGAATCTGCATTGCATCACTTGTAATTTCCATGGCCAAATCAGTAAATAATGACTTAACAACTGGAGTTAACAAAGAAACAAAATCTGAAGCTTCTTGCTTAATCTTTTCATCAAGATGGTAGAGACTGACTTCTGTTTGTTGAGATAGCCAAAAGCCCAGCGCTCTTTCTCCTTCAATAATGGATTTCATATTCAGTAATGATCTTTTTATATCAGCATGCTCAATAATATAATCTGCACCATCTGCAGATTTAGTGTTATTAGATTTTCCTTGTTTTCTCTCTTTTGCATAAGTTAATGAATTTTGATAAGCTATTTCAGATATTCCTAATCCTTGAATTCCAACAAGGATTCTCTCTAAGTTCATCATGGTAAACATTTGATTAAGGCCTTTATTTTTTGGTCCTATCATGTATCCAACCGCATCATCAAAATTTAAAACACATGTCGCTGAACCTTTTATTCCCATTTTATGTTCTACCGAACCTGTAGATACACCATTTCTTGAACCAATAGATCCATCATCTTTAATTAAAAATTTAGGTACAAGAAACAAGCTTATTCCTTTTGTTCCTACAGGTGAATCTGATGCTCTTGCAATAACAAGGTGAATAATATTTTCAGTTAAATCATGATCTCCAGATGTTATAAATATTTTTTGCCCACTTATTTTAAAAGTACCATCAGGCTGTTCAACAGCTTTTGTTTTTAACATTCCTAAATCAGTTCCACAAACTGGTTCTGTAAGGCACATTGTTCCACTCCATTTCCCTTCTACCATTTTAGGAAGGTACTTTTCTTTCATCGCATTAGTTGCATGATGAGATATGCAATTATAGGCGCCAATTGTTAATTCACTATAAAGTTTAAAAGAAAGACAAGTTGCAGATAACATTTCATCAAAAAATGCACTTACTGTTTTTGGCATTCCTTGTCCACCATATTCTGGATCACAAGAAAGAGAAACCCAACCATCTTCTATATATTTTGAATATGCTTCTTTATATCCTGGAGGTGTTCTAACAATACCATTCTCTAAAAAAGCAGGGTTTTCATCTCCAGATTTTGCTAATGGTAAAATTAGATTTTCATTAATTTTAGCCGCTTCAACTAAAATATCTTTTACTAGTTCTGAGTTAACCTCTTTATATTTTTCAATTTCATTATAATTTTTATTGTTTCTTAACTTATCAAAAAGAAACATCATGTCTTCTACTGGTGCTATGTAATTTGGCATTTCGGAACTCTAGAATAAATTTTTAATTATTGCAATTTTGAAATTATGGCATCACCCATTGTTGATGTTGATATTTCTTTCGTTCCTTCAGAAAATATATCTTTAGTTCTAAGACCATCATTTAAAACATCTTGAACTGCTTTTTCTAAGGCATCAGCCTCAGAATCTAAGTCTAATGAGTACCTTAGTGCCATTGCAAAGCTTAAAATTGATGCAATTGGATTTGCAATTTTTTTTCCTGCTATATCTGGTGCAGATCCATGAATAGGTTCATACATTGCTCTCATCTCGCCATCTTTATTCTTTGCTCCAAGCGAAGCAGATGGTAATAAGCCTAAAGAACCAGTTAACATTGATGCTTGATCTGACAACATATCCCCAAATAAATTATCGGCAAGTATAACGTCAAATTGTTTTGGATACCTCATAAGTTGCATTGCACAATTATCTGCAAGCATATGACTTAATTCTACATCTTTATATTCTTTATCATGAAGTTCTTGAACTTCTTCTTTCCAAAGTTGTCCAGCTTCCATTACGTTAGATTTTTCACAAGAGGTAACTTTATTTGATCTTTTTTTGGCTAAATCAAAAGCTACTTTAGCTACTCTAACTATTTCACTAGTCGTATAAGTGTGAGTATTAATACCTTTTCTTTCACCATTTTCTATTGGCTTGATTCCTCTTGGTTCTCCAAAATAAATTCCACCAGTTAGCTCTCTAACAATCATTATGTCTAACCCTGAAACAATTTCTGGCTTCATAGATGATGCCTCAACTAATTGCTCAAAACAAATTGCAGGTCTTAAATTTGCAAATAATTTTAATTCTTTTCTTAACTTTAATAGAGCTCTTTCAGGTTTTTTTGAAAAATCTAAATCATCCCACTTAGGACCACCAACAGCACCTAATATTACAACTTCACTTTCTAGTGCTTTATAAAAAACTTCATCTGTAATTGGTGTTCCATGCTTATCATAAGAACAACCACCTGCTAAGTCTTGATCAATTTCAAAATCTAAAGATTTATTTGAATTAAACCATTGAATAACTTTTTTAACTTCCTGAATAACTTCAGGCCCAATACCATCACCTGGTAAAAGTAAAATTTTTCTTTTCTTAATTTTAATCATTAAATATCCATGGTTTATTATCTTTTAAATTTTCTTCAAAATTAGTAATTTTTTCTTTTTTAGCTAATGAAAGTGCAATATCGTCAAGACCTTCTAATAAGCATCTTTTTTTAAACGGGTCAATATCAAAATTTATTTTGCTATTTCCAAAAATAATTTTTTCTTCTTTTAAGTCTATTGAAATTTCTTCTTTTCTTTTTGAATATTCCGATAGTTCTTTAATTTTGTCTTCTGGTAAAATAATTGGTAAAATTCCATTTTTAAAACAGTTGCTATAAAAAATATCAGCATAACTAGAACTTATCACACATGTAATTCCAAAATCTAAAAGTGCCCATGGCGCGTGCTCTCTTGATGAACCGCAGCCAAAGTTTTTTCCTGCAATTAATATTTTTGATTGATTGTGAGGTTTTTGATTTAGAATAAAATCTTTTATTTCATTTCCATTATCATCATACCTCATTTCAAAAAATAAGTTTTTTCCTAACCCTGTTCTTTTAATTGTTTTAAGAAATTGTTTTGGAATAATCATATCTGTATCAATATTTACTATTGGTAAATAAACTGGGATACTTGTAAGTGAGTTGAATTTTTGCATTTTATTTTTGATACTTTCTAACATCATCTAAGTTTCCAGAAATTGCAGCTGCTGCTGCCATTCCAGGGCTGACTAAATGTGTTCTTCCACCTCTACCCTGTCTTCCTTCAAAATTTCTGTTTGAAGTTGAAGCACATCTTTCTCCTTGTTTTAATTTATCTGCATTCATTGCAAGACACATTGAGCAACCGGGCTCTCTCCATTCAAAACCTGAAGCTATAAATATTTTATCTAGGCCTTCCTGCTCTGCCTGCTCTTTAACTAAGCCTGAGCCTGGAACAACCATTGCATGAACATGGGATGCTTTCTTTTTATCTTTTAATATTTTCGCAGCTTCCCTTAAATCTTCAATTCTTCCATTCGTACAACTTCCTATAAAAACCTTATCAATCTTAATGTCTGTAGCTAGTGTATCGGCCTCTAAACCCATGTAATTTAATGACCTTTCTAAAGAGTTCCTTTTGTCTTCATCTTGTTCATTTTTAGGATTTGGAACTTTGCCATCTATAGTGATTACATCTTGTGGAGAAGTTCCCCAGGTAATCATAGGTAAAATGTCTTCTGCTACTAAATCTATTTCTTTATCAAATTTAGCTCCATCATCAGTTTTTAAACTTTCCCAATATTTCATAGCCTTATCCCAATTTTCGTTTTTTGGAGACATCGGTTTACCTTTTAAATATTCAAATATTTTTTCATCTGGAGCAATTAATCCTGCTCTTGCTCCTCCTTCAATAGTCATATTACAAATTGTCATTCGTTGTTCTACACTTAAAGATGAAATTAGACTGCCAGCATACTCAATAACCGACCCTGTTCCTCCTGCAGTTCCAATGTTTCCTATAATTTGTAAAATTACATCTTTAGAGGTAACACCAATTGGAAGTTTTCCATTAACATTAATTCTAAAATTCTTTGCTTTTTTTTGAACCAATGTTTGTGTTGCTAGGACATGTTCCACTTCGGAAGTACCAATTCCAAATGCCAAAGCACCAAATGCGCCATGTGTTGCTGTATGACTGTCTCCACAAACAATTACTGTTCCAGGTTGTGTAAAACCTTGTTCTGGACCGATGATATGAACAATTCCTTGTCTCTTGTCATTCATTCCTAAATACTGAATTCCAAATTCTTTACAATTACTTTCTAAGGTATCTACTTGAATTTTAGATTCCACATCTGCTATTCCTTTAGATCTATCAGTAGTTGGAACGTTATGATCTGCAACTGCTAGAGTTAAGCTGGGTTGTCTAACTTTTCTATTAGAGTTTCTTAATCCTTCAAAAGCTTGTGGACTTGTAACTTCATGTACTAAATGTCGATCAACGAATAATAATGCTGTACCATCATCTTGCTGATCTACTAAGTGATCATTCCAAATTTTATCGTAAAGAGTTAAAGGCATTGAAAAAAAATTATTTTTTTTCTTCTAATTTTTCTGTTTTAGGTTCTGCTTGAGCTTCTGGTTGTTTTTCAGGTTCCACTTGAACCTCCGCTTGTTTTTCTGCTACTGGTGCTAAAGTTTCTTCAGTTACCGTTTCTGGTTTAACATCAACTTCTATACCAATTTTTTTTCTAATCCTTTCAGCAATTCTAGCCGATTTACCAGTTCTATCTCTTAGATAGTATAATTTTGCTCTTCTAACTTTTCCATGTCTAATAACAGTAATTGAATCAATTACTGTTCCATATAGTGGGAATGTTCTCTCAACACCTTCACCAAATGATATTTTTCTAACTGTAAATGAAGAATTTAAATCTCTATTTTTTCTAGCAATACAAACACCTTCAAAATATTGAATTCTGTCTTTTTTACCTTCAGTAATTCTCACACCAACTTTTACTATATCTCCTGGAAAAAAATCTGGAATTTTCTTCTCAGCTAATATTTTTTTAACGTTATGTTGGTTTATTTCCTCAATTGTTTTCATAGTAATATTTATCAAATTAGTTTTTCTTATATTTTTCCCATAAATCTGGTCTTCGGACGCGTGTTATAGCCTCTGATTGTGATAAACGCCAGTCTTTAATTTTGTTGTGATCTCCTGATAATAGCACGTCTGGGACACTTTTTTGCTCCCAAATTTGAGGTTTTGTGTACTGAGGATACTCTAAAAGTCCATTCTCAAAACTCTCATCTGTTTTTGATTGTTCATTTCCTAATACTCCTGGTAATAGTCTCAAAATACTATCCAATACAACAAAGGATGCTGTTTCTCCTCCAGATAAAATAAAATCTCCAATACTAATTTCTTCTATATTTCTTGTTGATAATATTCTTTCATCAACACCCTCAAAATGACCACATATTAAACTGATCGATTTTTCCTTTGATAACTCTAGTGCTAATTTTTGATCAAGTTTTTTTCCCTTAGGGGATAAATAAAAAATTCTTTCACCTTTTTTTTTATTTTGATCAATCGATTTTGCTAAAACATCAGCTTTTAACAACATGCCAGATCCACCTCCAAAAGGAGTGTCATCAACCGTCTTATGTTTGTCTTCTGCAGCATCTCTAATGTTTACAACTTTTAGATCCCAAATTTTATTCGATAACGCTTTTCCATAAAGCCCTTTACTTAAAGGGCCCGGAAAAATATCTGGGTAAAGTGTAAATATTTGAGCTTGCCACATGAATCCAACTATTTAACTTCTTCCTTTGGAGCTGCTGCTGGAGCTGCTTCTGTTTTAGGAGCTTCTTCCTTTGGAGCTGCTGCTGGAGCTGCTTCTGTTTTAGGAGCTTCTTCCTTTGGAGCTGCTGCTGGAGCTGCTTCTGTTTTAGGAGCTTCTTCCTTTGGAGCTGCTGCTGGAGCTGCTTCTGTTTTAGGAGCTTCTTCCTTTGGAGCTGCTGCTGGAGCTGCTTCTGTTTTAGGAGCTTCTTCCTTTGGAGCTGCTGCTGGAGCTGCTTCTGTTTTAGGAGCTTCTTCCTTTGGAGCTGCTGCTGGAGCTGCTTCTGTTTTAGGAGCTTCTTCCTTTGGAGCTGCTGCTGGAGCTGCTGCTGGAGTTGCTTCATCTCCTTCTTTTTTTCTTTCTTTTTTAGGTATAGCTTTATTAGGGTTGTTAGCGTTTGCTGGCATAGGGATAATATCATTTTCACCTAAAATTCTTGCCACTCTAGCTGTTGGTTGAGCACCTTGGCCTAACCAATATTTAATTCTTTCTGCTTCCAGTCCCACTCTTTCTTTTTTATCTTTTGGCAAAAGAGGATTAAAGAATCCTACCTTTTCAATAAATCTTCCATCTCTTGCACGACGACTGTCGGCTATAACTACTTTGTATACTGGTCTTTTCTTTGTTCCACCTCTTGATAGTCTTATTTTTATCATTTTTTTTCCTTTTTTTATTTAAGTTGATTTAGTAGCTCTGGAGGTATTCCTTTATCAGACATACCCTTCAGGTTTCCTTTTGACATCTTCTTCATCATTTCAGACATCATTTTAAATTGCTTAAGCAATTTATTGATAGTGGCCGCATCTGTTCCAGAGCCATTAGCAATTCTTTTTTTCCTAGAACCATCAATGATTTTAGGATTTCCTCTTTCTTTTTTTGTCATAGATAAAATGATTGCTTCATTTTTAGTAATAACGCTTTCATCAATTCCCGAAGCATCCATTTGTGATTTCATTTTAGAAACACCTGGCATAAACGACATAATTCCTTCTATGCCTCCCATTTTTTTCATTTGTCTAAGCTGTGTTAAATAATCTTCCATAGAGAATTGTCCTTTTTTTAAATTCTCTTCTGCTTTTTTTATATTCTCTTCACCAAGATCTTCTGCAGCTTTTTCGACAAGAGAAACGATGTCTCCCATACCTAATATTCTATTAGCTATTCTATCTGGGTGAAAAACCTCTAAATTTTCTATTTTTTCTCCTACCCCTAAAAACTTAATTGGCACTTGAGAAACATATTTCATACTAAGGGCCGCACCACCTCTTGCATCACCATCAGCTCTTGTTAAAACAATACCTGTCAAATTTACAGTATTCTTAAATTCTTTTGCCACTTCTGCAGCAACTTGTCCCGTTAAAGAATCTGCAACTAAAAATACTTCCGTTGGGTTAATTATACTTTCTATTTGTTTAATCTCACTCATCATCTGAAGGTCTATTTGTGTTCTGCCTGCTGTATCAAATAATATAATCTCTGCACCATTTAGGTTTGCAGCACTAACTGCTCTTCTACAAATATCTGCTGGTAGCTGCCCTTCAATAATAGGTAATGTTAAAATATCATTTTGCTCTCCTAATGATCTTAGTTGTTCTTGTGCAGCTGGCCTATACACATCAAGACTGACCATCATTATTTTTTTCTTTTTATTTTTTTCTAAATATTTGGCTAATTTTGCTGTTGTTGTGGTTTTACCAGAACCTTGAAGACCTACCAGCATCATTGGAACTGGCGGAACTGCATTTAAATTAATATCTGTGTTACTTTCACCTAAAAGGCTTACTAGTTCATCATAAACAATTTTAACAACCATATCTCCTGGAGAGGTTGATCGAATTATTTCTTGACCCATAACCTTTGGCTTAACTTTTTCTATAAAATCTTTAGTTACATCTAGAGACACATCGGCTTCTAATAAAGCCTGTCTAATACTTCTTAGGCCTTCATCTACTTGATTCTCATCAAGTGAAGCTGCTTTTTTTAAAGAAGAAAAAATTTCTTCGAATTTATTTGTTAAGTTTTCAAACATATTTATTACGCACAGCAGTTTCGCACTAGTGGGCGAATATCGCTGACTAGTGTTGATCTCTTTGTCTCCAAAGACACCACAAATTTAACGTTTTTGTGGAAACGAAGACAATTTATAATAGAGGTTCAAAAAGTCAATAAATAAGTTAAATATCTACATATGGATATTAAAGCATTTAAAATGGATGGTTTGGGCAATGATTTTGTAATTATTGATCAAAGAAGCCAGGACTTCAATTTAAACAAAGATCAAATAATTAAAGTATGTGATCGTAGTTTCATTGGATGTGATCAACTCATTCTAATTAAGAAAAATAAAGAAATAGATGCAGATGTAGAATTCTATAATTCAGATGGAAGTGCATCTGGTGCTTGTGGAAATGGCACTAGGTGTGTGGCAGGCCTTCTATCAAAAGAAAGTGGTAAAAAAGAAATAACGCTTTTAACAGCTTCTGGCTCTCTAAAATCAAAAATCTTAGGAAGTAATTTAGTTGAAACCGAAATAGGTATACCAAAAGTTAATTGGGAGGAGATTCCTTTAAGTAAGCAGCTAGATACACAAGACTTAAAAATTGAAATTATAGACAGAAATAACACCAAACATATTGGTGGAACAGCCATAAATGTAGGCAATCCACACATAATTTTTTTTGTAGAAGATATTGAAGCATTTGACTTACAAACTATTGGTCCAAAAATTGAAAATCATCCACTATTTCCAGAAAAATGTAATGTGACCTTGGCAAAAGTTATGAATAAAAATTTAATAAAAGTAAAAGTTTGGGAAAGAGGAGCTGGACTTACCAAGGCTTGTGGTACTGCAGCGTGTGCAACTGCTGTTGCAGCTAATATTAATAATCTGGTAGAAAAAACTACAGATATAGAATTTGCATTAGGTAATTTAACAATTTCTATTGATGAAAGAAATAGCATTCATATGAAAGGACCCGTGTCTGATATCAAAAATATTGACATTAAATTATAATGGGAATTTTTGATAAATTTAAAATTGGTTTTAAAAAAAGTGCTTCTGCATTTACGTCTGGTTTAAGAGATATAATTGTAAAAAAAGAAATAGATGACAAAACATTAGATCAAATTGAAGATTATTTAATTCAATCAGATGTTGGTCTTGTTGCAGCTGAAGAAATTAAAAAAATTATTGCTCAAGAAAAAATTGACCCAAAAAAAGATATTATGAATGAGGTAAATTTAATTCTTAAAAACTATATAATCACTTTAATGAAACCTTTGGAAAATGAGAATTTTTTTAATAAAAAAGAAAAGCTCAACGCAGTCCTAGTATCAGGAGTTAATGGGGTTGGAAAAACAACAACTATTGGAAAAGTTGGTAAAATTTTAAAATCTAATGGTAACAAAGTTATGTTTTCTGCCTGCGATACGTTTAGAGCAGCTGCTATAGAACAATTAGAAAGCTGGGCTAATAAAATTGATGTACAAATTACAAAATCTACTCAAGGGTCAGACCCCGCATCAGTCGCCTACAAAGCAATTGAGGAAGCATTAAAGAGTGATTTTAGTCATGTTTTAATTGATACAGCAGGGAGATTGCAAAATAAAAAAAATTTAATGGAAGAATACAAAAAAATTGCCCATGTGACTAAAAAAATAGATCCAGATGCTCCTCACGATGTAATCCTAGTACTTGACGCAACCTCTGGCCAAAATGTTATCAGTCAAGTGGAAGAGTTTAATAAAATTATACCTCTTACTGGTTTGATAATGACAAAATTAGATGGCACTGCAAAAGGAGGAATTTTATTAGCACTTGCTAAAAAATATAAGCTTCCAATAATTGCTCTTGGACTTGGTGAAAAAGAAGATGATTTACAAATCTTTAATGCAGAAAAATTTGCTGAAGCATTTACTCAAATTAATTAATTAGATTATTAGAAATTAAAGGTTTGTAGTAGCTACATTTATAATTTTCTTTAAGGTTTGAATGCCCACAATTTTTTGCTATTGATGAAATTATAAAATCAAACTTACCATTTGATGGATATGAGTTTAATTTTTTATTAGCAATATCAAATTTAAAATTTTTTCTTATATTTTTAATTGCACTAATCATGACTAAAGTATTGTTATCTTTTAACAAATAATAAGCAAAGTCTTCTGGGAAAACTGGATAGTCATAACCTTCTAAGAGGTGTTTTGCCTGTGAAGGAAACCATTCATATGAAATTAATGGTGATGAAATTTTTGTTTTATAATTATAGATATATAAATCCTGAGGAAAATCTGTAACATAATTATAATCCTCACCTCTTGCTAAAATAGCTTTATCTCTAGTTTTAAAAAAAAGAACAAAATTTTTATTATGAGAGTTCATTTGACCTATATGAAAAAGTGTATTTGCTGAAGATTCTATATTTTCTGCAATTACAGAACTTGAAATAAAGATTAAGTAAAATGATGTTATAATAAATTTTTTCACTATCTATTTATAGAAATGAAATTTGTAAATTATTTGGTCAGATTGTGGCTTAATTTAAACTCTTTAAGTATTCTTTCAAAACTAGAATCATTTTTTCATTATATTCCATCATGTGATTATCTTTTTCAGAAAAATAAGAATATTTTGGCTCATTAGCAAGCTTGTACATCTTTTTACCCATCCAAAATGGCACTATTTTATCTTCTTCTCCATGCATAATCAGAATTGGGGACTTAAGATTTTTAATTTTTTTATCACTTTCGTATTTATCTTTAAGTAAAAATCTAATTGGAAAATATGGATACACATTTTTTGCTGCGTCAACCATAGATGTAAATGGAGATTCTAGTATAACGCCTGCAAATTTATGGTTTTGAGCAACATGAGTTGCGATCCCAGTACCTAAAGACTCACCATACAGAACAATGTCATTATCTTTAAGACCTTTTCTTTTTAACCAATTAATTGCACTTTCACCATCTTCATATAGACCTTTTTCTGATGGTTTGCCTAAGTTTCCACTAAATCCTCTCCAAGAAATTATTAGAAAATTTATATTCATGTCTTTAAAATGATTAATTTTATGTATTCTATTTTCTAATGTTCCTGCATTACCATGGAAGAAAACTAAAGTTTTAAAATTGCTAAGATCTTTTTCATGAAACCATCCAAGTAATTCAAAATTATCACTCGTCTTAATTTTTACTTTTTCTATTTTAACTTTTAATTCGTCACCAAAGTAATTATTTTCTTTTGGCTCGTATAATAAGTTTCGTTGAAATATAAATATAATAAAAAGTAAAGAAAAGTATGCTACCGTTATAATTAAAATTATTTTCAATAAATACTCTTTAATTTTTTTTTTCATATTTACCTTTTTTTTTAACTAAATAAACTCCACCAAAAACTAAGACTGTTCCTAAATAATGATAATGCTCTAACTGCTCATTAAAAAATAAATAACCATAAATAGCACTGTAGACGGTAAATATATATAAAGTGAAACCAGTAATTGATGCTCCAAGACTTTTCTGGGCCATTGTATATAACGTAAAAGCTATAATTCCTGGTGAGATAGCTGCAAATAAAACCCACATAAAAAAGTCTGAATTAAAAACAGTTCTTACAAAGAAAGTCTCTTCTATTAAATAAAATGGAAGCAAACTCACTACACCGAAAAAAGCAATCAAAGTAAATCTATCAAAAATTTTTAAATTAGTTTTCCAGTAAAATAAGTAAATAGAGTAGAGAGCCCACCCAATAGAAGAAGCTAGCATCCATAAATCACCAATTGTAAATTTAAGGCTAATTAACAGAGATAAATCACCTTTAATAATGATAGCAAAAACACCTATTAAACAAGAAGCCAGACCAACAATTCTAAGAAAATTTATTTTTTCTTTAAAAAAGATGCAGGAGATTAGAATTATAAATATTGGAGATGATGAATAAATAATTCCCATATTAGTAACAGTCGTCGTTTGTCCTGCTAAAAATGGAAAAGCTCCACAAACACCACAGCCCATTGATCCAATAAAAAATATTCTTTTGTATTCTTTTTTTACAAATTTAAAATTTTTTTTTAATGAGATAAAAGTAAAAGGGAGCAACATTAAGAAGACAGCTGCCCACCTCCAAAAAGCTAAAGAAATTGGTGGTACATACTCAACTCCTCCTCTTGCAACTATCAAATTGCTAGCCATAAAAATTGGTTGGATAAATAATAATAGAAAAGGTAAATAATTATTTTTAGAATTATTCACTACAAGTAGAAAATTAGTTTTTGTCGAAAAAGGCTTCGTAGACCATCATAAAAATTGCAATAGCCATCAAAATAAATACTGGCAACACATCCCAAAAACCTATCATTGATGATCTTGTCAATGTGGTTGCTAAACCGATAAGAAAAATTGCTGCAAGAAAAGTACCTAGAAATTTTGTTATATTATTTAGCATATTTTTTACAATTTTTTTCTAACCAATTGGCTACACCTAAAAATCTTAAATCATCTAGCTTGTCTCCAATTAACTGAACTCCTAATGGTAAATTATTAGCACCTGTAAGTAAAGGTAATGAAATAGAAGGTAAACCCATATAAGTCCAGGTAGTGCAGAATTCTGGGCTGCCTGTACTCTTTAAACCCTTAGGTGCAACCCCAGTTGTGGATGGGCTTAACACACCATGATAGTCCTCAAACACTTCTTTAAAGGATTCATAACTTCTTTTCATAAAGTCCATTGCTTCAACATAATCTTTTGCTGTGTATTTTAAACCTCTTTCGATGGCGCCAACCATTTCTTTAGAAAGTTTTTTCTTAGATTTTTTGTAATAACCTTGAAAATTATTAGCCATATCTGTTTCATGAATTATTTTATGATATTTTGGAATATCTTCAAAATATGATGGTGTATCAAATACTTCAATATTTTTTTTGAATGTTTTTATAAAAAACTCAAAAGACTTTTGAGATTCTTTATCTACATTTTTCCAATTTTTGGTTTTGTAAAAGATAAATTTTGGTTCATATAATGGTCCTTTTTTACAAACTTTTAACATTTCATCAGATGAATAATGAATAGTTGAACTATCGTATAAATCTTTTTTAATTAATGTTTTTGTTAATAAGGCAACATCTTCAACTGTTTTTCCAAAAACACCAATGTGATCTAGCTTGTCTGACTGTTTTAAAACTCCACTTCGAGAGATTAGTCCATAAGATGGTTTGTACCCAACAACCCCACAATAAGAAGCTGGTCTAATAATTGATCCATTAGTTTGTGATCCAATTGATAGTGGTGCCATATGAGCTGCAACTGCAGCTGCAGAACCACTTGAAGATCCACCAGGTGTTCTTGAATTATCGTGTGGGTTAGTAGTTTTTCCTGGGTGAAAATATGCAAGTTCTGTAGTTACAGTTTTTCCCATAACTATTGCTCCTGCAATTTTAAGTAAATTAACAACTTCAGAATCTTGAGAACTTGGCATTTTTTTTCGTAATGGAGTTCCACATTCAGTAGGCATTTCAAAAGTACCTATTATATCCTTAACTGCAATTGGTAGGCCGTGTAAAGAACCTAGGGGCTTTCCTGATTTTCTGTATTCATCCGCTTCTTCTGCTTTTTCTAAAAGTTTTTTTTTATCAAAATATTCCCAAGCATTGATATCTTTTTCAAATTTTTCAATTCTTTCAATATATTGTGTACAAACTTCTACAGAGGAAATTTGGCCTGTTTTTAAATGTTCTACTAACTTATTAGTTGTAAGAGAAAATATGTTCATAATTTTAAATTACCTAGTTTGCAAATAATGTTTCTGGTAGCCACAAAGCAATACCTGGAAACATATACATAAGGAACATTGCAAATATTACTATGGCCAAGAATGGCATAATTCCTGCAAATATTTCCATCAGCTCAACATTGTTTTTTTGTACACCTTTTAAATAATAGGCAGACATGGCCATGGGCGGTGTCAAAAAAGATGTTTGTAAATTAAGAGCAATCAACATTGCAAAGAAATATGGATTAACATCAAATACCTCAAGTAACGGTAAAAATATTGGTACAAATATAATTAAGATTTCAGTCCATTCTAACGGCCATCCTAAAAGAAAAATTATTATTTGTGTAATAATTAAGAATTGCCAAGTTGTTATTTCTATTGATTTGAAAAAATGCTCAAAAATTTCATGACCACCTAAATAAGAAAAGACTGAAGAGAAAGTCCATGAACCAATAAATAACCACATAATCATTGCTGTGGTTTTTGCTGTTAGAAAGACAGATTCTTTAAAACTTTGCCACTTAAGAGTTTTGTAAAACCAGGATAAGAGTATTGCTCCAAATGCTCCTGCTGCTGCAGCCTCAGCTGGCGTAGCTATGCCTGCTAAAATTGTTCCAAGTACTAACATTATTAACCCAAAAAGAGGGACAAAAGAAACTAGTACTTCTTTTAAAATCTCTGCTCTTGGTGGAATGTCCGCTGCATCTGGCTTGGGTGCAATTGATGGATTTATCCAAGCTCTGATTACAACATAAGCTATATATAAACTTGCAAGTAAAAGTCCTGGGAAAATTGCTGCAGCAAATAATCTTAAAGGTGATAATTGTGCAATCACTGAATACACAATTAACATAATACTTGGTGGTATTAAAATACCCAGACATCCCCCAGCACAAATTACTCCTGATGCAAATTTTTTATCATATCCTGCTTTAACCATTGCGGGCCAAGCAAGTAAGCCCATTAAGGTTACAACAGCACCAATAATTCCAGTTGCTGTAGAAAATAAAGTACAAGTTATTAATGCAGCTACTGCCATTGAAGCTGGCAATCTATGAGCTGCAAGTCTTATGGCAAAAAATAATTTTGATACAATTCCAGCTCTTTCAACTAAATACCCCATAAATAAAAAGAGTGGGACTGCAGTCAAAACATTATTGTCCATAACTGTGTAGGTATTTTTTACAAATAATGAAAATATTCTATTATCAAAAATATGATCCATTAAAACAGGATCATAATAAGCATAATATCCAAAGCCTATTCCCATCGCCATTAGAGTAAATGCAATTGGAAAACCTAATAGTACTGCAAATAAAAATATCCCCATCATGAAGATAGCTACTTCCGGATTTGTTAAACTAAATAACATCTTTTTGATCCTCGTCCTGAGCTGTTCTCATTAAAATTTGTTCTGTTTCTTCTGCAACAACCATTCTTGCAGGCCAATGTCCCGTTTTAATACAAATGATTGATCTAAATACTTCAGCAACTCCTTGTATGGTTAAGAATACTCCTGCTGCTGGTATCAAAGATTTTGCCATATAAATATTAATCTGTGCTGGGCTACTCCAGCTAGTTTCTTTTATCTTCCAAGCAAGTGCCGCATATTCAAATCCATAAAATGCTAAAGCTATTACGCCAGGAAAAAAGAAAATAAAATAAAGTATTAAATCAATCCAACCTTGTGTTCTTGGTTTGAATAATCTGTAAATCACATCTCCTCTGACATGAGATTCCGTTGCCAAACAATAAGCTCCTGACATCATCAATATTGCACCATACATCTGCATACTAAAGTCAAAATTCCAAAGTGTTGGTTTGTTAAATATATATGCCATTGTTACTTCATAGCAAGTTCCACCCATTAAAATGACAATACACCAAGAAAAAGCCTTACCTATTGAAGTGCTTAATGTGTCGGCAAATTTTATGTAAGCTCTCATCATGATTTAAATAGAATACCCTAATTTTTTAAAAACTGTACTATAAAAAAAGGGGAGCCAAAACTCCCCTCTTTTAAATTATTTAAAAGCTAATTAGATTTTAACTTTTCCAATTGGACCAAACTCATTTTCATAAGCTAGTTTGTAATTAGGCTGATTCATCAGCAAGTACTTCATTACTTTCTTAGCATATGCTTTTTGAGAATCGATAACCTTCTTGAAGAATGCATCTTTTGCAGAGAACTCTCCAACAATTTTATCCCACCCTTTTAACTGCTCAGCTAAAATAGCATCAGACGTTTGGTAAACATTAACCTTATGCTCGTTCATCAACATAGCTAAACTGTCAGAATATCTAACAAGTGCTTTGAAGTAGTTATCTGTATTCGCAGCATAAGCAGCGTTTTTTAAGATAGCTTGATGAGCAGGTGAAAGGCTTTTTAGTCTCTTCGTATTCATAGGAATTTCAAACATCTCTTGAGATTGGTGGAAACTTCCTAAGTGATAGTGTTTAGAGACATCTTGCATTCCAAACTGTGAGTCTGATGTTGGGTTGTTAAACTCAGCAGCATCAATCAAACCAGTTTTCATTGCTGGTTGGATCTCACCACCTGGTAATTGTCTTACGACCATTCCCATAGCAGTTAAAACGTTAGTCGCTAGACCAACCGTTCTATACTTCATACCTTTAACATCAGATACTTTAGTTACATTCTTTTTGAACCAACCGAAAGGTTGTGCTGGCATAGGCATATGAAAGAATCCAGTGTAGTTATATCCAACACTAGCTACTGCTTCTTCATATAGTTTTCTTCCACCACCACGTTCCATCCATCCCATAACTTCTTGAGATGACATTCCGTATGAAGGACCAGTTCCAAATAGTGAAGCTGCAGCGTTTTTACCATACCAATATGCTGTCACCCAGTGACCCATATCAACTATTCCATCACTTACCGCTGCTCCAATTTCTGAAGTTTTAACGATTGAGTTAACAGGTTGAAGATCAATCTTAAGTGATCCACCAGACATGTCACTAACCATGTTACAGTAGTCTTGCGCCATTTCAAAAAAGATGTTTGCGCCTGAAGGCCAAGCAGCTTGCATCTTTAATACAGTAGCGTGAGATCCTGCAGTTGCAATATTAGGCATTGCTACAGCTGTTGCTGCTGCTGCACCTGTGACTGCTGCCGCTTTAAAGAACTTACGTCTCGAAGGTGTTGTAGTCTTCAAAGATTTTTTATCTTTAATCATTATTTCTCTCCCTTATTATATTAGTTAATTAACTGTACTTATATTACCCGCAGTTAGATGTAGCTGTCTACGGAATAGTTAACCCCAAGTTGTGCCATATAGACCTGTTGGTGTAAAAAATTTAGTCAAAAACAAAGATGTATACAACCAAAAAGTGTATTTAAATGTTTTATTTTTTTATCACTAGGCTTGCCCATAGACTAAACCAATCTGATTTGAATTTAAGTTTTTGGAAATAATTTGCTTTATTTAGCTTAACAGCACTTAATAAATAAGTTCTATTTTCAATAGTTCTTATTTTTCCTACTCCATTTGAATTGGTTTTGATCTTTTCTTTATAAGTATTATTTTCATCTTTACTAAAAATAGTAATTTGCCAGTTTCCTAATGGCTTATTTTTTTCAAAAAGTTGAAATTTAAAAAAACTATTCTTAAGTTTGTAAGGTGTGCTCAAGGCAATAATTTCAAAATCTAATTTTGATTTTTGAATAAAAAAACCTTTATTTCCATCAGTAATTAATACTTTTGCAAACCTTCTATAATTTTCTGTAGGAATTTTATTTCTATCAAACTTATCTATAGTGTTTTGAAGGCCCTGTTCTTTTACAAAATCTTCAAACTTTTCAACAGAGTCATACTTTAAGAATTCGTTATTAGTTTCATAGTTTAGAACATGAAATCCTTGCTCTGAAATTAACATTTGAATTGCTGGAAAATCTCCATCCCTCTGTGATAATTTTGTTACTTTATTTCTATTTTCTAAATATAGGTTTTTTTTATTTGGGCTATAAAACCCAAAAGGAGAACCCATAAAATCTTGACCAATATTAATATTAGTTTTAAATAATTCCTTGTTATTAAAATTAAAATTAATTGGTTCAAGCCATAACTCGTGCGCATGTACTTTAATTTTTAAAAAAGTTACTAAAAATATGATTACAAATAAATATAGAACCTGCTTTAATAAATTAATATTTTTTAAGATATTTATATTCATACTATTCTTTATTAAATCATCTTATGCTCACGAACTGCGTCCAGCAATTGCAAATCTTAATATTTATGAGGAAGATAATATCACAAACGCAAATCTATCAATCCAATTAAATTTAGAAGCTATTATTGCAGGCATAGAAACAAAGCATTCTAACACAGAAGATTCTGAAAAATCTGAAGAATATAAGGATTTAAGGAGGATGAGCCCAGTAATTTTACTAAATCAATTTAACTCTAAGATCAAAAATTTTGGTAATAAAATTAATTTAACATCCAATATTTCAAATTTAAAATTAACCTTGATAAGCGTAGTCATACCAGAAGTGGGTAATACTGACATAATTAGAGACACTATTGTTACTTTTGATATTCAAAATATTAAAGAAGAACGATTTAAATTTTATTGGGATAAAAATTTAGGATCAATTATTTTACGTATTAATTCAATTCATAATAAACCTCTCTATACTGAATTGATTGAGGGGGGTAAGCAATCTAAATGGTTTAGTATAAAGAATAAAATAGAGGTGGGACTTTTTCAAAATGTTAAAGAATATAGCTTGCTAGGATTTAAGCACATTATACCAAAAGGTTTAGATCACATTTTATTTGTACTAGCGCTATTTCTTTTATCTCCAAAACTGAGGCCTTTAGTTTTACAAGTTTCAATTTTTACTTTAGCTCACACAATTACCTTGTTCTTGGGTGCACTAAAAATAATAACAATTCCAGCAATTATTATTGAACCAATCATTGCTCTATCTATTTGCTTTATAGCAATTGAAAATTTGTTCACTGAAAGTATAAGAAGAACAAGACCCTATATAATTTTTATTTTTGGTCTACTTCATGGTTTGGGTTTTGCGGGAGTTTTAAATGAAATTGGAATTTCAACAAACCTATTTATTTCAAGTTTAATTTCTTTTAATGTTGGAGTTGAGCTTGGTCAAATCAGTGTAATTATTTTGTCATATATTTTAATTGCACTATTATTCCAAAAAAAATCATGGTACCAAAATAGAGTTACTAAACCGATTTCAATGATTATTGCATTTATTGGCTTTTATTGGTTTATCCAAAGATTATTTTTTTAATATTATAAGCAAAAAATTACCGTGAGTAATTCTAGTTTTTAAAGGCATTTTTTTTAAATAAACAACTCTTGATTATAATTAAATATTATAATCGTTAAAAACCCTTAAATTTAGGGTTGGTATTGCACTAACCCTAATTGATTAAATCTTGTTTGAATTTCATTAAAGAAGCTAGTAAGTCAATTTTCCAGTTTATAAATTCAATAATAACTTCCTCTGAAGGTCTAACATTCCTAATTTTTTGATCTGTTGTTGTTTTTGATCTTGCATCCAATTTAATAAAAAAATTTAATTTTATTCCATCATCAACTATTTGAGCAACTGTTTTATAAGAATACTCTGGTAGCTTGCTAGAAATTTTTTCTTTATATATCTCTTCTCCTAACTCATTAGATTCAAATATTATTAAAAAAACTTTATATTTTTTAATTGAAGAAAAAATCCATTTAATACCAGATTTATCCTCCTGGTACTTTAAGACAGCACTTGAATGTCTGGCCATTTCTAAGTTAAGAGCACACATTCTATCCGGCGATATATCAAAAGGAAGTTTTGTTAGGTTTAATTTGCTAATTATGTTTTTTTGTCTTTTTAGATCTTCAGTACTTAAATTAAGTTTTTTAGTAACATTTGAAACCATGTTTAATCCAGTGGAAATAATTTTTCTTTAAGTTTGGTTTGTCTAAAATTCATAAATTAACTATACCTTAACTGATGACTTAATATATACGGTAAATAAGCATGTAAATAGTAGGTTTTAAACCTATCTATATTAATTTTTCATCTTCATACACACAACATTTCTCTGGAGGAATATAAAGGTTTACCTTTTCTGATGGAACTTCAGTTTCTCTATTTATTTTCGACTTGATTGTAAGGTTACCCATCTTTGTAGTGATAGCTCTTAACAAGTTAGAAATATAATAACCAAGGGCAAATACTAAAAATATAGTTATCGCTTTTTGTCTAGGCAAAATAACTTTATTCATAATTGAAACTTACAAAGAAACTAATTCACTTTATTTTTGCAATTTCCTGTTTTAAAAAACTCGTCAATATTGTCTATAGCTAGATTAGCCATAGCAATTCTTGTGTGTTTAGTCGAGCTTCCAAGATGGGGTAATATGAAAGCACTTTTTATTTTAAGATAACCAGGATTTAAGTTTGGCTCACCCTTATAAACATCTAATCCTGCTGCATAAATTTTTCTTCTATTTAGTGCATCAATTAAGGCTTCATCATCAACAATATCTCCACGAGCTACGTTGGTAATCACAGCACCTTTTGGAAAATATTCTAATGTTTCTTTATTAATTAAATTTTCTGTTTCTTTTGTTGCAGGGCAACAAATTGACAATACATCTGAAACTCCGAAAAGACTTTTGATGCTATCATGATAAATTGCACCATTTTCTTTTTCTTCAGTTAGTTTTGATCTATTATGATAATGAATAATCATACCTAAAGATTTTGCTATTTTTGCAATCTTTTGTCCTATTCTTCCCATTCCTAAAATTCCAAGTCTTGAGCCTGTTAACTGTTTTCCTATCAAATAGTCTGCTGACCATTTCCAGTTACTTTCTTTTGCAGCTTGAATACCTTCCGGAACTCTTCTGCATGCTCCAAGAATTAATAAAATTCCAATCTCTGCTGTAGCATCAGATAAAACCTCTGGTGTATTAGTTACTGCTATTCCTCTTTTTTTGGCTGCTTCTAAATCAATATTTCCGAAACCGACTGCAAAATTAGAAATTACCTTAATACTTTCTGGTAGTTTGTTTATGGTCTCTTCATCCATTTTATCAGTTAAAGAAGTTAATATTGCATCATGACCTTCACTTAATTCAATAAGCTTTGATTGAGAATATAATTCATCATTGCCATTAAGCTTTGCATCAAATGTTTTTGAAGCTTTTTCCTCAGATGCTTTTAATAATCTTCTCGTAATTATAATTTTTTTCATAATTAATTCTTTTGTAATATTTTTGGTTTTGGACCACCAGTATACCAATCTAATACTTCAATAGTATGTAAAATTGGAGTTTTGGTTCCATTAGAAATTTGAGTAATACAACCTATGTTCCCTGTTGAAATAAAATCTGGCTTCAAACTTTCAATATTTTTTACTTTTTTGTTTAGTAATTCTTTGGCAATTTCAGTTTGTAAAATATTATATGTACCAGCTGATCCACAACAAATATGTCCCTCTGGAATTTCCATGATTTCATTTTCTGTTTTGTTTAATAAGGACACAGGTTGGTCGTGTACCTTTTGTCCGTGTTGCATTGAACAAGCTGAATGATAGGCAATCTTATACTTCTTACCTTTTGCTATAAAATTTAATTTTATACTTTCGCTTAAATATTCTGAAACATCTTTTGTTAATTCAGATATTACCTTGGCTTTTTTTTTCATTTGTTCATCATCTTTAAAGATAAACCCATAGTCTTTCATTGTAGTACCACAGCCAGATGTGTTAGATAAAATTGCATCTAAATTACCTTTTTGATGTTCAGCATACCAAGTGTTAATATTGTTTCTAAAATCTTGATGTGCATCATCTTCTTTTCCTAAATGATGATTTAAAGATCCACAGCATCTTATTTTTTTAGGCACAATTACTTCAACACCGTGTCTGTTCAAAAGACGGATAGTTGACTCATTTATTTGAGGAGAGATTTCTTTTTGGACACATCCAGTTAAAAGTGCAACTCTTGAAATCTTCTTTTGACCAGTCACAGAATAAATTTCTTTTTGTTTTAAAGTTTTTTTAGGAAAACTTGTAGGCATTAAACCCATCATGTCTTTTATTTTTAATGGCATTAAAAATTGAAAGGGTTTTGCTAGTTTTACCATATAGCTAGCCAGTCTAAAATATCCTGTATTTGGTAATACTACTGATAAAAAACTCCTAATTGTTCTATCAAAAAAAGATCTTTTGTAGTTTTTTTCAATGTATTTTTTACCATGATCAATAATATGCATGTAGTTTACACCAGAAGGGCAAGTGGTCATGCAGCTATAACAAGATAAGCATCTATCTATATGTTTTACTGTCTTTGCTGTTGGTTTTTTTTGATTTTCCAACATGTCTTTGATTAAATAAATTCTACCCCTTGGTCCATCTAATTCATCACCAAATATTTGATGAGTAGGACAGGTAGCATTACAAAAACCACAATGAACACATTTTTTAAATATTTTTTCAGTAGATGCGTTGTCGTTATTTTGTAATTGTTTTTTCGTAAAATTAGTTTGCATTAAATTCCTCTATACATCTTTCCAGGATTAAAAATTCTTTTAGGATCAAAACTTTTTTTAATTTTTTCTGAGATTAAAAGCCTTGTATCATCTACGGTAAAGATCATTTCTTCGTAATCATATTCATTTGATGTCTTTATAATAGTTAAATAACCCCCAAGTTCCTTAATTAAATTTTTAATCTCTCCAACCTTAGTGTTCTTTTTAGACTGAACTTCTATCCAGTATAATGAGCCACACCAATCAATATAATATTTATACTTATCACCCAGATATTGCATTAGCTTTTTGCCTTTTGAAGGAGGTATTACTACTCTCAATAAGTTATTTTTTGTTTGTTTAAATAATTCAAGATTATTTATTTTTATCCAAAATGGAGTTGATTGATGAACATCTAAAATAGTTATATTCAATTTGTTAAGTTCTAATTCATCAGTTAAAGTTTTTATTTTTTCATCTATTGATATTTTATCTCCGTCTATTCTTAATGCTACAAATGAGCCTTTATTTTCTAAATCATTAAATTTAAAAACCATTTCTTTGTTATGATCATAACTTTCATCTTTTGGCTCCTCAGGAATATAAACTGCTCCAGAAACTTCACTGCTAGAACTTGAAATTTTTTCAAATAATTCATTAACTAATTTTTTATCATCAGTATTAATTGTAATTGTATTGGATGATTTTTTTTTAGGTAAAACTTTTAATGTAATTTCGGTTAATGCAACTAACGTTCCAAAAGATCCTGTAACAAGTTTTGACAAATCATAACCCGTAACATTTTTTACGACTGTTCCACCTGATTTAATTATATCACCTTTGCCATTCACACCTCTAAAGCCCAAAATATGATCTCTTATACTGCCCACTTTAAACCTTCTTGAGCCGGCAAAATTACAAGATAAGTGACCCGCTATAGTTCCTTTGTTTGATTTTCCAGATTCAATAAATCCAAAATCAATAGGCTCAAAGGCTAGCTCCTGATTATTTTTTTCTAATTCTTTTTCAACCACCTCTAGTAGAGTATTTGCTTTAACTTTAATATAAAGCTCTTCAGGTAAATATTCTATTATTCCTGATAATTTAGAAAGAGATAATTTTTTTGCTGACTGAATTTTATTACCAATAAAACTTTTTGAACTTGTGCCTATTAGCTCCGTTGGTTCGTTTTTT
The DNA here is from genome assembly GCF_059512505.1 of Candidatus Pelagibacter sp. uisw_098. Next base: position 1,247,959 of record NZ_CM183454.1, read on the forward strand.
TTATAGAGCTCTTTAACTATATTTGAAACTTGGAGTTCATCTTCAGGATAATAAGTATTACTAGAATCTTGGAAGATCTGGGAATTTTTTTTCATTTCTGTGGACATGTACCCTTCCTTCCTCTGCGCATTTTCTCAATATTGGATAAACTTTTCCGGGATTTAATAAATTTTTTTCATCTAATGATGATTTGATATCTAGTTGCTGTTGAATATCATCATTATTAAACATTTCACACATTAGTTCTCTTTTTTCTATTCCCACACCATGCTCTCCAGTAATAACTCCTCCAAGTCTTACACAAGCCTTTAAAATTTCAGCACCAAATTCTTCTGTTTTTCTTAATTGTTCCTTATCACTTCCATCAAACATTATTAGTGGGTGTAAATTTCCATCACCAGCATGAAAACAATTTGCTACTGGTAATTCATACTTTTCAGATAGTCTTTTTATTTCTAGTAAAGCTTCTGTTAGTTTTCCTCTTGGGATAGAACCATCCATGCAATAGTAGTCTGGCGCCATAGCCCCACATGCTGGAAATGCAGCTTTTCTGCCTGCCCAAAATGATAGTCTTTCTTTTTCATTTTTGCTTAATTTTAGACTTGAGCAATTATTTTTTTTACAAATGCTACTAACTTGCTTTAATAATTCATCTACTTCAGATTCTGTTCCATCTAATTCAACAATTAATAAAAGCTCCGCATCTCTTGGGTAGCCTGCTTTACTAAAATTATCTGTTGCTTCTATTAAAACTTTATCCATTATCTCCATGCCTGCTGGAACAATCCCACTAGCTATAATTTCTGAAGTTGCATTCCCACCTTCTTCGATTGTAGAAAAACCTATTAATGCTGCTTTAACTATTTGTGGGTTTTTTAAAATTTTAACTGTGACTTCAGTAATTACTCCTAGCAATCCTTCTGAACCACAAATTAATCCCATTAGATCGTATCCTTCTTGATCAAGAGTTTTTCCACCAATTCTACAAATAGTTCCATCCATCATAACCATTTCAACACCTAAAATATTATTAGTAGTTGTTCCATATTTTAATGAATGAACACCACCAGAATTTTCAGCAACATTACCTCCTATCGAACAGGCTAGTTGGCTAGATGGGTCAGGTGCATAATAAAAATTTTTATGTTGTACAGCATGAGTTATTCCTAAATTTGTCATACCTGGCTGAGTAACCACACATTTGTTTTCAAAATCAATTTCTATAATTTTATTAAATTTTCCAAGGCTTAATAGAATTGCATCATTTAACGGTAATGCTCCACCTGAAAGTCCTGTACCCGCTCCTCTTGGTACAACCTTTATATCCTCTGCATGGCAAAATTTTAAAATATCACTTACCTCTTGAGTATTTTCTGGCATTACAACCGCTAAAGGGGTTTGTGTATATGCGGCCAGTGCATCAGTTTCATAAGGCTTAATTTCATCTGCGTGACTTAAAACATTTTCGGGATTTATAATTTTTGCGAGATTCTTAAAGATGTATTCTTTTTTAGAAATTGTTTCTTTATTAATCTTTGGCAGAACTAATTCACTCATTAGATTAACCTAGCATTTTTTTTATATTTTCCAATGCGTTAGATATGTTGTCTTGTGACGCTGCAAAGCTAAATCTTACGTAATCTTGGCAAGTTTTACCAAAAGCTGTCCCCGGTACTATTGCCACTCCTGCTTCATGCATACATTTTTTTGAAAACTCTGAACCATTCATCCCAGTTCCTATTACTTTTGGAAATGCATAAAAAGCACCCCCAGGTAAACTACATTCCACTCCTGTTAAATTATTTAAACCTTTGTGTATTAATTTTCTTCTTTGGTCAAATTTCACCATCATTTCATGGATTGGATCATCTGGTCCATCTAAAGCTGCAATTCCTGCAAATTGTGATGACGCATTAACACATGAAACACTATTAATAATTAGTTTATTTACATGTGGTATTAATTCTTCTGGCCACACACTCCAACCCATTCTCCATCCAGTCATTGCGTAGGCTTTGCTCCAACCATCTAAAACAATCAATCTATCTTGAAGTTCGGGATAATTAAAAAATGTTGGCATTTCTTTTCCATCATAAATTTGTCTACTATAAATTTCATCACTAAGGATTGCTACATGTGGATATTTTTTCAACCCTTCTGCTAATACATCAATTACAGATTTTTCAACAAAGCTTCCCGTTGGATTGTTTGGGTTAATTATTATTAACAATCTAGTTTTATCCGTAATTAAAGATAGAATTTTTTCTGGGTCAAATTTTAAGTCTTTATCTTCTGTTAGATCATAAGGAACTGCTGTTGAGCCCGTATAATTAATCATTGATTCATAAATTGGAAATGCAGGTGTTGGATGTATAATTTCTGCACCTGGTTCACCAAAACATTGTATTGCATAATACATTGTTGGTTTTCCACCTGGCATTATCAATACTCTTTCAGGATCAATATCTTTATTATAAAGTTTTTTAATTTTTCTTGTAACAGCTTGTCTACACTCTAAAATTCCGTTTGATAAAACGTATCCATGATGACCCTCATCTAATGCTTTTTTTGCTGCATCTACTACGTGTTGGGGTGTTTTAAAGTCAGGTTGACCTAGACCTAGGTGGATCATTGGTTTTCCTTGTGCTTCTAATTTTTTTGCTTCAGCTAACACACTAAATGCAGATTCAGTTCCTAGTCTTTGTAAATTTTTTGCTAGTTTCATAATAAGCTTAACTATATTATTAATTTATTTAATTTAATTTATTTTTTTTATATCTAATTTTAATAAGTATTAAAATTATTTCTATAAATTAGCTTTGAACTATCTAATTCATTTAAATTCTTGCAACCCATTAATATCATGTTTCTATTAATTTCATCATGCATATTTTGCAATAGACGTTCTACACCTGGTTGACCCCCAGCACTCAATGCAAATAAAAACATTTTTCCAAAACTACATGCTGTTGCACCCGCTGCTAAAGCTTTTATAACATGAGTTCCACGTCTTACACCACCATCTAAAATAATCTCCAATTTATCTCCAACAGCCTCTCTAATTGCATTAACTTGATCAAAGGGTGACCTTGAGCCATCTAATTGTCTGCCTCCATGGTTTGAAATCATAATTGCAGTACATCCAATATCTATTGCTCTTTTTGCGTCTTCAACTGACATCACTCCCTTAAGAGCAAATGGACCGTTCCATTTTTTAACACAATATTCTGCATCTTTCCAATTCATGGCCGGATCATATTGTTCATTAATATATTCAATAACTGATTTTGAAATATTTGTTCCTTTATCTGTTTTGTTTTTAACATTAGATAATTCAAATTTTTTATGAGTAAAATAATTAAATACCCACTCAGGTCTCATAGCAAAACTCATTAAGCTTTGAAGAGTAAGTTTTGGAGGGGTAGTAAATCCAGTTCTATGATCTTTTTCTCTATTTCCAGCAACTAATGTATCAACTGTCAAACACATACCATTAAAGCCAGACACTCTACATCTATCGATTAGATCATCTGTTATTGACTGATCTTTATGAACGTAAAGTTGAAATAATTTTGGCCCATTTGAAACAGCTGAAATATCTTCAATTGTATTATTAGCCATAGTAGACATGCTATAAAAAGTTCCAAATTTTTCAGCAGCTCTTGCAGATGCCCTGTCTCCTTCATGATGATAAAGTCTTTGCATTGCAGTCGGTGAGAGAAAAATTGGCATGTCAATTTTTTTCCCAAAAATAGTTGTTGAAAGATCAGGTTTACCGACACTAGCTAGAACATTGGGAATTAAATCACAATCATTAAAAGATTCTGTATTTCTTCTTAATGTTGACTCATCATCTGCCCCACCATCTATGTAGTGAAAAATTGGAGAAGGTAATCTTTTTTTTGCTAATCTTCTAAAGTCACTGAAGTTATAACAATCTTTTAAATTCATTATTTTAATTTAAAATGATTTAAAGAAATTAAACATGTAGCTATTTGCCCCTGGATTCTTAGTTCCTAAACTAGCGTTGGAAAGGTGGTTATAAGAGAAGCCAAGCTGGCTGCTGCTAAAAAAGTCTAATGAAATTTGAAGTTCACTTTTAAACTCCAGGACATGCCCAAGATCTTTTCCATTACCTTTACTATAAAGTCCTGGAGCAAAACTAGGAGTAAAATTAATTTTACCCAATGTATATTGTGCTTGTACACCTGTATAAACATATGCTGCAGAATCTGCCGTAACTAAAGCTCCAGTTATAGGAGAAAGATTGCCTAAAAATGTATCTCTATTTAAATCTTCATTTTGATGCTGAAAACCAATCAATGTTGATTTTTTACCAATATCACTGAAATCAAACATTCCTGAATAAACATTAAACTTAGAACTATTTTCTTCTGAATTTACTATTGAAGAAAGTAGGGCAAAAAAAGTGATAAAAAAATATTTATAATACTTCATTTAAATTTTATTATTTTTATTGGTTGTTATTTTTTTATATATTATTGCACCACCAAACAAAAATAACAATAACGGTAATAACCATAGAAAATAGGTCTTTTTGTTTAATCCTGGATCATAAATTACCCAGTCACCGTACTTTTCTCTTAAAAATTTATATATTAGATCTTCTTTTAATCCTTCATTAATTTTTTTATCCACAATTAGTTTAATACTAGAAGCAAACTCTGATTCTGAATCATAAACAGATTGCCCTTGACAAATTAAACATCGAATATTTTTTAAAATTTTACTTTTCAATTCGTTGTTTTTTTCATCAGATTTTAGATGAGAAAAACCAATTGATAAAAATATAATCATAAATATCTTTAAAATTTTCATTTAATAATCAATTTAATTTCTTCTACTATTTCTTTATTAATTGGACCTATAAACTTTTTTATAATTCTTTTATTTTTATCAATTATGAATGTTTCTGGCACACCATAAGCTCCAAACTCAACACTCAAAGTTCCGTCATTATCAATTATAATTCGAGAATAAGGGTTTCCAAATTCATTAATAAATTTTTTGGCATTACCTAAGTTATCTCTATAATTTACACCAATTAATTTAACTGATTTATTTTTACCTAATCCCATCAGTAGAGGATGTTCCAACCTACACGGGACACACCAAGAGGCCCAAATATTTACTATATAAAAAGTATCTTCTTCAAAAATTTTCTTTGAATCAATATAAATATTTGAATCAAAATCTATTGCTTCAAAGTTAGGTATATATTTTTTATCCTTAATTGTAGGTTCATACGTGTTTGAATTATTTAGTCCTTTGTAAAAAATAACAAAACAAAAACATAAAACTGTAATTATAATAAATAAGCTAAACTTATTTTTCATATCTTTTTTTAAATAAACTCATTAATCCACCAAGACTTAATAGCAAGACTGAAATCCAAATCCAAATCATAAATGGCTTTACTTGATATCTAATATTAAAATATTCATTACCCTTTACAAGATTCATTACTAGAAACTTATCTTCTAATAATGTTGTTTTTATATCTGCTTCACTGGTAATAATTATAGGTTGATTATAAATTCTAATTTCAGGTCTTAATTTAGTAATTTTCCCATTTTCATCTTTTATTTCAAAATAAGCAATGATGGAATTAAAATTACTTTCTTTTTTTTCTTCAGTTTTTCTAAAAAAAATTTCACCATTTACATAGCTATATTTTTCACCAATTTTTATGTTGGTTATAATTTCTGAGGATAAAATGCTGTTAAATAAAATACTTAATATCAACAAACTAAAACCAAAGTGCGCTATCGTTTGAGAAATATTATTAAATTTTTTTGTAAAAAATTCTTTCAAAGTTGTGAAGAATAGAAAAAAAGCTGATGAAACTAAAATACTGTAAAAAAGTAAGTCAGTTGTCAAATTTTTAACTATAAAAAATGTTAACAATACTGAAACTATAAAAGTAATAACTAGTGAATTTTTATTTTCAATTTTTGATTTGATCCACTTAAGCCTTGGTCCAAGAGACATGAACAATAAAAATGGTATTAAAAAAGGGGCTATTAATTTGTGATAAAAGGGAGGCCCTACTGATATTTTTTCACTAGATATTACGTCTAGGAAAATTGGATAGACTGTACCAATTAAAATAACAGATAAAAAATACATCATAAACCAATTATTTATTAAGATTGAGGTTTCTCTGCTAAGCCAAAAAAAATTACTTGAGTTTTTATTACTTTCTTTATGAAAGAAAAAAAATATTCCTAAAGACAAAACAATTAAAACAAATAAAAAAATTAATATAAAAATCCCTCTTGCAGGGTCATTTGCAAATGTATGTACAGAATTTAATATTCCAGATCTAACCAAGAAGGTTCCACACATGCTTAGGGTGAATGTTGTAATAGATAACACAACTACCCAAGATGTTAGTGCAGCCCTTCTCTCCAATACTATAATGCAGTGCAATAATGCTGTTAACGCTAGCCATGGCATTAATGAAACATTTTCAACTGGGTCCCAAAACCAAAAACCTCCCCATCCTAGCTCATAATAAGCCCAAATTGATCCAAGCATAATTCCTATAGTTAAAAAAATCCAAGAGACTAAAACCCATTTTTTAATATGTTGGCCCCATTCTTTTGAAATATAGTTTTGAGTAACTGCTGCAAGTGATGATGAAAATATTATAGATGTACCAACATAACCTAAATATAGAATTGGTGGATGAATTGCTAAAGCTGGATCTTGTAAAATTGGATTAAGACCAAGACCTTCTGTAGGGATTGGAAATAAATAATTAAATGGATTGGATGTTGTTAATACAAATAAAAAGAATCCGATAATTATTACTTGCTGAAATAGTGAAGTTAGAATTCTATATTTTTTAGGCTGTTCTCTTGATTTAATTAAAAATAGAAAAATAAATAAAGTTAATACTAATAACCATAACAATAGACTTCCCTCATGATTTCCCCATGTTCCTGAAATTTTATAAAATAATGGTTTGGTTGTGTGCGAATTATTAAAAACAGTCTCATTGCTAAAGTCTGAGTTTATAAAAGACAAAATTAAGCTCAAAAAACTTACAATTACAAAAACTAACTGCAGAAGAGATAAGGATAGTATATTTTGGTTAATTTGCTTACTGCTACTATTAAGGTCTTTAATTGAAACACCACAAAGTAAAACTGAAAGCAGTAGCCCTAAAATTAAAGAATAGTAACCTATCTGATTAGCCAGCAATTTATTTATCTCCTATAGCTTCTTTAACTTCTGGAGGCATATAATTTTCATCATGTTTTGCCAAAATTTTAGTAGCTAAAAAATAATTTTTATCCTTTAAAAAACCTTCAGCAACCACTCCTTTTCCTTCAGCAAATAGATTTGGAACAGCTCCTGAATAAATAACATTAATCTCGTTTTTAAAATCAGTAATAATAAAATTAACTTCATTAGAATTTATAAAAACTGACTGTTCTTTAACCATCCCTCCTATTCTTATCTTCTTTTTGTCTAATTCTATTAAAGATTTTATTTCTGATGGAGACTGAAAGTATACAACGTTTTCTTTTAATGATTGTAAAATTAAAAAAACTATTAAAATTACTGAGGCTAAAATTAAAGCTAAGAATATAAATCGTAATTTAACCTTTTTACCATACATGGTCTATTAGTTAAATATTTGATGTATTGGATAGTATTTCTCTATTAATATTTTGTGATCTTGCAGCTCTAGCTTTCTCCACATTTAGAGAACCAAACTTAGAAGCAAATCTTTTTTGCTCTTTTAAAAGTTGTAATTTAGTTACAAAATATAAAGCTGTAAAACTAATCAATGTAAATGAAAAAGCAGACCATACATAAGCTCCATATCCATTCATTGAAATTATTTCATTTATCATAATCTATCTAATCCTTTATTTTTAACTTTTATCAGCTCAGTATTATATTTCATCAAAAAAATGAGTAATGAAAAAAGGGCAAATGCCGCAGTCATAATGCCCAATGGGATCAGCATTGACGTGTGAATTGCCGTGTTGTTAGATAAGATATTAATTGAAGCTGGTTGATGAAGTGTATTCCACCAATCAACAGAAAATTTAATTATGGGAATATTTACAACTCCCAAAATCGCAATTAAAGAGGTGACTTTTATTACCTTTTCCTTATTCTCATAAATTCTCCAAGCCAACAAATACATTCCATAGAACAAAGCTAAAATTAACATAGAAGTTATTCTTGCATCCCAAGCCCACCAAGTTCCCCAAGTAGGTTTACCCCAAATTGACCCTGTAACTAATGCAATAATATTAAAAACAAATCCTGAAGGTGCTAAACTTTTGCCAATTAAAGCAAAATTTTTATTTTTAAAAACATAACTACCAACAGATAACAAGGCTAAACTTGAAAATATTCCAAGTGATATCCATGCAGCTGGAACATGAACATACATAATTCTTACTGCATCACTTTGTTTATAGTCTTCAGGAGACAGAATAAGCGCTTCAGTCAAACCAATTGTTAAAACAACAATAAATAAAAACAAAACATACTTTGGTGCCTTAGAAGTGATTGCAAAAATTTTATTAGGCTCAAAAGATTTAAACATTTTTAAATTATATATATTAAAAAAAGATAATTTAATTTTTATTATGGAAAGTTATCCTGATCAAGAATGTAGAGGGAGTTAATAATGATAAAAACGTTATTTAACACTCTTGACCAGAATATAAGTAAATATAACTACAATCTGTGTCCAAGATTTGAGTTAATTGTGTTAGAAAAAAGAATTAATTAGAGGGCTTAAAGTAGCTAGAGCCTTTTCTACCAGAAAAAATCTCTTCAATTAAAGGGTGTTTAATAGGGTCCTCTGAATCATCCATAAGAAGATTTTGCTGTGAAACATAGGCTTCATAAGTAATTTCATCATTTTCAGCAAGTAAATGATAAAAAGGCTGATCTTTTTTTGGACGAACATTCTTTGGAATAGATTGGTACCATTCTTCAGAATTGTTAAATTCGAAATCCACGTCATAAATTACACCTCTAAACTCAAAATGTTTATGTTTTACAATATCTCCTATTGAGAATTTAGCTTTTTGAATTTCCATACCTATTAATATGGGGGTTTAAAAATAAAAATCAATAAAAAAAATATAAATGTTTTTTTATTATGTTAATATCTGTCAAGTGAATAAATCATTTCTTAAATTTACAACAGACTTTGGGCCTTTAGCTATATTTTTTTATTATTATTATAATAATGATAAAAATTTAGCAGTTGCTATCCCACCACTTATAGTTGCAACATTAATAGCGCTAGTTGTGGTTTGGTTCCTTGAAAAAAAAATACCTATGATGCCTTTAATAAGCGGTATTTTAATTACTTTTTTTGGTGGTCTGACAATTTATTTTAATGATCCTGTTTTTCTTTATGTTAAACCAACAATCATAAATATATTATTTGCTCTTGCTTTATTTTTTGGAAAATATTTTACAAAAGAGCCCGTTCTTAAAAAAATTATGGGTAAATCAATTGCCTTAACTGATATTGGTTGGGAGTTACTAAACAAAAGATGGATGTATTTTTTCTTTGGTCTTGCGATCTTAAATGAGTGTGTGTGGAGAACGCAAACTGAAGAGTTTTGGGTCAACTTTAAGGTATGGGGAATGTTACCAATAACTCTTGTCTTTACTGCATTTCAGATATCATTGATTAATAAACACAAGCTTGATGAATAGAAACTTAAAACTAGTCATTAATAATCCTCACAATCAAATAGAAGAAAAACAATTTTTTGAAAAAAATGAGCTTAAGGTTATTTTAGACTTATATGCAAAAATGGTTTCTGCAGGGTCTTGGAAGGATTATGGTTTAAACATCTCCATTAGACAAGTGAGTTTTAGCGTCTTTAAAAATGCTGCCGAGAATGCTTTGTATAAAATTTGTAAAAACTTTAAACCAAGTAATAAAAATCTGAAATATTTAATTACAGATACTAACGGTAAAGTTTTAAAAAACTCATTTGATCTAGAAGCGTTGCTAAATAACACTAATTGGAAGAAGCTTAAAAATTAAGCTTATTTAGTAAATACTTCTACTGTATTTAAATTATTTATTTTTAAAAAACAGTATGTTGCAGTTATTGCTGCAATACTTGCGGATCCCTCAGGTGGTTTATTTTCTTTAAAATATATTCGATGCTTATCTTTTTTTTTAATAATTTTTTCTACTTCCAAAATATACCCTCCTGAACTTTGAGGTTTTGAAATATATAAAAAATTAAAATCACTTTTACCTAAATTACTATCAATAAGCCCTAATTTATAATTAAAATCTTTATTATCCGGGGTAAATGATCCATTTTTTTCAAAAAACGCTATACCACTATTAGATCCACATTTTACATTTTCAGGTTTTATCTCTTCAGCTTGAATTAAATAACTAGAACAAGAAAATAAAAATAAACTTGAGAAGATTGCTAATTTATTAATTAACAATTTAAAAAGTCTTTTTATAGAATAAAGAAATAAAGTTTTGATTTGTTGAACTATTTGAGTGGTCTCCATTTTGAACATGAGTTAAGTTTGCACTTAAATTAGACGTTTCTGTGACAGCCTTTTGAAAGATAATATCATAGTTAATTTGTCTAGCATCAGGCTCTAAATCAACGTTTAAGTTGCTATAAGTCACTGTTCTGTCTCTATCTGATGAAGTTGGAACTCTTAAGTTTAAACTACCATCCTCAACTCTTTGAGGTTGATTAACAAAAAAACCTATTCTTTGATCTTTTTTAATAAAATTAGATTTAGCTAAACCCAATGTAAACGTACTAGTTAATAGAGGTGTTGATTTATCAATATATGAATTTGATGCTTTATCGATATGAGTATATCCAGCAAATCCAGAACCAACAAAAGTGAAATCATCACCTAAGTTCTTCTTATATTTAACTCCAGTAAAGTTTGTATTCGACATATCACCAGTAGCAAAGGCACCTGTTGATGATGAATTTAAAAATTTATTTTGCTCATAATTTGTACCTAGTACTATTTGTAAATCACCTGCATTTTTTGTATCACTATTTGTTGAAGATAAAGGATTTAAATTAAATGCTAGTCCTAAATCATTTCCATTTGCGTTGGTGAATGTGTCCATTCCAAAGCTACTATTGCTATTAAATGACATAAAATAGTCTTGTCCTGATCCTGTATGGAAATAAGGATTAACTAGGTAGTTATTACCAAAATTACTATCATTAAAGAAATCAGATAATGGGTCTACGGCATTTTCAAAGCTATTAGTTGATTGATTATAACCTAAAGCCAAGAAGTCTCCTGCTGACTGGAACATTGAACTTTGAAGATAATTGCCATCAACTTCCATCGTAAAGTTTCCATAAAGATTTTTATGTTTTACTTTTTCTTTATTTTTTGGCTGAAGTCTTGCCATATGGTTTTCAACAGTATTTTGAGATGTATAACTTCCTGAAGTAAAAAAGCTGCTTACATTTGTTTCAAAGTTTGCTCTATCAAAGCTATCATAAACTTGCATTGTTTGACCTGCTAAAGCATTAATTAAAGCATTAGAAAATGAAGCACTACTAGTAAAATTATTATCAACTAAATCATAATAGCTAGTATTAGAGTCATCTAATAAATTGCCACCACCAATTGTTTGAAGACTTCCTACTGCAGCTGTAGCAGCACTTAAATTCATCATACCATGACCATAAATAGTACCTTGTGAATATTCATCTGTATCTGTAGCTGTTGCAAATAATCTATCAACAACTTGAGCATTTGTTAGACTTGAAAATTCTTGTTTAATTAATGCTAAACCTCCTGAAACCATTGGTGCAGCCATTGAAGTTCCTGTCAATGCTGTTGCTTGAGAATTACTGTCTAATAATGCAGAATATAAAAGGGTGCCAGGAGCAGTTATGCAAATTTCAGCTGCTATGCCACATTTATTTGATCCACCACTAGACCACCCATTCGAAGTAGTTCCAATTTTACCATCAGTACCTGATGCCACGACGATAACTGTTGTCTCTTTAAAATCATCATCATAAATTGCAGCTCCTGACATAACTGAAGGACTTGACTTTCCAGCATTACCTGCAGCCCAAACTAAAATTTTTCCTGCATCACCTGAGGCCTCTAACTCTGTATATAATGTTGATCCTAAAGAAGTCTCACATTCAGCAGCAGTATTACATGTTGTTCCAATTACGCCACTATCACCTAAACTTAAATTCATTATATCAACACCATCACCTCTAGCTTTTGTAATACCACTAGCAACAGAGTTTCCGACTGACGAGCCGCTATCATTTAAAACTTTATAAATATATAAGGTAGCATCATAAGCAACCCCATGATAACCTGACCCATTATTTTCTCCCGCGATAATTCCTGCTACATGACTCCCATGTCCATTTTCATCATTTGGAACATTGTCAGTACCAATCAAATCACTTCCTGATGTAAAAGATGTAACATTCGCATCTAGCTCAGTATGAAATACTGCATTGCTTCCATTAACTGTAATACCAGTATCAAGTACTGCAACTTTTATTCCATCCCCTGTAGCATCTCTTGCGTAAGCCGCACTTGCACAAACTCTTGTTAGACCATTACTGCCATCTCCATAGCTTCCCATGAATAAATATTCTGTATCTCGAGTTCCACTATCTGTACAAGAAGGAACTGTGTAGCTAGCCGCACCACCGGCACCTCCACCTCCACCTCCACATGCGCTTAGTATTAAAGGTAAGGATAAAATTGCTAAAATTTTAGATAAAGTTTTCATTATAAAACGTTAATTGTAAAAACAATTCTTTAAAAGGGAAATTATTACATGCAATAATTACTCGGATTTATAATTAGAGTTAATTTAAAAAGACTTAATTCCCTTAAATTAACAGTAATAAGTACAAGAATTGTATTTATTAATTTTTTTTAATCATTTAAGTTTAAATTTTATGATTAACTTAGCTAAATTTTTACTCAGTGAATTCCAAGAAGATAGTTCCCAAAAATCAATAAAATTTTTCAGATCACGTGGGGGTTATGGGTATGTTATTTGGTTAACTGTAATATTAGAATATCTAAAAAAAGAACCAATTCCCATTGAAGCACTTATTTTGGCTACAGAAAAATATGCCTCAAGAAGAACTGTAGTAGATTTTATAAGTGAATCAACTGAAGCTGGCTATCTAATAAAAAAAACTTCAAAAAATGATCGAAGAAAAATTTTTATTGAACCAAGTGCAATTACAATTTCTGAATATAGTAATTGGTCTAATAATTTCATTTCTAATATTACTTAGTGTGAAAAGTATATTAATAAGATTTATAATAATTTTTTTTTTAATAATGGGTGCTGCAAAAGCAGAGCAGTTTATTAGTATTAAAAATTTTACCTTTGAGTTACCAGAAGGTTACGTAATATTTAATAAAAATAATCTTTATGATGTCTATAGTCATTCAAACAAAGATCCACTTATAAAAACACAAATTAACTTAGCAAAACAACGTTTAAAAAATCAAAGTATAGAATTGCTTTATAATTTTTCAAGTCACTCTTTAAATAATATTAATATCTTAGTTTTTAATGAAAATTATAAAATAAATAAAAAAAAAGTTTTAAAACAATGTAAGAAAATTTTAAAAATTGAAAGAAAAGTTGGCAAAAGAAAAGTGGAACTTAAAGAATGTAGAATGCATGATCAGCCTTTGTTTGCAGATTGGAGCATGTATAGAGAGAATGATAGTTCTTTTGTGGAGGGTGTTACCACCCAACAAATAATATTTTTATATAAAAAAAAAGAATACGTAATTACTTCTGGTTGTTGGAAAAAATGTGATGAAACTAAAAATGATTTATTTAATTTAGTAAAATCTATTAAGTTTTAATTATCGTCTTTGACCAAATAATCTCAACAACATTATAAATAGGTTTATAAAATCTAGGTAAAGAGTTAGAGCACCCATTAAAGCTTTTTTACTCATCAACTCACCAGTATCGCTAGATACATACATGTTTTTAATTTTTTGAGTGTCATAAGCAGTAAGGCCTACAAAAATTAATACACCTAAAATTGAGATTACAAAATCCATCATTGAAGATTTTAAGAACATGTTAACAACTGATGCAACAATAATACCAATTAAGCCCATCATTAAAAATGATCCTAATTTTGTAAGATCTCTTTTAGTTGTGTAACCATAAATACTCATTGAACCAAAAGTAATAGAGGTAATAAAGAACACTCTAGTGATACTCGCTCCAGTATAAACTAAGAATATTGAAGATAGTGATAGCCCCATTAAAGATGCGAAAACCCAAAATGTTGTTTGGGCAGCTGATGCTGACATTTTATTAATCCTAGCACTCATATAAAAAACTATTCCAAGAGGAGCTAGCATTACCACCCACTTGAAACCTGAAAGAAATATTGTGTTTCCTAGGCTTGTTAATGATGTAATTGATCCGTTAGCATCTGTTACTACAGATAGTTTGAAAAATATTAAAGATATAAGTCCTGTTAACAAAATACCAGAAGCCATGTAGTTGTAGACTTTTAACATGTAGGCTCTTAAGCCCTCATCCATTGCTACTGTTGATTGTTGTGCTTCTTTTACTTTATTTAGTATATTTTGTTTATTGAATTCCATAGCACACATATAATAGACTTTTACTATTATTTCAAGATGTCTTAATAAGGTTAAATTATTATGAATTATAAAAAACTAGGAAATACAGATTTAAAAGTAAGCACTATTTGTCTTGGAACAATGACTTGGGGTGAGCAAAACTCTGAAAATGAGGGTTTTGAGCAGATGGATTATGCCTTAGATCAAGGCGTAAACTTTTGGGATACTGCAGAACTTTATGCTGTTCCACCAAAAGAAGAAACTTATGGTCACACTGAAATTATAATTGGTAATTGGTTTAAAAAATCTAATAAGAGAGACAAGGTTATTTTGGCAACCAAAGTTGCTGGACCTATGAGGGCTTATTTAAGAGGTGGTGGAAATAATTACGGAATAGAGAAAATGACTCAAGCTGTAAATGATAGTCTAAAAAGACTACAAACAGATTATATTGATCTCTATCAACTTCATTGGCCAGAAAGAAATACTAATTTTTTTGGAAAATTAGGTTATGAACATGATGACAGTAGTGAGTGGAATCAATTTGAAGATGTCTTGGGTAACCTGCAAAAATTTGTTGATGCTGGTAAAATTAGAGAAGTGGGTTTATCCAATGAAACACCTTGGGGTGTCTCTAAGTATCTAGAGTTATCAAAAGAAAAAAGACTTCCAAGAATGATGTCAATTCAAAATCCTTATAATCTATTAAATAGGACTTATGAAGTTGGCCTTGCTGAAGTTTCTGTAAGAGATAAAATTGGTTTATTGGCCTACTCTCCTTTAGCAAGTGGCTATTTATCTGGAAAATATAGAAACAATCAAATGCCAAAAAATTCAAGAATTGAACGTGATGGGAGTTTTTGGACTCGGTATGAAAAACCCAACACCAATAAAGCAGTAGATGCATACTTTGAAATAGCTAAAAAACATAACCTTGATTTAACTCAAATGTCTTTAAAATTTTGTGAAATACAGTCTTTTATGACAAGCGTTATTATTGGAGCAACTACAATGGAGCAGTTGAAAACCAACGTGGAAAGTGTAAATATAAATTTAACTGATGAAGTAATTAAAGAAATAAATGAAGTACAAACAATTTACCCTAACCCATGTCCATAATTAGAAATTTTATAATCTTAATTCTTGTAAGCTTGTTTTCTGTTAGTGCAAACTCACAAGAAGTAAAAAAAGTTGGTAAATTTAAAGACTGGGAAGCAATGGTTATAGTTGAACAAGCTGGTAAGGTTTGTTTTGCTCAATCAGCTCCAGTATTACAAGCACCAAAATCTAATATAAGAGAGGCAAGGATGTTTGTTTCTTTTAGACCAGGTGAAAAAATAAGTAATGAAATAAGCATTACTGGTGGCTATGAATTTAATAACAAAAATTCTATCACAGCTACATCTGGTAAGTCTAAATACAAATTTGATATTGCCCAGGAGGGATTTGCTTGGATTGCTAATAATAAAATTGAAAATAAAATGATTAAAACCATGAAGAGAGGATCAAGAATAATGATCACTGGTTATAATCAAAAAGGTTCTCAAACTATAGATCACTATTCATTGTTAGGATTTACTAAAGCTTACAATGCTGCAAAAACTAGCTGCAGTTAATTAAATGAAACCTAAAAAAAAAATTGTTCTCGCATATTCAGGTGGACTAGATACTTCTATTATTTTAAAATGGCTTCAAGAAAATTATGATGCAGAAGTTATTTGTTACACAGCTGACGTAGGCCAGGAAATTGATAGAAAAAAAATTATTACTAATGCAAAAAGATTAGGTGTTAAAAATATTATTATTGAAAATCTAAAAGATATTTTTGTAAAAGATTATGTCTTTCCAATGCTTAGAGGGCATGCAATTTATGAAGGTGTTTATTTATTAGGCACTTCAATTGCAAGACCCTTAATTGCAAAACGACAAATTGCAACTGCTAAAAAATTTGGAGCTTATGCTGTTTCACATGGGTCAACTGGAAAAGGAAATGATCAAGTAAGATTTGAATTAGGCTATCATTACTTCGGGCCAAAAGTAAAAATTATTGCACCGTGGAGAATATGGAAATTAAACTCTAGAACAGATTTAATTAAATACGCAAAAAAAAATAATATTCCAATTCCTACAGATAAAAAAGGTGCCCCTCCTTTTTCTATTGATGATAATTTATACCACACGTCAACTGAAGGTAAGGTTTTAGAAAACCCAAAAAATTCAGCCCCTGAGTTTCTTTTCCAAAGAACAGTATCTCCTGAAAAAGCACCTAACAAAGCTTCATTTGTAACTGTAGGATTTAAAAATGGAGATCCAATAACTTTTAATGGTAAAAAATTATCACCTGGAAACTTATTAGAAAAACTTAACGATGTTGCTGGTAAAAATGGAATAGGTAGAGTTGATCTGGTTGAGAACAGATTTATTGGAATTAAATCTAGAGGTGTTTATGAAACACCTGGTGGAACATTATTAATGTCTGCTCATAGAGCAATTGAATCTGTTACTTTAGATAAAGAAACTATGCATAAAAAAGATGAAATTATGCCGAAGTATGCTGAACTTATCTACAATGGTTACTGGTATTCAAAAGCAAGATTTAAACTTCAAAAAATAGTGGATCTTAAAAAAAATAAAGTAAACGGGTCTGTTAAGCTTAAACTATACAAAGGTAATATAACTATAATGTCTAGACAGACAAACAGTACTGCCTACTCAATGAAAAAAGTTTCTTTTGAAGAAAATAAAACCTTCAATAAATCAAACGTAGAAAAATTTATTAACTTTCATAAACAAAAACTTCGTTCATAAATTTATGAAAATAAAAGTATTCGCCGACACAATTTGTGGGTGGTGTTTTATTGGTCAGACAAGACTAAATAAAGCATTAAAAGCTTTTCCTGAAACTGTGTTTGAGATAGAGCATGTTCCATTTCAATTAAATACTGATATGCCCAAAGAAGGAATTGAAAGAAGTAAGTATTTAGAAATAAAGTTTGGTGGTAAAGAATTTGCTCAACCGATGTATGATAGAATGAGAGAAGAAGCCAATAAAGAAGGTCTTAATTTTAATCTAGATAATATAAAAAAAACACCCAATACAGTATTTTCTCATTTATTAATAAAATTAGCCGAACGATCCAATGTACACAACGAAGTTAAAGAAAAAATATACCACTCATATTTTGTTGAGGGTCTCGATATTGGAGATAAAGAAATCTTAATTAATATTGGAAAAGAATTTAATATTAATGCAGATGTAATTAATGATTTTTTTAATTTAAAAAATATTGAAGAAGTTAATTCATATATTTCAGTTGCAAGAGAAAAAGAAATTAATGGAGTACCTTTCTTTGAAATAGGAACAGATTTTATTTCAGGTGCTCAGAGCTCTACAAATTTGGAAAATGCAATAAAGTCCAATTTAAGCTAAAAATAAAAGGACACTTTATCCTTTGCCTTTAACGTATAAATATCTATTCTGGCTGTATGGAAGCACTAAAAAATTGGATGATAGATGCAGCAAATATTTTATTTGATGACAGTAAAAATGACTTAAGATCTTTGCCAAGATCTGTGAGATTGCAAATTTTATTAGTTCTAAGTTTCGTTTGGACAACAGTTTTTAGTCTATATATATTTTCCTATACAACATTTGCATTTGGTTGGGCTGGTCTCTACATTGCGCACATTGGTTTAATATTTGCAGTCTATATGACGTTCAAACATTTTCATAAAGCAGAGGCACAATCTAGTAGTGTATTCCAAACTAAAAATTTTGATCCATTTAAAATCATGGTTATTGTTTTTGTCATTGTATTTATCTTTGTATTTTCTAAAGGAATAGAGGTCTTAACTAGCCCCAACCCTAGCTCTTATGCAATCCCATATGATGGTCCATCAAAATCAGTGTTTGAAAAATGGCTACCATTTAGTAAAGATAAGTAATGGAAAAAATAGCAAAAATTTTACAGCTAGCATTAATGTGCATTATTTTAGTAAGCACTGTAATTGCTGTTGGTATGGAAATTAAAAATATGTTTCTAAATCAATCTGTAATGTTAGCAGATTTACTTTTAATGTTTCTTTATTTAGAAGTGCTAGCAATGGTTCGTGTTTTTTGGAACCAGCAATCAATCAGCATAACTTTACCTCTTTTAATTGCTATCACTGCCCTAGCTCGATTTATTATATTACAAGGGAAAGAGATGGATCCATCAGCATTAGTTTATGAAGCTGTAGCTATAGTTCTAATTGCATCCGCAATAGTTATTCTTAGATTAAGACATAGTGATAAATTGGGTCTAAAGAAAAGAAAATCTAAATAGTTTAAAATGATTTTTGAAGCTTCAAGGGCTAAAGCCGTTGATCAATTAAATAATTTCATTGCACAAAATCTTTCCGATTATTCAAAACTTAGAAATTTTGATTTTGGGCATGATAATATATCTAATATTTCTCGTTTATCCCCCTACATAACTCACGGAATAATTAATGAATTAGAAGTAATTGATAAATCCCTTAAAAAGTTTTCATTTGCAAAAAATGAAAAATTTATTCAGGAAGTTCTGTGGCGTGTTTATTGGAAAGGGTGGTTAGAATTAAGACCCAATGTTTGGTCAGATTACTTAATAGAATTAGGTAAGGTTAAAGATGAATTTAAAAACAATCAAAGTTATCTGGATGCAATTGAAGGAAAGACAAATGTAGATTGTTTTAATCAATGGGTAATTGAACTTAAAGAAAACAATTATCTTCATAACCACACGAGAATGTGGTTTGCAAGTATTTGGATTTTTACACTAGAATTACCATGGCAATTGGGTGCTGAGTTTTTTATGCAACATCTATATGATGGGGATTCTGCATCAAATACCCTTGGTTGGAGATGGGTAGCTGGAGTTCAAACTCAAGGCAAGCATTACCTTGCAAGTGAATGGAATATAAATAAATTTACTAATAATAGATTTAAAAAAATAAAACTTAATGAAAATGCCAACCCTATTTTCAGTAATAAAGTATATTCGGTTACCAATAATAGCTTTGAAAATTCTGAGATTTTAGAGGATAAAACTTTATTAATATTTGAAAATAATATGACATTTGAGTTTTCTGATTTTAAAGAACATAAATTTAAAAAAATTTTGTTAGTCTCAAATGATACAAATAGAACTATCAAATTAAGTAAAAAAGTGTTGAAATTTAAAGCTAATCTTTTAGAGGATCAAAAAATAAGATTAGAAGAAAAATCAATTAATTGTGAAACTGTCAATATTAATGATTTAAAAAATATTAGTGAAGATGTTTATGCCTTTTACCCAACCGTTGGTGAAAACTTGGATTTTATTCAAAATAATCAATTAAGAAATATTAAATTTTTATACAGAAAGTTAGATCAGTTTTCTTGGCAATATTGCAATAAAGGTTTTTTTAATTTTAAAAACTATATTCCAAAAATTATTGCTAATTTTAATTAAGCTAAAAAGGTTTTAATACCATCTAAAATATACTGCACACTTAATCCAACAAGAATAATAGCTACCACTCTTGAAATAACTCCAATTATTTTTTTATTTATTATCTTAGAAAATTTTGAAGCTATAAAAAAAATTATAAAAGTTAAAAATAAAACAGATACTAATGAAATCATTCCTGCAGTTTGGTTGGTAAAATTAGTTCCAATATCTGAAACAGAAACTATTACTGAAGTAATGGCAGCTGGTCCTGCAATAATAGGTGTTGCTAAAGGAAAAATACTAACGTTATCTGAATTAAGATCTATATCTTCTTCTTTCCTTTGTTGACGCTTGTCAAACAACATTTCTATTGCAATGATTAATAAAATTATTCCTCCACCAATTGTGAATGCTGGATAAGAAATATTTAAATAACTTAGTAATGCACTTCCAAGTAATGCAAAGAATAATAATATGATTGAAGCTATTATTGTTGCACTTAATGCTATTCTTATCTTTTTGTTTGTGTCCATATTTTGAGTAATACTTAAAAACAAAGGAGTGTTTCCCAATGGATCTATAACAATAAAATATAGAAAAAAGGTTTGAATAAAAATCTCTGACATCTGGTTTGTTTATCTCTTTAAAATGATATTACTATTTAAATTAAAATTTCAATTGTTTTATCTGCTTATAGTTTATGAAATTAGATGGTAATAAAAAATTTTTATAACCTACTTTTAACCTTTTCCATTCTTTATCTATAATTGAAAACCATGCCGAGTCTCTACTTCTGCTCTTAAATATAAACATTTACCTAAAAACGCCTTCAAATTTAAATCCTAATCTTATGGCTGCTTTTTTAGAAGCAGAGTTCAAATTATTACATTTCCACTCGTATCTTCTATTTCCTAGGGTTTCAAAAGCATTTTTCATCATTAAAAACATTGTTTCAGTTCCTTCAATTGAATTTTGTAAAAGAGGTGAGTAGTTTATGTGTCCTACTTCTATAGAACCATGGTCTGGCTCTATTCTCAAATAACTAGCCATCCCACAATATTGCTTATGTCTTTTTGAATAGATTACATAAAAAAATGGGTCACTATTTAATCAAAAAGTTTTTAACCAATGTTTAAATTTAGCATAATTTTTAAATGAACCATAAGGCAAGTAAGTCCATATAATATTTTTTTTATCTTTTGAATACTGAAAGTATAATTCTTTTGAATGCTTGGTAACTTTTAAAGGTTCAAGAATTATATACTTTCCAAATAATTTTTTTTCGTAGGTAGTTTTGCTTTTTTAAATTTTACCTTTGGTCCTAACTTTAATCTTTTCATAAAAGTTTTTTAAAATTATTATAAAGAATCTTAGAATAGTTATTCATATCTGCCATATTGTTTTTAGCTGCTTCATCAAATTTATTTAGGGCACCCTCACCTAATTGATCCTCAAGAGCCTTTTTATATTCAGGTACGCAGCCCCACTCATTAACTGTTGTGTCTTTAATCTCAATATGAAATTGAATTCCATAAGCATGATTTTGATATTTAAAAATTTGATATTTGGTTACTGGTGATGAGGCTAACAAAGTAACATCTTTATTATTATCTATTCCTTGCACCTCATAAGAATGCCACTGTAAACTTTTAATTTGCTCTGGAAATTTTGAAAATAAAATATCTTCATTTTTTTCTTTAGTAAAATTTATATCCATTATTCCAATTTCTGCTGGGTTAGATTTTATTACCTTACCACCCACAACTTCTCCTAATAACTGACAGCCTAAACAAAAACCTAGGTAGGGCTTCTTTAAATCAACTACAAATTCTTTAATTTTTTTTTTCTCATCAACTAACCAGGGATATTCCTGCTCCATAAAAGTGTCCATTGGACCACCCATACAAAACATTCCATCAAATTTACTTAGATCACTTGGAATTTTTTCACCTTCGTCCAACTCAATTGTGATTAGTTTAAATCCATCAGCCAACATAAGGTCTTTTATGTATCCAGGATCTTCAATTTTGATGTGCTGCAAGACAATTATATTCATTGCTAATTTATAGTATTTTAGAATGAGCTCTATAACAATATTTTAAGCATATAATTATGTAATTTAGCTACCTAAACTTAGTAAGAGTAGGTAACTAAATTTTACTACTTAATTTAAGCAACACTTGCTCTTTGTTCAGTTTGAACTGTATTAACAAAAGTGCTCGAAGTAACCTTTTGAAATAATTTAATAGGAACTCCTTTTGATAAAATATCTAAAACTGGACAATGTGTATTTACAGTATCAATCAATTTATCTATCTCAGCTTTTGTTGATGAAGATTTAATATCAACAATACCAGAAATAGATTGAAAGCCGGGTCTGGTATCTTTATTTAAAGCTAAAAAACCTTGAAGATCAAGCGTGCCTGTTAAATTAACACTGACACTATCAATATTAACACCTATTGCTGTAGCAAAAGCTTTATATGTTATTTCCTGGCACGTTGCTAAAGCTGCTAAAATCAACTCCACTGGACTGGGTCCTTCGTCTTTTCCACCAAAACTTTTGGGTTCATCCACTATCAATTTATGCTCTCTAAGAGTTACTACAGACTGAAGCCCCTCCTTAAGAATTGAGTTGCTTTCATATTGGACCACAGCATTTTTTGGGTTAGCTGTAAAATCCTTCTGTAGATTACTTATTGTTTCTTTTAGATTGTTACTCATTTTTTTCTCCTGTTTTAGTGCTTCGACATATGTCAGGCGCACAATTTAGTTAAATGCCCTTCTTAATTTATTTACGCTTTATCTCCGTATTCAGTCATATGTTTTGGAATTCTTTTATTTTTTCCATACATAAAATGATTTTCCATGTTCTCTCGGTATTTACTTGCTGGAACAGTTAAGCCAACTGACTCTGCAACTTCTCTAATCAACATTGGGTTTGCTCCACAGCATACTCCTAAATAATTAATACCCAGGGCATAAGCATCTTTTGCAAATTTACCTATTTCATATCTATTACAAAAGTGTGGGTCCAATGCTGTTGGAAACGTTCTTCCATGAGGAGATGGACACTCACAATTGCTTCTATCTGGTAGGTTAAAAAATGTTGGGTAATCTTCACTAGTTCTATAAGGAATAGGTAGTGCTCCAACATGACATTTAACTGCTTCTCTAATTGCTTTTAAAAAAGGAAACATCGTAGCTGGCCCCCTAAAACAATTTAAACCAACAACATCAGCTCCACGTTGTTCAAGTTCCTTGCAGGTATCAACAACAGATTTCCCATCTCTCATTTTATTTTCACCCATCGGAGATATGGTTAATACTGTTGGTAACCCAGTTTTTTTCATCACTTCTAAAGCTTTAAAAGCTTCTTCAGCATAATAAAAAGTTTCACCAATTAACATGTCAGCACCTTCCTCAACAGCCCAGCCAACCATTTCAGTAAACATTCCCTCAACTACTTTTTGAGATTCTTTATCATTGTGCTTCCAAATATTTGAGTTTGAAATATTGCCCGCCATCAAATTTGGTTTAGACTCTTTAGGTGTATCTAGTGCTACTTTTTTTGCAATTTTTAATGCTGAACGGTTTAGAGGTTCAAGAAGCTCTTCTTTGCCAATAACACGCATTTTTTCTCTATGTCCATTATAAGTAAAGGCCTCAATAATATCTGATCCTGCATGTTGAAATTCTCTATGTAAATTTTCAAGAACTTCTGGATGGTCCAAAGATACCATTGGAACAAATTCCCCTGATGACATGTACCCACGTCTTTCTATTTCAAATAAAAAACCTTCAGCACAAATTACAGGTCCTTTATCTAATCTTTCTGTTAATTTATTTTTTGTCATTTCTTTTCTCCAAATTATTAGAGAAAAGAAAATGAAAAACGTTAAACAAGAGGGTTATAAATTTAAACAATCTCTTTTCTCCTTTTTAGTGCTTAAGCAAATGCTGGGTGCACAATACAATTCAAATACCCGGTTCAAATTTGAGAAATTTCAAAAAAAACCACCTGTCTAAAGCGGTGGTTGAAATGTCGCTTTAGCAGGATTTATAACGCGCTCTGCAATTTAACTTAACTCAGCGCAACTACATATCACCACTTTTGTTTCTAACTGTCAAATGAAATAATAAATAAGAAGGTATCTACTAACTTTACCAATCGATACTAAAATTAAGAATTCTAAAAATTTAACCCTAAATAATCCTGCAGCTAATGTTAGCGGATCTCCAATAATAGGCACCCAGGCAAATAATAACGACCATTTACCAAATTTATCAAACCATTTTGAAGAGCTTTCAATTTGTCTACCTTTAAAGGGAAACCATTTTTTTGCAGTAAGATTTATTGAATAAAACCCTAAAGCCCAATTAACAACAGATCCTAAAACATTCCCAAAGCTTGCAACGATTAATAATAATAGATTATCATAATTTGATGTTGCAATTAATCCTGCTAATGTAAGTTCAGATGAAAATGGTAAAATGGTTGCAGCTAAAAAAGATATAGTAAATAAAGATAGATAAATCACTTCGAGCACTTCTTAGAACAATACTTTACCTTATCCCAATTTAACTTCCATTTCTTACGCCATGTAAAAGGTCTTTTACAAACAGGGCAAATTTTTGAGGGTAGATTTTCTTTTTTCACAAATTAAATAAGAAGCTTAATTATAATTAAAACAAAAAGTGAAGTTGCAATGCCACTTAGACCCATCGCTAGAGCAGCAAATACACCTGCTGTTTTATTTTTACTCATTGCTCTTGCTGTTCCAATGCCATGACTTGCCAAACCAAACGCAAAACCTCTGGCACTCATGTCTTTTATTTTGAAAACATTTAATAAAAAAGTTCCCAATGAAGCACCAATTATACCAGTAATTATTGTAATTATTGCAGTTAAAGACGGTATTCCTCCAATAAGCTCTGAGATACCCATTGCAATAGGAGCCGTCACATTTCTAGGTATCATTGTTAAAATCATCTCATTACTTAATCCAAAAAATTTTCCCAAATAAAAAGTAATTAAAATTGCAAAAGGTATTCCAAGACAAATTGAAAAAATAATTGGTTTAACTTCTTTTGTGATCAATTTTTTTTTTTCAAAAATTGGTATAGCCAAAGCAACTGTTGCTGGACCTAACATGAAGTGAATAAATTTTGCACCCTCAAAATATCTATCATAGGAGACATCTAAGAATAATAAAACTGAAGAAACAATTAAGATACTTATTGCAACAGGGTTTACCAATGGATTTAAATTAGATTTTTTATATAAATAATCACCTACTAAATATGCTCCTAGCGTTAGGGTGATCCAGAAAAGAGGTTCTGCCTGCAAATATACCCAAATTTTATACAGTTTATCTTCTCTTGCCATTTTTCTTTTCTAGGTTAATTATTTTTTCCATAACGAATGCTGTGAATACTAAGGTAGTGAGCGTGCCAATAATTATTATACTAAAAATTTTGAATAAATTATCTCCTAGGTAATTTATATGCATTACAACCCCAACACCTATTGGAACAAATAATAATGATAAGTAGCTTATAATCTGATGGCTAGTTAAAGAAATTTCTTTAATTATTTTCTTAGATTGTTTAATGTTTTTAGAAAATAATATGAACGATAATAATAATAAAATTAAACCAATAACAGGTCCTGGAATATTTATTTCAAGAAATTTTTGAATAGCTTCACCTAAAAGTTGATAAAAAAAAATAATAAATAAGCTTTTTAACATTTTTAATTTGTATTTAATTTAATAAACTTGTCAGCTTCAGATAAAATCATTTTCTTTCTTTCATCTTTCATTTTATCAAAAACATAAACCATCATAGATAATCTAGGGTTCTTTAAAAAAAATTTTCTATTTTTATCTATAAATCTCCAGTACAGACCATCCATTGTATTGCACCATTCTCCTTTTTTAAAATCCATCATTTTCATAAAATAACTTGATCCGCAGATGTATGGTTTCGTTGCAAAAATACCTCCATCACTAAATAAGCCCATTCCATAAACATTGGGAACCATCACCCAGTCAGATGAATCCACAAACATCTCCATAAACCACTTGTAAACAATTGTTGGTTTCACCTCACAAAGGTTCATTATATTTGATAAAATCATCAATCTTTCAATATGATGCGACCAACCGTGGTTAACTGCATTTTTAATTGCATGATCTAATGGAGGCAAACCAGTTGTGCCCTCATACCAAGATTTTTTCATCGTTCTATTATGTTTAAAGAAATTTTTGGTTTCCATTTCATTAGAGTAACCTTGGTAAATTCCACGCATAAACTCTCTCCAGCCTATTATCTGACGAATATAACCTTCAAGTGAGTTCATTCTAATTTTGTGTTTTTTATGAAATTCTAAAATTTTTTGAATAATAATTTCAGGAGTTATCAATCCTAAATTAATGTATGGACTTAACGCACTATGAAATAAAATATTGTCTTTTTGATTAACGGCATCCTCATAGTCACCAAATAAATTTGATTTTTCTTTAATAAAAAAATCTAAAAGTTTAACCACATCATTATATTCTGTTGCTAACCAAAAATTATTTGTACTTCCGGGATGATCTTTAAATAATTTTTCAATAATTGGTTTTAATTTTTTAGTATGACTGGTTTCGTTAATTTTTGGAAATTTTGGTATTGATATATCTTTTGGTAATTTATTTCTATTATCTTCATCAAAACTCCATTTGCCTCCAATAGGGTTTCCATCAGCTCCCATTAATATTCCAGATTTTTTACGAACCTCCTTATAAAATGTTGCCATAAAAGGTTTTTTTGATTTTGCTAAATAACTTTTAAACTCATCTCTTGAGTTTAAAAACATTGGAGTTTGAACAATATTCCAGTTAATTTTTTCTTTTTTTAAAAATTGCAAAATTTTCTTTTCAAAAAATTTATCTTCGACCTCAAAGCTTGAAATTTCAGTAATTTTTTTTTTATCAATGATAATCTTTAATTTCTTAAAATAAGTATCTTTAAAATCCTTGTCCTCAATTTTAGAATATTCAACTTTGTATTTATTTGCCTTAAGCATATCCGCATATGACCTCATAGAAGATAGAAATAGCAGTATCTTTTGCTTATGATGCTTTTCATAAGTACATAGTTCATAGTCTTCTGCCATGTAAAAAGAGTGGTCCTTTTTGAAGCGGTCTACGTATTTTAATGGAAATAATTGATTGCCAAGTATAAAAAACAATTTCATAGTTAAATATAACTAAATAAAAATTATATGTCAGAAAAATATCTTATTTTTGGTGCGACAGGTTCTGTAGGCTCTAGCTTAGCTGAACAATTAAAAAATTCAGGTAATGATGTTCATCTAGTTGCAAGAAATGAAAGTGAAGTTAAAGTAATTGCAGAAAAGTTGGGTTGCTCTTATACGGTTGCTGATGTTTTAGAAGATGGGTTTATAGAAAAAGTAAAATCAGATATTAATGAAATTAAGGGTATTGCTTACTGTGTGGGCTCTATTGATTTAAAACCATTAAGAATGGTTACTGAGGCTGATATGAATAAATGTATGAAACTAAACCTTTATTCGGCTATTGAAGCTATAAAAGGATTTCAAGAAACTTTAAAAAAGAATAAAGGTTCAGTAGTTTTATTTTCTACTGTTGCCGCTCAAAGAGGTTTTACTAATCACACAATTATTGCATCTGCAAAGGCTGCTGTTGAAGGATTGACCGTTACACTGGCTGCTGAGTTTGCTCCACATATTAGAGTAAATTGTATTGCACCAAGTTTATCAAAATCTAAAATCGCAGAACCAATGTTAAAAAATCCTGCAATTGCAGAAGGAATTGCTAAAGCTCATCCTCTTAAAAGATTGGGTGAAGGAAAAGATTCCGCAGCGCTCGCTAAATTTTTAATTACCGAAGAGAGTTCTTGGATTACTGGACAGATAATAGCTGTTGATGGTGGTAGATCAAAACTTTCTTAAAGTGAAAAAATATTTTTTATTAATAATTTTTTTTCTTTTATTTGCTTCAAAAAGCTATTCCAATAATTATACATTCACTAAAATAATAGAGCTAGATGAACCTTGGGGATCATCATTTATTAATAATAATGAAATCATTATTACTGAAAAAAGTGGAAAAATTAAAGTTGTTAATGTTGTTTCAAAAAAAGTTACAGAGATTAAACATAATCTTAATTTTTTAGAAGTCGGCCAAGGTGGATTATTAGATATTATTTACCAAGATAATACTCTGTGGATTTCTTATTCAGAAGATAGAGGAAATTCAAAAACAAGTACATCAATTGCAAAAGCACAATTAAATAAACAAGAATTAGATTTTAAAAATATTTTTCAAGCAAACCCTCCTATAGATTCTGGTTATCATTTTGGTTCAAGATTAGCGATTAAGGATGATTATATTTATGCCTCAGCTGGTGAAAGAGGCCAGGGTATGATTGCTCAAGATCCTACAAAACATCCTGGTAGTATTATTAGAATTCATACTGACGGTAGTATTCCAAAAGATAATCCAAAATTTGAAAGTAAGAAAAACTGGTTACCTGAAATTTATCAAATAGGCGTTCGTAATCCACAAGGTTTAACACTCTCCGATTATGATGGAAAAATATATTTAAGTAATCATGGAGCAAGAGGTGGCGATTGGTTTGGAGAGGCAAAAAAAGGAGAAAATTATGGATGGAAAATTTTAGGCTGGGGTGGAAAAAATTACTCAGGAACAAAGATTGGTCCCAAATGGAAACCAGGTTTTACTAAAGCTATTCAATATTGGGTACCTTCCATAGCTACTAGTGCTATTACAATTTACAAAGGAAATGAATTTAAAGAATGGAATGGGCATGCGCTGGTTACTTCTTTAAAAGATAAATCTTTAAGAAAATTAATATTTAATGATCTAACTAATGTGAAAGAAGATCTTATATTCAAAAATAATGTTGGAAGAATAAGAGATATTCAAGTTCATCCATCCAATGGTAAAATATTTTTCTTAAGTGAAAATGCTTTATGGTTAATGGAAAAAAAATAACCTTAATTTGATAATATATTTTTTAAAGAGTTTATCTCTCCAATTTTAAAAATAATTGCATCTTCTTTGTTAAAACCATATTTTTCTGCACTAGCTTTAAATCGTACAGGTGGTTCCATAATGGGCTCTAGAGATAAAACAAAAGTTCCCCAGTGTGTTCCCATAACCTTTTTACTTCTTAAATCTTTTGCTACATTTAAAGCTTCTTCTGGCGTTGTGTGATAAATCGATTTATCAAACATTGGCTTAAAGTCATAAGCTCCAATATTAATCATTGTTAAATCAATTGGACCATATTTTTCACCTAATTCTTTATAAATATTTCCATAACCAGTATCACAAGCAAATAAGATTTTTTTACCCTTATATTCAATTAAGAAATTACCCCAGAGCGTTTTATTCATATCTGTTAAGCTTCTTTTAGACCAATGAATAGCTGGGAGTAATGTTACTTTTAAATCCTCATTAACTTTAATTTCTTCGTACCAATCCATTTCCTTTACATTGTTAAATCTGTTTTTTGTAAAATATTTTCCAAGATTTAGAGGGGTTAAAACTTTTGTATCTTTAAACGGATACTTTCTAATAGTTCCCATATCTTGATGATCATAATGATTATGTGTTAATAATAATAAATCAGTCTTTGGAATTTCATTTAAATTTAAAGCAGGCTCAGTAAATCTATCTGGGCCAAAAATTAAAGGTCCTGCATTTTTTGAAAACACTGGATCTGTTATAATCGTTGTATCTCCTAACTTAATTAAGTATGTAGCATGACCAATCCAAGCAATATAATCTTCATTTTTATACTTTTCTAAATCAGATAAAACTTTCTCTTTAGCTACAACATGTTCTTTTGGAACGTTCATGTCTATTTTCTTTTTTAATTTAATGAATTGTGTGTATGAAAACTTGGCTTGACTAGTTCTAACTGGTGATCCTTCTGGATTTCTAAAAGTTCCATCTAGTAAATGATGATAAGGTTTTTTTTCCATAGCAATTATTGAAGAGTTATAAATAATAATTGAGAATAAGAAAATTAAAAATTTTATCATTTATGTTGTTTCTTTTAATTAAATTTTTGTTTTGATACATATGGACATTAATATTCCTTTATCAACTAATTATAAGCTTACTAGTCATTTAAAAGTTACTTAAGTCATGACTGGTCATTTTTTGTTATTAGCTTGCAAGATAGTCATAGGAAAAACTAAAAAATAAACATGTCCTTCTTCAAATGGTAAGGAATTATTAGAGGGAAATGGAAAATTTTTATTTTTGAGTTCTTTTAAAACACTCAATAGTATTTTTTAGCAAGCAGGCAATAGTCATTGGCCCTACTCCACCTGGAACAGGTGTTAAAGCTCTTGCAACTTTTGATACTTCTTCAAAAGCAACATCTCCAACAATACCATTTTCAGTTTTATTTATTCCAACATCAATTACGATTGCATCTTTTTTAACCCAGTCAGCTTTTACAAGTTCTGGGATACCAACTGCCGCAACAATAATATCTGCCTCTAAACATTCTGCTTTTAAATCTTTAGTTTTTGAATGAGTTATCGTTACCGTACAATTTTCTTTTAAAAGTAGTTGTGCCATTGGTTTACCATTTAAGTTTGATCTGCCAATCATAACAGCTTTTTTTCCACTTAGATTTGGTTCAATTTTTTTAATCATTAAGTAACATCCTAAGGGCGTACAAGGTACTGAGCTTTCATATCCTGATGAAAGATTACCAACATTCATTGGATGAAACCCATCAACATCTTTACCTGGCAAAATAGTTTCAATAACTTTTTGCTTATCAATATGTTTTGGTAAAGGTAGTTGAACTAAAATTCCTGAAATACTTTCATCTTTATTTAGCTCATCAATTTTATCTAATACTGTTTTTTCCTCCACAGTCCCTGGGTATCTAATTACTTCAGATTTTAACCCCACTTCATTCGCAGCTTTTTCTTTCATACGAACATAAATTTGGCTAGGAGTCATATCTCCAATTAATATTACTGTAAGTCCTGGAGTTTTATTGTGTTTAGCTTTTAACTCTACAACTTCTTGTCTTAGTTCTTCTCTGAGTTCAGCTGCTATTTTTTTTCCATCTATTAAGATCATAAATTTCCCTAAAAAATCATTGGCGCAATGTAGAGTTTCATACACATTTCTATAAACCAAATCAACAACAGTAGTACTACTGGTGCAATATCTAATGATCCTAGGTTAGGAAGAAATCGTCTTATTCTATTCAACATTGGCTCAGTTAATCGGTAAGTCATTTCTAATATTGAGTAAACAAACCTATTTTGAGTATTTATAATGTTAAAGGAAACAAGCCAGCTGATAACTACATTCGCAATTACCACATAAGAATAAAGCTTTAATATTTGAAGGGCTAAGTAAAAAATGGCTATCATTTTTTCTCAACATAAATTGACTGACTTGGGAAAGCAAAAGCTGCTTTGTTTCCTTCAACAATTTGTTTTATTTCAATTGCAAGTTTTTCTTTAACCTCCAACCAAGTTGAAAAACTGTTAGAGGTAGTAAAACATCTAACCCTCATATCAATCGAACTATCTGAAAATTTTTCAACTCTAACTGCAACTCCTACAGCTTTGTCAAAATCATCATTTTTATTAATGTGACCTTCAATTTCATTTCTAATTTTTTTTAGTTGTTCAACAGTAGTGTCGTATTGAAGTGTTATTGCCCAATCTATTCTCCAGTTAGTTGTCTCACTAATATTGATAACTGCATTTTCAGCAAACTGAAAATTAGGAATTATGGCTAAAGATTTATCAAACTTTCTTAAAACTGTTGATCTAAAACCAATTTTCTCAACAATACCTTCAATAATACCTTCAACTAAAATCCAATCCCCTATTTTAAATCTTTTTTCAACTAAAACTAAAATTCCAGAAATCAAATTTTTAAATAAGTCTTGTGCACCTAAAGCAACAGCAACACCAAATAAACCCAGTCCTGCAATAATTGGTCCAATTTTTATTCCCCAAAGTTCAAGAACAGCTGCTAGCCCTAAAATAAAAATTAAAATCTTTAAAGATTTTATAATCCAGCCCACTAACTCACGGGTTAACATTTTATCTAGCCCACTTAAAATATAAGAAATTGGTTCAATAATTTGATGAATAACCCAGAATATTAAAATTGTAATTAATGTTCGATTAATTGTATCAACTATGGCTCTCCCATCATCTGCAAAAGACATATAATAACTTGCAATAAAGAAACCTAAAACAATTGGTAAAAATCTAGCTGGTCCTTCCATTGCATGGACAAAGGTGTCATCTAATTTATTTGTAGTTCTTTTTGAAATTGCTTCTAGTCTTTTAATAATAACTTTACTTATTATTCCTCTAAAAATTAAAAAAATAAAAAATATTCCAATACCAATTAGTATCTGAAAAATATCAACTCCACGAATTCCTTTAGACCAAACAGAAATAAACAGATCACTAAAATTACTAAATATGTCCATAATTAAATTTTATATAGCAAAAATTCCTCTTCTCCAGGGTTAAAAAGAAAAATTTTTTTCCATTTAATTTCATTAAGAATTGAAGAGGTTTTTTCTCCAATGCACATCAAATTAGTATTCATACATAAGGTTTCTAGCTGATAATTTTTAATTACTTTTAAAAAATTAATCGCACTATTTTGTGAATAAATGTAAATAATTTCAGGCATTTTCAATTTAAGTTTTTCAATAAAGCTTTCATCATATTTTTCAATTGAGTTGGTCCTGTAATTAATTAGTCGATCTATCGTATACCCACTTGAAATGAGTTCCTTATCTAAATTACTAGAGATTATTTCTCCACTTATATAAATTAGCTTTCCTTCAGAAGGTTTAAAATTTTGTAAGATTAATTCCTTAAGATTATTAACATTTCCTTCAGCTGCAAAAACATTTTGAAAACCAGCACTTCTAGCTTTTTTTTCAGTAGCATCTCCAACACAAAAGCATTTTAATTTTTTATCAATGTTCTTTATATCCAAAAATTTAATAGCATTACTGCTTGTAAAAATAATACCTTTAAACTCAGAATAGTTTGGAGCTTCATATTTTAAACCCTCAATATTAATTAATGGTAAATGAGATATTTCATGACCTAATGATTGAAATTTTAATATCATTTCATGACAATCTTCTAAGGGTCGTGTGAATAAAATATGCATATTATTTTTTGTAAGAATTATTAGACATCTTTTTAAGAGTTTTTCCCATCTCTATTCCTAACTCTTCTGCTTTGTCTATATCTTCAGATGACTTTAAATAAAATCTTTTACTGCCATCTAGGGAAAATAGCTCTACTTCAAGATTAATTTTATCACCCTCAATACTAGCAAATGCTCCTACTGCTGTTTCACAATCTCCTTCTAAAACCTTTAAAACATTTCTTTCAGCTTTTATAGAGTTATGTGTTGATTGATGATCAACTTGTTTTAATAACTCAATTAAATCTTCATCATTATCTCTACATTGCAAGGCAATAACTCCTTGTCCAGCACAGGGTATAATTTCTGAAGTAGAAAAAGCTTGAGAGATATTTTGATTTAAACCCAAAGAATTGATTCCAGCATATGATAAAATAATTGCATCATATAAATTCTCATTAAGTTTTCTTATTCTTGTATCAACATTTCCTCTAATTAATTTACAATCAAGATCTTCTCTTATTTTTTTAATCTGAAATTCTCTTCTAAATGAGGATGTTCCAATAATTGAATTTGAAGCTAAATCTTTTAGATGTTTATTATCTTTGCTAATTAAAATTTCTCTTGGGTCGTTTCTTTCTAAAAAACAATTTGTTAATAAACCTTCAGTTTCTTCAGAAGGCATATCTTTTAATGCATGCACAGCTATATCTATTTTTTTTTCTGATAATTCAACCTCTATAGTTTTTGAAAAAAGACCCTTACCTCCAACCTCAGATAACCTTTTATCTTGAACTTGATCACCCTTGGTTACAATTTCTTTAATGATTACTTCTTCAATTCCAAAATCTTTTGCATAGCTAAGAATTTTTTCCCTAGCTTTTTCAGCATAGATTAATGCTAATTTGCTTCCTCTTGACCCTATAATAATTTTTTTATTTTTCATTTATTTGCTTTATACTTCATGCTTATATTGAGAATGTATAATTAATAAAAACTAATTTAATGATTAAAAAGCCCCTAATTCTAGGAATTGAATCAAGCTGTGATGAAACAGCTGCTTCTATCATAACAGAAAATGAACAAGGAATGCCAACAATTTTATCAAACATTGTTTCAAGCCAATTTGATATTCATAAGGAATTTGGGGGTGTTGTTCCTGAGCTTGCTGCAAGATCTCATATGGATAAAATAGATATAATCACTAAAAAAGCAATTGATGAAAGTGGAGTAAAAATGGAAGATCTGGATGCTATAGCAGCAACAGCAGGACCAGGTCTTATAGTCTGTCTATCTGTTGGATTAAGTTTTGGAAAAGCAATGGCCTCTTCCCTCAATAAACCATTTATAGCTGTTAATCATTTAGAGGGGCATGCATTAAGTCCAAAACTAAATTCTGAATTAAACTATCCTTACTTGCTACTTTTAATTTCTGGAGGTCATACTCAATTTTTAAGTGTTCAAGGGTTAGGAAATTATAGAAGATTAGGAACAACTATTGATGATGCTGTGGGTGAGGCATTTGATAAAACAGCAAAATTATTAGGTATAGAATTTCCTGGTGGACCACAAATTGAAATATATGCAAAAAAAGGTGATCCAAATAAATATTTATTGCCCAAGCCAATTTTTCATAGGGGTGGTTGTAACTTATCATTTTCAGGATTAAAAACTGCTATTTTAAAAATCTCGAAACAAATTAAAACTGATCAAGAAAGATATGACTTAGCAGCATCTTTTCAAAAAACTATTGAAGAGATATTATATAAAAAAAGTAAAATTGCTTTTGAAGAATTTAAAAAAATAAATGTAGCAAAAAAAAATATATTCGTAGTTGCGGGTGGAGTTGCTGCAAATAAAAAAATTAGAGAAGTTCTAACTAATCTTTGTAAGGAAGAAAGGTTTGAAGCAATATTTCCACCTACTAAATTATGTGGAGATAATGCGGCAATGATTGCAATGGTTGGACTAGAAAAATTTAAATTAAAACATTTTAGTGAATTAGATAGTCCAGCAAAACCTAGATGGCCCTTAGATGCAAATGCTGTCTTTTTAAAGGGTGCAGGTGTAAAACTATAGCTATTATATACAAATATAAATTATTTTTGACTAGTTGCACTTATCCATATCAATGCTTTTAACTTGAAAGAATTATTTTGTTTAGTTGTGTCGTCATGTTCTTTAATGGAAAAATATGCTCTAAAAATATTTTTATTTATTTTAATGTTATTAAGAAAATTTTTTAGAAATATGAACATTAGTTTTAATTTGATATTTTTTACTCATCTAATGTTTTTTTACATAAATCACGTAAAGTTTTAAAATTATTTTTATTTGCAACTATGAAGCTTATTATTGTTTTATTTTTATTTTTATACTTATAATATATTTGGGCTCCATTTTTTTCTGCTAAAGCTAATCCTCCAGCAACATCCCAAATTTTATTTTGAAAGCCTACACAGGCTGAAAGTTTTCCTTCAGAAAAATATGCTAAATTCATTCCTGCTGAACCTGTTCGTAAAGCACCTTGTGAAATAAAATTCATTTTTTTAAATAATTCTAGTTCTTTGTTTTTTTTATTCATATGACTCGATGAAAAAGATACGGCAATCAAGCTTTCCGATATTGGACAATCGTCAATATAGATTCTGCTTGCATTTTTAAAAACTCCACCATTTTGGTCAGAATAATATAGTTCGTTTGTAAGAGGGTTAAAAATTACACCAAAAAGTATTTTTTTTTTATCCTTAAGTGCTATTGATGTGCAAAAATAAGGTATTTTGTGAATATAGTTTACTGTCCCATCAAGAGCATCAACGATCCATGTAAAATTTGGTTTTTTGAAGTATTTTAGATATCCATTTTCCTCAAATAAAAAATTTGTTTTTTCTTTTTTTTTTTAAGTATTTTTAATATTATATTTTCACCATCTATATCTATTTTTGTGCAAACATCCCTATTCATTTTAGATTTTATTTTAAATTTTGTTTCCTCAGAATAATTTTTAACTAAAATTTCTCCACTCTTAACTGCAGCTCTAATTGCTAAAATTAATTTATTTTCTATTGTCATTTTTGATTGAGTTAAGTTTTAAGGAATTTGATTCCCAGTTTTCAAGTAAAAACTGATGCAAAGGTTCTCCATCTTGTAGATTTAAAATTATTTTTAAAAACTCTTTTTTATCTAGTGCTTTTCTCAATATTTTTATACCAGAATCTTCATCTTTAATATTTTTATACTGTATTGCTGATAAAATTCCTACCGCAAGAGCATTGGGTTTAATTCCTACAGACAAACATTCGTTTGCAGCTCCTATTAATCTTTCTTTTCTTTGAAGTTTTCTAAACGGTTCTCTTGCAACTCTAGATATTGGATCAAATAATAATTTATTTGAAAATCTTTTAAACTCTTTTGATCCATAAAATTTAGTAAATTTTTTATCTAAACTATATTTTTTGATCAACATTTTAGATAATTCTAAAATACAATCTTTTATAACTTTTTTTATCCTGGTATTTTGTAAAGCTTCGTGCACATATATATTTTTAATTCTATTTCCCAAATATGCAGCTATACAGTGAGAAGAGTTATGTATATAAAATTTAGCTAGCCATTGAACTCTTAGTTCTTTTTGATTTAAAAAAATAGCTTTTGTATTTTTAATTTTTAATTTTCTATCTATAAAACAAAGGCCATCTTCTGTTATAAGATTAAGTTTATTTATTTTTTTTATTTTTTTTGAGGCTGTATTTGACGTAATTACATCTGGAATTCCAAAATATATATTTTTCTTTTTACTTTCTTTTTTAAGATAATCTACAATATCTGGATCATTTTCTAAACAAAGGATGTCTTTTTTAAAAAAAGAAATGTTTTTTACTATATTTTTTACCTGTCTTGTTCCTACGCAGGTAATTATTAAATCAAAATTGTTTATAAAGTCAATTTCTTCATTCAATAAATATATTTTCTTTGGAAAAACTTTTTTTGAAATATATTTATTGTTTGATATTTTAAATGTTTGATAATATTTTTTTTTCTTAATATCTGAAATTAAAGATTTACTTACATCCACATAGTACAAATCATAAAATTTTTCAGAAAAAACCCAGGGCAGATAACCCCTACCTATTGCTCCAGCACCATAGATTAATAATTTTTTTTTCATTTAGTGATGATGTGTATACATTTTTTTGCTTTATTGATTAAGTCTATAGTTTTTTTTTCATTTGTGGATGCGCCTATAATAAAGCACGGTCTATCGGCACAATTTTCATAATCTTGAATAGAATCACCGCTTTTCTTTGTAAAAATAACTTCCAAAATGTCGTTTTTTGATATTTTAGGTTTTTTGTATTTTATTTTTAATATTTTACCTGGTCTCGGCCAAACAGTTGTACTTAATGCCGTTCTATTAAATTTTTTATCTAATAATTTTTTATTAAATTTATGTCCAAGTGATATTTGCATTGCTGCTTCAATTACCTTTTTTCCTGTTGCTGCAGGCACAAGGATTTGACAATCAAACCCACCTGACAATCTAGTAGTCATCTCTAATATAATTAGTTTACCTCTGTCTATTAATAGATCAAATTTTGCAGGTCCGACTTTTACACCTAACTTGGAGGCTACCTTCTTACAATAATTAAATATTTTCTTTTGCATAATTTCTGACAATTGTGTTGGGTTTCTCAGGCCTATTTCTAATGCTTTACCCGAACTGTGATCAAAATATCTATCTGTGATAAAGCATGGATAAAATTTTCCATTAATATCAAATAATGTTTCTACCGTATGTTCACTTCCTGTAAAATATTTTTCAACCGTACAATAACCACACCTTGAAACCTTGATTGCTTTTGCAATGATTTTTTTTAAATTCTTACTCTCAACTTTGCTCTTAATTATTTGCATCCCTCTGCTAGCACTATTATCAGTATTTTTTATTATGAATGGATATCCAATATTTTTTTCAATATTTTTATTTATATTTTTATTTATATTTTTTATTTTTAAAAATGGGAAATCTATTAAATTATTTTTAAATAAAAATTTTCTAAATAAATATTTATTATTTGTAATTTTTGCAATTTTTACACCTGAAGTAACTAGATTAAGTTTTTCTGCTAAAGTTGCAGCTGTGATAGTGCAATCAATACCTGCAACAAAAATAGATTTAATATCAATTTTTTTTTTAATTTTATTTAAAAGATCTAAATTTTTTTTAATGTTAAAAATATCAACTTGAAAAAATAAGTCAGCATTAGATTTACAAAAACAGTTTTTATTAATGTCTGTAATTAAAATTTTATATCCTAGTTCTTTAGCGGCTAAAATATTAAAATATTGCATTCTTCCACCACCAAGAATCCAAATATACTTATTTTTAGTAATATTTTTTTTATTCATTTTGGAGTTTGCTTACTAAATTAAATTTTAAAGTTATTCTTATTCTTATAATATACTTGATAAAACCAATTAACAAATACAAATGTGAAGTATGTGTTTGATAAATTTACTATAAAAAGAAAGATATCTTTGGTGGTATCGTTATCAATACTGATTCTTATAATTTTAAAAAAAATGAGCTATATTTAATAAAACAGTAAATTCTTAAATAAAAATATGTTTAATATTTAGAAAATATTATTTATATAAAAGCACTTTGAAATTGGGTAAAGGTTTAGTTAATTAATTAAAAAATTTATTCTATAAATTATGACAAAATCCTATTGGTTAATGAAACCAACACTTGTTGTTCTCCGATAAGACTCCACGGACACCCACCAACTTTTACTTTACTTTCCTTTCTAAAAATATTGATTAATATCACTTAAAGGCCCACAATACATGTCACATGACATGGCACGATTTTAACGTCCGAAATCAATCAAAATATTGCCACTTTTAATTATTATATTAAAAATTGTTAAAGTTCATTTTCAGAATTTTAATAACCCCCAATATATGCAACTAGAACTATTCGATTATAGAAGAGATTGTCTTTTTGAGTCGGAAAATCAATGTATTCACTATTACGATGTATTAAAGGAAACCGACGATACTATTAGCTATTCAGAACATATTAATCCAAAAAAAGGTTATGCAGTTTGTGGTATGGAATATGAAGAATATATAGATATTAAGAAAGATAGATTGAAAGGATTAACATACGACCAAATTCTTAACTACTTAAAAAATGTCAAAAAGGAAGAGAGACTTGAAAAATATAAGGCACTACTAAAATTTAGAGACGTATCTTTTGAAGCAGATTTATTTACCTGGCACAATAAAGATTTATATTAAGCTAATACTATTTAGCTGCAAAATTTTAGAAATAGTGTAATAAATATTTATGACTAAATTTAAACTTGCAGAATTTTTTAGTGGACCTGGAGGCATGGGTTATGGTGCGGGCTTAAGCAAGATTAAGGATAAAAAAAATATTCACTCAATTGAGCATGCGTGGGCCTCAGATTACCATCAAGCTTCTTGCAATACTTATGAAAAAAACATTAAAACAAAAGCCATGTTTTGTGAAAAAGTTGAAAACTTTTTCAATCTAGTTGATAAAAAAAAAATTATTCTCCCAGAGTTTGATTGCTTTGCTTATGGTTTTCCTTGTAATGATTTTAGCAATGTTGGTGAAAGTCTAGGTATTGAAGGAAAGTTTGGACCTCTCTATACTTATGGAGTTGAATTAATAAATAGATACCACCCTACTTGGTTTGTGGCAGAAAATGTTGGGGGTATGAAAAGTTCAAATGAAGGAAAAACTTTTTTAAAAATTCTTAAAGATCTAGAGAGTGCAGGCAAAGGTTATAATTTGACTGTCCATAAATATAAGTTTGAAGATTATGGAATTCCTCAAGCACGACACAGAATAATTATTGTGGGTATTAAAAAAGAATTAAACCTTAAATTTAAAGTTCCTAAACCTAATTATAAAATAATGACCGCTAAGGAAGCATTGAATAATATACCTGTCAATGCTTATAACAACGAACTAACAAATAATTCGAAACAAGTAATTGAAAGATTAAAATATATTAAACCAGGCAAGAATGCTTTTAATTCTGAGATACCAAAGCATTTACAATTAAATGTTAAAGGAGCAAAGATCAGTCAAATTTACAGGAGGTTACACCCTGATAAGCCTTCTTATACAGTAACTGGCAGTGGTGGTGGTGGAACACATGTGTATCACTGGAAAGAAAATAGAGCCTTAACAAATAGAGAAAGAGCAAGACTGCAAACTTTTCCTGACAACTTCATCTTCACTGGCTCAAAAGAGGAAGTTCGTAAACAAATAGGAATGGCAGTACCTGTAAAAGGCGCCAAAATCATATTCGATTCAATACTTAAAACTTTCGCCAAAATTGAATATGCTTATATAAAACCTAATATGTAAATATATGTTTACTAATGAAAAAGACTTTGGTGGCGATTTTGGAAAAGAAATATTTAGAAATATAGATAATTTTAACTCACTAGAGATAGCTAGTGGTTATTTTGATCCTCAGACAATTGAAAAAAATAGAAATAAACTCTTAGAGATAGCAAAAAGAGGCTTCTGTAAAATTTTAGTAGGGATGATTTACCATGAAGGTGTAAGCAAAAATCAAAAAAAAACTTTAGAAGAATTAAATAAAGATTTAAAAAAAATTAACAATGAAAGTGGTGTTTATATAACCTTAAGAAAATATCATGGAAAGATTTATAAATTTAAAAAAGATCAAAATGATTTAATATTTGTGGGTTCATCTAATTTTTCTGGAACTGGAATGTACGGGAATTTAGAATGCAATACTTCTGTTTTAGATAGAGGTAGCAAAGACCATATTTCTAAATTTTTAAATCATCTTTTTACCTCAAAAGAATTATGTGCAAACCTAGATAATGTTGAGCTTACTATTAAAAAAAAAAGAAGAAAAAAAGTAAAGAAAAATTATCTAAGTATGAAATATCTAAAGCATCATTTCCTAAATCAAAAATTTTAAGTGAAACAAAGATTAAATTACGAGTAGATGAGCAACCAAGATCATCTCTAAATCTATATTTTGAAAAAGGAAGAAAAAATCCAAAGACTGGAAAATATAGTCCTAGACCATGGTATGAAGTAGAAATTACATCAAAAAAGAGTGAAAGAACAAAAGATTATCCAGTGGGTAAATTCATTGCTTATGTTTTTGATGATAAAAAATATTACAAATTAAATATGATTACAGCTTCTGATGGATATAAAGGAATTATGACAAAAGATAATAGGGAAATCTTAGGGGAATATATCAAGGGTAAATTGGAGCGTGAAGGACACCTTGAGCGACTAGAAACAATCACAATAGATACTTTAAGGAATTACGGCCAGGATTACATCTCTCTTAAAAAAATAAAAGATAAAACTTATTACTTAGAATTTTAAAATACATGTCACATAACATGTCACGTGTTTGTTAAAAATAGTGTAAAACAAAATGTGTAGTATGAATAAAGTAAGTAAACATTGGAGAAACAATTAGATGAACTACTGGTTAATGAAATCAGAACCTGATGTTTGGTCAATTGATCAACAAAAAAAAGCTGGGGCAAAAGGTGCTCCCTGGGATGGGGTAAGAAATTATCAAGCAGCTAAAAATTTAAAAGGAATGAAAAAGGGAGATCTTTGTTTTTTTTATCATTCAAATATTGGCAAAGAAATTGTTGGTATAGTTGAGATTATTAAAGAGGCTTTCTTGGATAAGACTGACAAGGATGGTCGTTTTGTGGCAGTTCAAGTAAAATTTAAAGAAAAGTTAAAAAAGAGCGTAACACTTGAAGAGGTCAAAAAAAATAAGGATCTTAGTCATTTATCACTAATTAGACAGAGCAGGTTATCTGTCATGCCAATTGACTCTAAAAGCTGGAAAATTTTAAATAAGATGGGTAATATTTAAATATTAAAAAATTTCATGCCAAAACAAAAAAAAACAAAAGTAAAAAAAAAAATCCCTAAAAATTCCAAGGTT
The DNA here is from genome assembly GCF_059512505.1 of Candidatus Pelagibacter sp. uisw_098. The sequence goes on from NZ_CM183454.1 coordinate 1,290,295, forward strand.
AAGAAAAAAATAAAACCTATTAAAAGAAAAGTTTCAAAAAAAATTGAGGAAAAAGAATTGGTTTTTAAAACTAAACCTGAGTGGGTAAAAAGTGCTTTAATAAATAAAGCAAAATACCAAAAAAAATATTCTGACTCAATTAAAAATAATGATAACTTTTGGAAAACTGAAGGGAAAAGAATAACCTGGATTAAGCCCTATAAAAAAATTAAAGATGTTAAATATAGTAAAAAAGAAGTTAAGATTAAATGGTATGAAGATGGAACATTAAATGCTTCTGCCAATTGTATAGACCGTCACCTTAAAGATAAAAAAGACAAGACAGCGATTATCTGGGTTGGTGATAACCCAAAAGATACAAAAAAAATTTCTTACAAGCAATTACATAAAGAGGTTTCTAAGGCTGCAAATGGTTTAAAAAAACTAGGCATAAAAAAAGGTGATCGAGTTACAATTTATTTAACTATGATCCCAGAACTTGCGATAACAATGTTGGCTTGTGCTAGGATTGGTGCAGTTCATTCTATTATTTTTGGTGGATTTTCAGCTGAATCTATCACTACAAGAATTAATGATTGTGAGTCAGAGTACATCATTACTGCTGATGAAGGGGTAAGAGCTGGCAAAACAATTCCTTTAAAAAAAATTACAGATGAAGCGTTAAGAAAATGCCCTGATGTTAAAAAATGCATAGTCGTAAAAAGAACAGGAAATAAAGTCGACTGGGTTAAAGGAAGAGACGTTTGGTATAATGACTTAATTAAAGATGTATCAAACAAGTGTGATCCTGAAGAAATGAATGCTGAAGATCCTTTGTTTATTCTTTACACTTCTGGATCTACTGGAAAACCAAAAGGTGTTTTACACACAACGGGTGGTTATATGGTTTATACATCAATGACTCACCAACATATTTTTAATTATAAACCCAAGGATATATACTGGTGTACTGCTGACATTGGCTGGGTAACAGGTCATAGCTATATAATCTATGGACCTCTTGCTAATGGTGCAACAACAATAATGTTTGAAGGTGTTCCAACTTATCCTGATAGTTCAAGATGGTGGCAGATAATCGATAAATATAAAGTTAATATTTTTTATACAGCGCCAACGGCTATCAGAGCCTTAATGAGAGAGGGAAACAAACCTGTTAAAAAAACTTCAAGAAAATCATTAAAATTATTAGGGACTGTCGGAGAACCAATCAATCCAGAAGCTTGGATGTGGTATTATAAAACAGTTGGAAATTCAAAATGTCCTATAGTTGATACATGGTGGCAAACTGAAACTGGTGGAATTTTAATTAGTCCACAAACAGGTGCTATGAATTTAAAACCTGGCTCTGCATCCAAACCTTTTTATGGAATTAAGCCCTCTATAGTTGATAAAAGTGGAAAAGAAATAAAAGGTGCCGGTGAAGGAAGATTATGCATTTCACAGTCGTGGCCTGGACAAATGAGAACTGTTTATGGTGACCACCAAAGATTTATTGATACTTATTTCTCTCAATTTGATGGAAAATATTTTACAGGCGATGGAGCTAGAAGAGATAAAGACGGATACTACTGGATCACAGGACGTGTTGATGATGTAATTATTGTATCTGGTCACAATTTGGGAACTGCTGAAATTGAAAGTGCTTTTGTTGCTCACCCTAAAGTTGCTGAAGCTGCAGTTGTTGGGTATCCTCATGATATCAAGGGTAATGGTTTATACTGCTATGTTACTTTAAATTTAGGAGAAAAATCAGATCTAGATCTTGAAAGAGATCTTAAACTTTGGGTTAGAAAACAGATTGGACCACTTGCAACGCCTGATATTATTCATTTTTCACCTGGTCTTCCAAAAACTAGATCTGGAAAAATTATGAGAAGAATTTTAAGAAAAATTGCTGCTAACGAGCATAATCAATTGGGTGACACATCTACTTTAGCCGATCCAAGTGTTGTGCAAAGCTTAGTTGATAATAGAAAAAATATTTAAATCTTAATTAATTCTTTAAATTCTTTTTCAATATTTTCCCATTTTAAGATCATAGAATTTAACACGATTTTTCTATCTAAAATTTTTAATTCATCAGCCACTGGTGCCCACTTATATAAGGTTAGAGCACTTTCATTAAATGGCCAAGATTTATAATATGTATTCCAATCAATCTTTTCTAATCTTTCTTCAAATTTTTCTTTTGCTTGTGAAATAATTTCTTCTGGCATTTCATTTTTTTTTTCTTTGGTCAAAATTTTATCATAAACTTCATTGGCTTTACTCATGTCCTTATAATTACAAAAAACATTCAAATACGATAGGCTATAAAAAGTAAGATCCTGAAGTGCTATAGAATAAATATTCCATTTAGCTTTGTTAATGGATGCTAAGAATACTTCATCATCAAAGTGTAATACCCACTTGGTTCCCATTCTTGTTTTTAAGTAATTATATAGAGTTACCTGCGATACCCATGCTGATTTTGTTTGAATAAACAGTGTAAGGTCTTCTATATTCTTAATCTTTTTCTTTGGAAGAACTCCTTTAAACAAAGCAAATAAATAAACTCTAAAATCTTCTAGTTTTATGTCTTTTAATTTAAGTTTATATTTAAGCAATTTTACCTACCTTTTGTATGCTTTATATTACAAAAATGGCCCTAATTCGACCTTTTTAAGGGCTTTCAATCTATCTCATTATGGTTAAAGTTTCTTTCTTAACTATATAGGGAGAGTAAAATGTCAAATAAAGCAAAACACTGGGAAAAAACTAGGGGGCTACTGTTTGTTACTTTAGCAATCTGGTTTGTATTCTCAATTGGCATCTTTTTTTTCGGAACTGAAATGGAAGCATCTAGCTTCAAACCTTTTGGTTACCCATTGTCATATTATATGACATGTCAGGGTTCATTATTAGCATTTGTAATTTTGAATTTCTGGTTTGCAGGTAGACAAGAGAAGATAGATGAAGAGTTTGGTTTCACTGAAAGAGAGGATAGCTAATGATAAAAGGTAAATTTATAGACAATCTACCAAAAGTTTATGGAATCTATACAGGTGGTTTTATAGGGTTCATAATATTGATGGCGATTGCTGAACAAATGGGAATGTCTGCAAAAGCAATAGGAATTTCTTTTGTTATATTCACCATTGCTATCTATGCGATAATCGGTTGGTTATCACGTACACTTCAGATGGACGCTTACTACGTAGCAGGCAGAGAAGTACCTACTGTATTTAACGGAATGGCTACTGCAGCAGACTGGATGTCTGGTGCATCATTCGTTGCGATGGCAGGTGGTATTTACTTTAAGGGCTATGGATATATGGCACTACTAGTTGGATGGACAGGTGGTTATATACTTGTATCTACTTTACTAGCACCTTACTTGAGAAAATTTGGCTGTTACACAGTTCCAGATTTTGTTGGTACACGATATGGTGGTAATGCAGCAAGACTTTCTGCAGTACTAGTATTAACAGTAGCTTCATTCACATATGTGACTGCACAAATAAATGCAACAGGAACTATTGCTTCAGTAGCATTAGATATTCCTTTTGAAATTGCTGTGTACGTCGGATTAGCAAGTATATTGATGTGTTCAATGCTTGGTGGAATGAGAGCGGTTACATGGACGCAAGTTGCGCAATATATAGTTTTAATTATTGCTTACTTACTTCCTGTATTCTGGATCAGTAGTAAAATGGGTGCTGGATTCTTCCCACATTTAATGTTGGGAGATGAAGTGGCTAGAATTGCTGAACTAGAAAGTCAGTTTGGGTTTGTGAAAAACTCAGCTGCAGACTTAGCTACAGTACCGAAAGGTTTGGCTGGAATAACTAAAGCACACTCATCAGTTAATGGAACAAACTGGGGATTCATTTCTCTAGCAATTTGTATGATGGCGGGAACAGCTTCTTTGCCTCACGTTATGATGAGATACTTTACTACTCCAAGTGTAAAATCAGCTAGAAGATCTGTAGCATGGTCGCTACTTTTCATCTTTATTTTATACTCAACTGCGCCAATGTTAGCTACATTATCAAAACTATCACTGATTGATCCAACACTTTCAACAGGGATTATTGGTAAATCAATAGCTGAAGTTCAAGCGATAGATTGGTATCAAAACTGGAACCAAGCTAACCTGATGTTTGTCAGCGACTTTAACGGAAATGGAACTCTTGAATTAAATGAGTTTTTCATGGGTGGTAAAGCTGTTGTATTAGCTACTCCAGAAATTGCTGGATTACCTTATGTAATCTCAGGTCTGGTTGCTGCTGGAGGTATGGCCGCTGCCATGTCTACTGCCGATGGTTTGATCTTAGCAATCGCAAATGCTTTGTCTCATGACTTGTACTACAAGATCATTGATCCAAAAGCAGAAGCTGCGAAAAGATTAATTGTTGCAAGGGTATTACTTGTAATCATTGGTTTTGCTGGAGCAACTATTGCCGCAATGGGTATCCAAGGTATCTTAGGTTCAGTAATCTGGGCTTTTGACTTTGCGATGTCAGGATTGTTCTTCCCACTTGTACTAGGTGTATGGTGGAAAAGAGCGAATGGTCCTGGTGCTGTTGCAGGAATGCTTCTGGGATTAGCAGCTGGTACTTGGTATCTAGTTTGGGTACGTACTGGTGGAGCTGGATTCTGGGGTATTACTCAACTTACATTCGGTATCTTTGGATCGTTGGTTAGTTTAGTTTCTATGGTAGTTGTTAGTTTACTAACAAAAGCACCAGACAGAGCTACTCAAGATATGATTGACGAGCTTCGTATTCCAAGTGGTAAAACAATTCTTGGAAAACAACACTAATTAAATTTATTATTAAGGGGCGATTTATTTCGCCCCTTAGTAAATTTTTAAACAAAATTCCTTTTTATATTTATGCCAGAAATTCATCCCTTTATTCTTATAATTGATTATATTTTAGGTGTTATAATGTGGACTCTAATTGGAAGAGTTGCGATGAATATTTTTCAACGAGAAAACTCAGAATTTTTTTTTATGAAAGCTTTTGTAAAATTAACAAACCCATTAATAAGATTATTTAAACCTATAACTCCTTCATTCATTATAGATCCTCTTGTTCCTCTTTACGTAGCCTGGTTCTTTTATATGATTAGATTTTACCTTATGCCCTACCTACTAGGGTATTCTGTCATGGGAATGTTATCTTTTCCTTTAGAAAGTGAAATTGCTACAGAAATTTATCGTATTTTTGGCAAATAATTAATTCAAATTAAAAATAAAATTGATACTACTAATATTAGTAATCAATGAAAAAAATACAAATATCACCTTCAATTTTATCTGCTGACTTTAGTCAATTAGGTAATGAGATTAAAAGACTAGAAAAAGGTGGTGCTGACATGATTCATGTTGATGTTATGGATGGTCACTTTGTTCCAAATTTAACCATGGGGCCTCCAATTATTAAGGCTTTAAGACAATATACAAAGCTGCCATTTGATGTTCACTTAATGATTTCACCTGTTCATAAATATATTCAAGATTATGCTAATGCAGGAGCGGACATTATTACAATACACCCCGAAGCAACAGAAGATTTGAAAAGCTCCATTCAACATATCAAAAATTTAAATAAGAAGGTTGGAGTTTCATTAAACCCTGAAACTAAAATTGATTTAATAACTAATTTGTTAAATGAGATTGATTTAGTTTTAATTATGAGTGTAAACCCAGGGTTTGGAGGGCAAAAATTTATGCCCGAAGTACTTGATAAAATTAAAGAATTAAAAAAGATAAAAGATAAAAAAAGTTTAGAATTGGATATTGAGATTGATGGAGGGATTAACTTTGATAATAACAAGTTGGCTATTGAAGCTGGTGCAAATATTTTAGTTTCTGGCACTACTGTATTCAAAAATAATAATGGAAATATAAAAAAAAATATAGATCTTTTAAAATCAAGCTAGAATAATGATTTTTAATAATTTATTAAATTTTATTAATAATTCATATATACTTTCTAAAAAAAAAATTCATTCTCTATATTTAAGCTCAAATACTTATAACAAAAAAATTAAATCTTCTACAGTTAGCTCTTTACAATACTACCCGAGTCCTAACTTGCTCGACTCACTGATAAAGTACGATAAAAAAAAAATTAATATCGAAAATTATTCATTAAATAAAATATGGGATAACAAAAATTTAAAAAAAAAAGATTATAAAAATTTAAATAGTTTTTTTTGGCTATTTAGTTTGGATTTAAGATCTTCAAAAAAAGATACTCAAAATGTAATTTTACAATGGATTAATAAAAATCATAGTTACAACTCTAAAAGTTGGGAGGTTGATATAGTGGCTAAGAGAATAATTGCTTGGACTTCCAACTCTAGACTTACGTATGAAGATAGTAGCACTGATTACAAAGATCAATTTAATGCTATTATAAAAAAGCAAATTAATCATTTAATTAATGAAATAGAACGGTCAGAATGGGTTGATGATAAAATGATAGGTTGTACAGCTATTATTTTAACTGGCTTAACCTACCAAGATAAAGATGGATATTTAAAAATAGGTCTTAACTTATTGAGAAAACTTATAAAATTTTCTTTTGACAATGATGGTTTTCCAAAATCAAGAAATATCAGACAATTATGCTTTTACTTAAAATATTTTATTCTAATCAGGGAGTGGTTCAAAGAATCTCAAAGTGAGATACCTGATTTTATTAATGAAAATATATATTACTTAGGTCAAGCTTATACATTCACTTGGCAAAATAATAAAATAGATCTGCTTTTCAACGGCAACCATGAAACAAATAATATTGATTTTGATCGTTATTTAAAAAAACATGGATATAGTTTTAAAAATCAAAATAATGAATTGGGGGGATATGCTGTTCTTAGCAACAAAAAAACTTCACTAATCATGGACATAGGTTCAAGTCCTGATAAAAAGTTTTCTTCAAACTATCAAGCAGGTGCATTATCTTTTGAGATAATATCAAATGGGAAAAAATTAATTTGTAATTCTGGATATTTTCAAAACCATAATCACCAATTAAATGAACTATCAAAATCAAGTGCCATACACAGTACTCTAACTTTAGATGATAGATCATCATGTAAATTCAATAAAACTAAAAACGAAAGTTCAAAAATTTCTCATGGATTAAAAATATTAAAAAAAAATATTGTGTTTGAAAAAAATTACTGGAAAATTAATGCAGCACATGATGGTTATTTAAGACAATATGGTATTATTCATGAGAGAGAAATGGAGTTTTACCCTGAACAAATAAAATTTGTTGGTTATGATAAAATAATTTCAAAAAATAGTATTAAAAATTTAAAATTTGAAATTAGATTTCATTTAGAGCCCAATATTAAGATAATGAAGACTCAAGATAATAAATCAATACTTATAGATCTTGATGGTGAAGGTTGGAAGTTTAATTCTAATAACATTAATATGAATATTGATAATGGTCTATATTTTGGTAGAAAAGATTTCTTTGTTGATAATCAAAATATAGTCATTTCTGGAATGACTAATGATGAAAACCAGACTATAAAGTGGGAAATTACAAAACTATAATGAAGAAAATAAAAAAAGCACTGATTTCAGTTTCTGATAAAAAAAATTTAAGAGATCTTTTAAAAGTTTTAACTAAACATAAGATTGAATTGATAAGTTCAGGTGGTACTTATAAAGAGATCAAAAAACTTAGGTTTAAATGTTTGGAGGTTTCAGAATATACGGACTCTCCTGAAATACTTGGTGGTAGAGTTAAAACGCTACACCCAAAAATACATGCTGGAATATTAAGTAAAAGAAATAATAAATCTCATGCCAAGGACTTAAGAAATAACAATTTTGAAGAAATAGACCTTGTTATTGTTAACTTCTACCCTTTTGAAAGAACTCTAGAGCAGACTAATAATCATTTAAAAATTATAGAAAATATTGATATCGGGGGACCAACAATGGTTAGGGCTGCAGCAAAAAACTATAATGATGTTACTGTCATTACTTCTTCAGATCAATATAGTGAATTAATTAATGAGATAGAAAAGAATAAAGGGTCTACGTCTATTGAGTTTAGAGAAAAAATGTCTTTAGAAGCATTTTCTGAAACGGCATATTACGATGCTGTTATTTCAAATTACTTTAACAAAATTAAAAATAATAATTTCCCTAAGAAAAAAATTATATATGGAAATTTAATTGAAAAATTAAGATATGGTGAAAACCCTCACCAGCAAGCTGCTGTTTACTCAAAGACTCAAAATTTAAATATTAAACAAATTCATGGGAAACAACTGAGTTATAATAACTACAATGATATATTCTCTGCCCTAACTATTTCCAAATCTTTACTAAAAAATTCAGGTACTGTTATTGTTAAGCATGCTAACCCATGTGGTGTTTCTATTGATAAGAGTAACTTAAAAAGCTACCAATTAGCGCTTGCATGTGACCCTATAAGTGCTTTTGGAGGAATAGTTTCATGCAATTATAAAGTAAATAAAACTTTAGCAATGGAACTAAATAATATTTTCTTAGAAGTTATTATTGCAAATGGCTTTGATCTTGAGGCATTAAAAATTTTGAAAAAGAAAAAAAATTTACGTCTTATTGATGCAACAAACCTTACAATGAAAAATTTAGTAAGGTTTAACTCAGCTAATGATTCTTTTTTAACTCAATCTGAAGATATAGAAAAATTCAGTATTAAAAATTTTAAAATAGTTTCAAAAAAAAAACCTAACAAATCTCAACTAAAGAATTTAATTTTTGCTTTCAATGTTTGTAGATACGTTAAATCAAATGCGATTGTTTTAGCCAGTCAAGAAGCAACTGTGGGTATTGGATCTGGACAGCCTAGCAGGCTTGATAGCTGTCAAATTGCAATAGATAAAATGAATAAATTTCAAAATTTAAATGATGAAGTTGTTGCAGCTTCAGATGCATTTTTCCCATTTGTCGATGGTATAGAAAAATTAGTGCAATCAGGTATTACTGCTGTAATACAACCCTCTGGATCAATCAGAGATAAAGAAATTATAAAATTTTCAAATCAAACTAATACTATTCTAGTCTTTTCTAAAACAAGACATTTTAGACATTAAAAATCTGATCAATTTTAGCGGCCAGAATAAAATCATTTTCTGACAATCCTTCTATTGCATGCGTGGTAATTCTAATTTTTGCATACCCCCATCCAAAAGAAATATCTGGGTGATGGCCTTCTGCTTCTGAAATTTCTCCAACTTTATTGATGAAGTCCTGACTATTAATAAAGTTTTTAAAAGTATATTTTTTTTCTAAGAAATAAATTTTACTTTCATTTTCAATGACATCCCATCCATCTACTTTTTTTTGATATTTGTGTATTTCACTTATATCAAAAGGCAAGATTCCACCCTCACAAGGAACACATTTCTTATTGAATAGATCATTCATTTGTTAATTTTTTTTAAGTTTATTGGAGCGGGTCAAGGGAATCGAACCCTCTACCTAATCGTTGGCAACGATTCGCTCTACCAATGAGCTAGACCCGCTTATAAAAATACTATAAATAGACGGTTTTTTTAAAGCAAGCAATAATAAAGTTATTGATTGGTATATAGATTTTTAAAAATTTGCTAAAAGATGTAATGAAAAAACAAAAATTGCCAAAAATTATACCTCTCTTCCCCTTAAGTAATTTTATTATTTTTCCAGATACGACTGTCCCACTGAATATATTTGAACCAAGATATATTGAGATGATTAATGACAGTATGAAAACAAATAAATTTATAGGCTTAATTCAACCTAAGAAAAATAATATTAACTCTATTATAGATCTTCATGAGATTGGCTGTATGGGAAAAATTACTCGTTTTGAAGATACATCAGATGGTAGATGCTTGATTGATCTTAATGGATTAGTACGATTTAAAATAACTAAAGAAATTAAAAATGATAAATCGTATCGTGAGGGCGAAATTAGCTTTGAAGATTATCAGGATGATTTGAATTTACAAAAGGAAGAATTACAATTTTCAGATCTCGAATTAATTTTTAAAGATTTAAAGTCATTATTTGAAAAAAAAGGATACGTAATTAATTGGAAATCATTGGAAAAGCAAAATTTAAATGAAACAATAAATGCATTGGCTATGGCCTCCCCTTTTTCGCTGGAGGAAAAACAAATTTTATTAGAAAGTCAAAATCTAAAAATAAGAAAAAATAAAATTGCTGAAATATTAAGTACCTATAATTATGATAATTTTGAAAATACAACTATTCAATAAAATCTAAAAATTTAATCCTTCATCTGCAAGTTTGGTAAAAAAATTATTTAAGTTTTTATTTTTTCCAAAAAATTTTAAAATCTTATTAAAACTTTTATTTCTTATTTCTTTATCAAGATTAAATATTTCATAAATAAAATCTACACTATTAGAAAAAAGAAAATTTTTACTTTTTGTCTCTTTTTCAAATTGAGATAAGATTGATGAATCTAATTGAATACCAAGGTCAATTTTTTTTTGAATAATACCAGATAACACTTTAATATCTCTAATAGTCATATTAAACCCCTGACCTGCAAGTGGGTGTATCCGATGAAGTAAATCACCAAATGCTAAAATATTTTCATGTTGATAGTTTCTTAAATTAGATGAGGTTAACTTAAAACTGCTCAATTTAAGTATTTTTTGTATTTGATATTTTGGATTATTTTTAATTATTAAATCTAAGATCTCACTATTATTATATTTTCTATTTTTAGTATCTAATGAACATACTACTGATGTTTCACTATTTGAAATTGGCAAAAATGCAACCGGACCACTTTTTGTGAAAATTTGTGTAGCAATATTATTGTTTATTTTTTTATGTTCTAAAATTGTTGTGTAAGCAAAGTTCTCATAATCTTTATCAATTTTTTTTGTAAAAAATTTATTTGATAAAAAATTATTAGAATCACAATTAATTATTAAATCATATTTTTTTTTTTTAACAAGTTTATATAAAAAGAATTATTATTGATTAAGCTTTTTTTAAAAAATTTATTTTTTGATATTTTTCTTATTAACGATTTGTAAAGATCATCATTTTTTAACATGTAAAATAGATTATCTTTACCACTTTCAAATTTTAATAAGTTTTCTTTCTCCAATTTTTCTGAATAAATTTCTATTTTTTTAATTTCCCAAAAATTATTCTTCGGAATTTTATGAATTTCTTTTCTAAAAAAGTCTAAGTTATTTTTAGATATCCCTATTGTTCTGCTTGATAATAAATTTTTAATTTTATTTTTATGATAAAGGTGAACATTAATTTTTTTATTTATAAGATTTTTAGCTAAAGATAGACTGGTAAGGCCATCTCCTATAATACAGATATTCATAATAATTTTTAATTTTAACAATAAAAATTAGATGATACAAAGTGATTAATTAGATTTATTAATTTATGAAATTAAAAAAATTAGTCAACAATGCAATCAATTTTAGTATAAATAGGTTTATTGAAATAATAGGTGTGACTATTTTGGCAATAGGTGTCTTATTGCTAGCTTCGTTAATTACTTTTTCGCCTGATGATCCTAATTTTATTTTTCCAAAAAACACAGAAATTAAGAATATTTTTGGATTTCGTGGAAGTTTTGCTGCCGATATTTTTTTGCAATCTTTTGGGGTGATAGCTCTATTAATACCCTTTAGTTTTATAATTTCAGGAGTAAATATTTTCATAAATAAGAAAATTTTCTCAATAATTGGGAGTATTTTTTATATTACTTTTTATTCTTTGCTTGGTTCTTTATTTTTTTCCTTTTTTTACCCAACATCATTTATGCTTTATATTAATGGTAACGGTGGTTTTATTGGTAAATATTTAGAAACAACTTTTTTAAATTCTATAATTAATATCAATTCCCAATTTTTTTATTATATTCTTGTATTATTAATCTTAATTTTGTTTTTAATTAGCATTCAATTTAAAATTAATTCATTTTATAGAATTATTAAAAAAATATTTAAATTTGTATTTTTAAAAAAAGAAAAAAACTATACTAATAAAAATGAAGTAATAAGTGAATTTATACCACAAGATGAAATTACAAGTCTAATTCAAGAAGATTTACCTTTTATTAAAAGTGAAAATAAAACTGATAATAAAAAGATAAAATTTAAGTTACCTTCTATTAGTTTATTAAAAATTCCAACACAAAAAGATAAAGAAAAACTAAGAGATGACGATTACATTGATAGTGAATTTTTGGAAAAAATTCTTTTAGATTTTGGTGTTAGCGGTGATATAAAAAAAGTTAGTCATGGACCTGTAGTAACTTTAAATGAATTTGAACCAGCGGCTGGGGTTAAGGTATCAAAAATTATTAATCTTTCAGATGACATTGCCAGAAATACAAGCTCTGAATCAGCTAGAATTGCTACTATCCCTGGAAGAAGCACAATTGGTATCGAGCTACCTAACTCAACTCGTGAGAATGTTTACCTTAGCGAAATTCTTTCAAATAATGATTTTGTAAAAAGAGATATTAGACTGCCAATCGCTCTAGGTAAAAACATTTCTGGAATTCCTGTGGTTGGAGATTTGGCTTCTATGCCACATTTATTAATTGCTGGAACTACTGGATCAGGAAAGTCTGTTTGCATAAACACTATTATTCTTTCTCTTCTTTATCGACATACGCCTGATAAATGTAAGTTTATTTTAATTGATCCTAAAATGTTAGAGTTATCAACTTATGAAGGCATACCTCACTTGCTTTGCCCTGTCATTACTGAGGCTAAAAAAGCTGCCTCTGTATTGGGTTGGGTTGTTAAAGAAATGGAAAATCGATACAAACTTATGACTAAAGAAGGTGTTCGTAACATAGATGGCTATAATGCAAAACACACTTTAGCTATGCCATACATAGTTGTTGTGGTTGATGAAATGTCTGACTTAATGTTGGTTGCTGGAAAAGAAATAGAAAATTATATTCAAAAACTTTCTCAAATGGCAAGGGCTGCTGGTATTCATATTATAATGGCTACTCAAAGACCTAGTGTTGACGTTATTACAGGGACTATCAAAGCAAACTTCCCAACAAGGATATCCTTTCAAGTAACCTCTAAGATAGATAGTAGAACAATTTTAGGTGAACAAGGCGCAGAACAATTGCTAGGTAAAGGCGATATGCTTTACATGTCATCTGCTAATCGTATTGTTAGAATTCATGCTCCCTTTGTTTCAGACGATGAAATTGAAAAAGTTAATAACTATTTAAGAAGTCAAGCAGAGCCAGATTATATAGATGAGATATTAAGTTTTGTAGATGAAAGAGAAATTGGTGAGAACTCATCAAGTTCTAGTGAAAAAGATGAATTGTATCAAGCAGCATTAGATATTATTAGATCTGAGGGTAAAGCCTCAACTTCTTTTTTACAAAGAAAGTTACAGATAGGCTATAATAGAGCGGCAAGAATTATTGACATGATGGAAGCTGACGGGATTGTAAGCAAAGCAAATCATGTTGGTAAAAGAGATGTTTTATAATGTTTAGGGGTTTAATAATATTTTTTATATTAAATTTTTATAGTCCTGTTTTTTCTTCGACTAAAGAGAAAATAATTTCCCAAATGCAACTTACCAATAATTTGAGTTTTAATTTTATTCAAACTATTAATAATAAAAATGAAAACGGAAAATGTATTATAAAATACCCTAAGAAAATTTGGTGTGAATACGAAAATTCTAATAAAAAAATTATTGTCTCTAATGGAAAATCTTTAGTAATAAAAAATGTAAATAAAGGTAGCTACTATCTTTATCCACTTAGTAAAACCCCATTAAATCTCTTGTTAGATAAAAATTATCTAATATCAAAAATGAAGATTTTAGAGCCAAGAGAAATTGATAGTAAATATTTAAATTTTAAATTTTTTGAAAATAGTAATGAAATTAATGTTTTTTTTGATAACAAGAGTTTAAACTTAATGGGGTGGCAAACTGAGGACATCTATCAAAACCTAGTAATTACTATCATTTCGTCTGTTAAAATAAATCAAAAATTAAATAACAAAATTTTTATTTTACCAAAAAATAATTAAGCATCTATCTAGTTAATGTTTCAGATTTAAAAATTTTCATGCCTCTTGATTGATAATTTAATAAAGCATTTTTATGATCCAAAGAGCAGGTATGAACCCATACTCTTAGACAACCTAAGCTAAATGAAAATTTGATTGCTTCACTTAGTAGATATCCACCTAATTTTTTTCCAAAATACTCTTCTAAAATACCAAAATAAGCAATTTCTACTTCCCTTGTATCTTTGTTAAATAATATCTCAGAATAACCAGCTATTTCGCCTTTATTTTTAAGAATATAAGTAAAAAGTTTTTCATCAGAGACATACTTAGTCCAATCGAAATCTGTCCAAGCAAGTCTATCAACCCATTGGCAGTTTTTACCTATGTTCTTATAAAAAAATTTATTTAATTGGAAATCTTTTGGATTGGTTAATTCCACAGAATAATCTTCTGATGGTTTTTTAGCTCCTTTAAAATCTTTAAAAGATATTAGCTCTAAATAATTTCTAAAGATTTTTTCTTTCATTCAACCATTTTTCCAATTTTTTCGCCTCCAAATAAATGAAAGTGTAAATGTGGAACCTCTTGACCTCCATGAACATCTAAATTGGTAAGGGCTCTATAGCCTTTTCCTGTATCAGTTGATATTCCTAATATTTTTGAAACTTCTGTAATTGCTTTACTTAATGCAACTATCTCTTCATCTGAAGCTCTGTTATTAAAATCATCTAAGTTAATATAGTCACCTTTTGGTATCACTAACGCGTGAATTTTTTTTTGAGGATTAATATCATAAAAAGAAAGAACATGATCATTTTCAAATATTTTTTTACATGGAATTTTTTTTCTTAAAATTTTTGCAAAAATATTGTTTTTATCATAACTCATTATCTGCTGTTCTTTTCCTCAATACCTGATTGTTTTTTTCTATTTTCTAATTCTTTTAAGACATCTTCAAACTTAATATCGGCTGCCTCTAGTACAACTAATATGTGATAAATTGTATCTGCTGCCTCATGTACTATGTTAGATTTATTATTTAAAGCCTCTTTAAGCTCACTAAATTCTTCTTCCATTTTATCTATACATTTAGATAAACCGCCTGATAATAATGAGGAAGTATAAGATTTATCTTCATCTTTATTTTTTCTGTCTCTAATTGTGTTTACTAAATTTAATAGGTTTTCTGACATGCCTAAATCCTAACTGGAATTCCTTTTAAATTCAAATATTGTTTAGCTTCATTAATTGAGTGTGTTCCATAATGAAAAATTGAAGCCGCTAAAACTGCACTAGCGTTCCCTAATTTTATACCGTCTACTAGATGATCTAAGCTACCTACTCCACCTGAAGCAATCACAGGTATATTAACTGTCGAAGATATCTTAAACATCAAATCATTATCATAACCAATTTGAGTACCATCCCTATCCATGGATGTAACTAGTAATTCCCCTGCTCCACTATTTTCCATTTTTTTTGCAAACTCTATTACATCGAGGCTTGTGTTGTTTCTTCCACCATGTGTAAAAACCTCCCATTTATTGCCATTTTTTTTAGCATCTATTGCAACAACAATACACTGTGAGCCAAATTTTTTTGCACTTTCAATTATCATTTCAGGATTTTGAACTGCAGCAGTATTGATTGAAACTTTATCTGCTCCACAATTTAATAATTTATTAATATCATCAACTCCTCTAACTCCTCCTCCAACTGTTAATGGTACAAAGCATTTCTTAGAGGTTCTTTGAATCACATCATAAATTGTATCTCTATTTTCGTTTGAGGCGGTAATGTCTAAAAAACAAATTTCGTCAGCACCACCATCGCTATAAATTTTGGCTTGCTCAACTGGATCACCAGCATCTTTTAAATCTACAAAATTAATTCCTTTAACAACTCTCCCATTTTTAACATCAAGACATGGAATAATCCTATTTTTAAGCATCTATTTCTCTCACTAGTTCTTCTAACTTAATGTCTCCATCATATATGGCCTTACCAACTATAATTCCTTCAATATTGTTATTGAAACTCTTTGCTTTTTTAATGTCATCAATTGAAGAAACTCCACCAGAAACAATCACTGGACAGTTTGAGGTATCAGCAACTTTTGATGTTTCTTCAAAGTTGGGGCTTTGCTTAGTGCCATCTCTGTTTATATCGGTATAAATTAATCTACTAGCACCATAATCATTTACTTCTTTTAAAAAATCTAAAGTAAGTTTATTGGAATTTTCCTTCCAACCTGAAACTGACAAGTATCCGTCTTTAGCATCCAAACCTAATGCAATTTTATTTGGAAATTTTTGACATGCTTTTTTTAAAAAATTTTTATCTTTTATAGCCGCACTTCCTAAAATAACTTTTTCAACTCCTACATCTGTATATTTTTGAATACTATCAATGGTTCTAATACCTCCCCCTACTTCAATTTTTAAATCAAATTTAGCCACTATTTCTTGGATAATATCTAGGTTAACTGTCTCACCAGTTAAAGCTCCATCTAAATCGACAATGTGTAAATTTTTAAAACCATGATCTTTATATTTACCAGCTTGATCAACTGGGGACATTTCATATTCAGTTTTATTATTAAAATCTCCTTTAACTAGCCTTACACATTTCTTGTCTTTAATATCTATAGCTGGAAATATTTTCATTTTATAAATTTATAAAGTTTTTTATTATTTGTAATCCAATTTTATCACTCTTTTCAGGGTGAAATTGAGTTCCAAAAATGTTTTCTTTTTCAACAGAACAAACAATATTCGATGAATAATCTGTTGTTGCAGAAATTACGTTTTTATCTTCTGGAATAAATTCGTAGCTGTGCACAAAATACATATGTGATTTATTTTTTATATCCTTAAAAATCTTGCTTTCTTTAATAATACTAATTTCATTCCAGCCAATGTGTGGAAGTTTGAATTTATCATTTTGATTATCGATCTTTGATACTTTTCCCGAAATCCAACCAAGACCTTTTGTTTCAATTTCCTCATAACCAATATCTGCAAACATCTGTAGACCAACACAAATTCCAAGAAGAGGTTTTTTGTTAGTGACTGCAAAATCATTGAGTATTTCTACTAAACCATTTACGCTATTCAATGCATCAACACAGCTCTTAAACGATCCCTGCCCCGGTAAAACCACCTTATCACTTGATTTAATCTTATTTAAATCTGAGGTTACTTCGATATTAACTTTGTCTTTAGCAACTTCCTTAAAGGAATTTATTACAGAGCTGATGTTTCCTGAGTTATAGTCAACAATCGTGACATTCATCAAATTTATAAAGAGCCTTTGGTTGACGGAATACTCTTTTTATTTCTAGGATCTATTTCTAAAGCTGTTCTTAGTGATCTTGCTAGAGCTTTAAAACAAGACTCAATTATATGATGACTATTGTCTCCATAAATATTTTCCATATGCAATGTTATTCCCGCTGATTGAGAAAATGCTTGAAACCATTCTTTGAAAAGTTCTGTGTCCATTTCTCCAAGTCTTTCCACTTTCAGCTTAACTTTCCAGATTAAGTATGGTCTATTTGAAACATCGATTGCAACTCTTGTTAATGTTTCATCCATTGGAATCATTGCGTGCGCATATCTTCTAATTCCTACAAAATTTTTTGAGGCTTTCTTTAAAGCTTCACCTATTGCTATTCCAGTATCTTCTGTTGTGTGGTGAAGATCTATATGGGTATCACCTTTTGCTTTAACTTTTAAATCAATAAGTGAATGCCTTGATAGCTGCTCAAGCATGTGATCTAAGAAGCCTATTCCAGTATCAATTTTATAATGACCTTTACCGTCAATATTAACTTCAACACTGATACTCGTTTCTTTAGTTTTTCTGGAAACTTTACCTATTCTGCTCATAATATTAAATACGTATATAGAGATTGTTGAAATATATCAATATTTGTAATCCACTACTTGAAGAATAAAAATTAATATCCATCTATAATCCATGACTACAATAGTACTAATTAGAAAAAATAATGAAGTAGTGGTGGCTGGAGATGGCCAGGTTAGCATGGGTAATACGGTTATAAAAAGCACTGCTGCAAAAGTTAGAAAAATTGAAAAAAGAAATGTAATTGCCGGCTTTGCTGGATCAACTGCTGATGCTTTAACTTTATTTGAAAGGCTTGAGGCAAAGCTTGAAAAGCATGCTGGAAACCTTCCTAGAGCAGCTGTCGAGTTAGCAAAAGATTGGCGGACAGATAAATATTTAAGAAGATTAGAAGCCTTAATGGCTATTGGCGACAAGGAAAATAGTTTTATAATTTCTGGTACAGGTGATGTTTTAGAACCTGAGGGCAATGCCATAGGTATAGGCTCTGGTGGGAATTATGCCTTAGCTGCTGCTAAAGTTTTATTGGATACAGATTTAAGTGCAGAAGAAGTTGCAAGAAAAGCTATTAAGGTTGCTTCTGAAATATGTGTATTCACTAATGATAATATTAAGATAGAAAAAATTTAATGGAAGATTCAAACGTTACACCTTTTCCAAAAGAAAAAAATAAAAACAAGGATCGTTCTTTGGTTAGCTCTTTGTCTCCTAGAGAAATAGTTTCAGAATTAGATAGATACGTAGTTGGACAAAATAAAGCTAAAAAAGCAGTCGCTATTGCTTTAAGGAATAGATGGAGAAGACAGGCTTTAAAAGGTGAAATGAAAGATGAGGTTTTACCTAAGAATATCTTAATGATTGGACCAACAGGGGTTGGTAAAACAGAAATTTCTAGAAGACTATCCAAATTAGCAGAAGCACCTTTCGTAAAAGTCGAAGCAACAAGGTTTACAGAGGTTGGATATGTTGGAAGAGATGTTGAGCAAATTATAAGAGATCTACTTGAAATTGCAATTGCAATGGAAAAAGTAAAGAAAAGAAAAGAAGTTCATGCAAAAGCCCAAAAATTAGCAGAAGAAAAAGTTTTGGATGCGGTGGTTGGAAATAAAGCAAGCCTTGCTACAAGAGAAAGTTTTAGAAAAAGATTAAGGGATGGTGATTTAGACGATAATGAAATTGAAATCGCAGTAAATGATAGCGGTTCTCAAGCTTCCTTTGAAATTCCTGGAATGCCTGGCGCGAACATTGGGATGATAAATATTGGTGAGATGATTGGAAAATCTGTTGGAAATAAACAGAAGAAGAAAAAAATGACAGTCAAAGAATCTCATGAAATTTTAATTAACGATGAAGCTGATAAGTTAATAGAAGAAGATAAAATTATAAAATCAGCAAAGGATTCAACGGAAAATAATGGAATAGTTTTTTTGGATGAAATAGATAAAATTTCTGGGAGAACAGATAGATCAGGTGGAGATGTTTCTAGAGAAGGAGTACAAAGAGATCTACTTCCTTTAATTGAAGGAACAACTGTGAGTACAAAGTATGGTACAATTAAAACTGACCATATCTTATTTATTGCATCAGGAGCATTCCAGCTTGCGAAACCTTCAGACTTACTTCCTGAACTACAAGGTAGGCTTCCAATAAGAGTTGAACTTGAAGCTTTAACTAGTGACGACTTTAAAAGAATTCTTAAAGAGCCAGATTATAGTTTAATCAAACAGTATGTGGCTCTCTTAAAAACCGAAAATGTAGAATTAGAATTTTCAGAAGATGGAATAGATGCTATCGCAAGTATGGCCTCAGAAGTTAACAATACTGTAGAAAATATTGGCGCAAGAAGATTGCACACCATCATTGAAAGAATTTTAGATGATATTAGTTTTACAGCAACAGACAGAGCTGGTGAAAAAATTGTAATTAATTCAGAGTACGTAAAGCAAAATCTAGATGAACTTGTTAAAGATACAGATTTATCTAAATTTATTCTCTAATAAACTACTTTATCTTAAATTTATTTTTAAGATAAATGTAAAATGCTCCACTTCCACCATCTTCAATTTTTGCATCAGTAGTTTCAATAATAACTCTTGTTAGGTTTTTGTTATTTTCAATAAATTCAGGGACTGAATATTTTAGGATGCTTAAGTCTCTTGAAAGATAGGGGTTTTGAACATTTTTAGACCTAAGGCCTTTGCCTGTAATCACTATTATTTTAGTAACATTTTCATCAAGGGATTTTTGAATAAATTGTTCTACAGCTTTGTTTGCTTCTTCAATTGTGTAACCATGAAGGTCTATCTTTTTTATTTTTTCTTGTCTTATATTTTTTTTATTAACAAAATCTTTATTAGGAATTTTCTCTTTATTTTTTATAAAATTTTCCCAATCTTGCTTATCTTTTTCTAAAATTTCTATAGTTTTTTTACCCCTTATATCTTTTTTTTGTAAAAATTTTTTATTAGGAATTTTTTGTTTATTTTTTAGGAAGTTTTCCCAGTCTTCTTTGTCTTTATCTGAAATTTTTTTAATCAATTATGTAATAGTATCAATTAACAACCAGTTAGGATTGATCGATTTTATATCTTTTGAAAAAACCCATGTATCGTAAACTGTTTTAATTTTTTCAGTATCTCCTGAAATTATTTTTTCATCTTTATCTTTTATGCAGGTTATAATTTCACTGACAAAATCTACTGTAACTTCCAGACTATCTTCTATTTTTTGATGTGTTTTAACTATGGCTGTCTTAATTCCTATAAAAGTTATCTCCGCAAAATGGCCTTTATTTTCTCTATCTAAAAGAGCTTCTTTGAATTGATCGTGAATTTTTTTGGACAAAAGAGGTTTGCTAGCTATTAACTTATTATCACTATCACTAAAATCAGTAATAATTGTTTCATAAGCAATTCTTGCACCTTTTAAAAAATCTTTCTGTGCTTCTTTATCAAAATTTTCATTGATTGATTTTGGGTTTAGACTTGGTTTAATTTTTTGAAATTCTTTTTCAAATTGTGTTGGTATTTTTCCTTCAAAACCAGTTTTTTTACCAAGTATTCCTCGTAGACGAAGAAAAATAAAACCAGCAATCATTGCCAAAAGAATAATATCTATGTATTCAAAACTGTAACTCATAATTTAATAATATTTACTATGTTGATTAATTACAACTAGCAATTTAGTATAAAGACAAATGAACACATTTTTATTATTATTAATTGGTATTCCTATTATTGAGATTTATATATTTATCAAAATGGGCTCTCAAATTGGCGCTTTTAATACTATTTTACTAATTTTTATTACTGCGTTTTTTGGTGTTATTTATGCAAGATATGAAGGTTTTAATACTTTAAGGGCTGGAATGTCTCAAATTGTTAAAAATGGACTTCCAGTTTATGAGATTATCTCTGGTGCTGCTTTAGCTTTCGCTGCGTTACTTTTAATTTTACCAGGATTTGCAACCGACTTTTTGGGTTTATTGATTATTTTTCCTCCAACAAGAAAATTGATTTTTAAAAAAGTTTCAACTAAACAAAAGACAAATAATAAAAAACAGGATTTTATTAATGGTGAATTTGAAGATATAGACGACGAAAATGACAGAAAACTTTAAAATATTAGCTGAATTTGTAAAAGACATTTCTAGTGAGACACCTGATATTCAAACTTATATATTTGTAAAAGAAAATATTGCCAAATATCAATTGAACATAGATATCAATTCTAAAGCCTTAAAAAATAAAATGATTGAAGTTAATACAACTCTTAAATTTGAAGATAAGGAACCAAATGGAAAAAAATCTTATTTTGAAATAGTTTATGCTTCAATCGTAAAAGTTAATGAAGAAGTAAAAGATAAAAAAGATTTAGAAAGAATTTTATTGTGTGATGTACAAAATAAAATTTATCCTAATTTAGAAAAAACATTTTTGAATCTTCTTCACAATTCTGGGTTTCCTGAAATAAAACTTGATAAAAAAATAGATTTCACTCAACTGTATAAACAAAGATCTAATTAAAAAAAATTTTTTTTTAGGCTACTTTTTAAATATTCCTCATGTAGCTTAAGTTCTTCTTCTGTGGGTTTAATTACTTTTTTATAATATTGATTTGTAACATTTGAGTTTAATTTTGCTTTTATATTTTCTTCATTTTTAAAATTTAAGGTTGGTTCTTTTTGATCTAAAAGATTAATATAAACTTTTGCCAACAGATCACAGTCAATAAGTGCTGTGTGTTGTGTCCTTTCAGAATTATCAATTCTGTATCTTTTACACAAAGCATCGAGACTTGTTGGTGAACCAGGAAATTTATCTCTAGCTAATGCAAGAGTGTCTATGACGTTTTCATTATTAAGTTTTTTCTTACCCAGTAATGTTAATTCGTTATTTAAGTGTGATAAATCAAACTCGGCATTGTGAATTACTAATCTTTTATTTTCTATAAAATTTAAGAACTCATCCACAACTTCTGAAAATTTTTTCTTAGTAGATAAAAATTCGTCCGTGTAACCATGAACTTCAAGTGCTTTTTCAGAAACTTTTCTTTCAGGATTTAGATAACAGTGGAACTTGTTTTGGGTAGGAATTAAATCATCTATTTCAATACATCCAATTTCTACAATTCTATGACCCTCTCTAACTGATAGACCCGTTGTTTCTGTGTCTAATATAATTTCCTTCATCTTATAAAATTTTTTTAATAATTTCTGCTATGTTTGTCTTAGCAGATTTATTAGTAAAGTTATTTTTAATAATAAAATGAGATTTTTCCTTTTTATAACTCAATGATAACTGTATTTTTTTAAATTTATTTAATAAACTTAAATTAAAATTATCTCTTTTTTTTAATCTTTTTATAATTTCAGATTTTTTTGATTGAATAAAAATTATAACATCGTCTTTTTCGTTAAGTTTATTTTCTAATAAAAGAGGTATGTCTAAAATAATAATATCTTTTTTTTTGTTGTTTTTTAAAAAAATATTTAATTTTTTCCTTACTTCTGGATGAACTATATTTGTAATTTTTTTTAAGTTTTTCTCACTATCATCTATTGCTGATATAATTTCCTCTTTTTTTATTGGAAGTGATAAGAAATATTTTGGTAGTTTTTTTTTTAAATCCTTAAAACATAATTTGTTTGTCTTATAAATTTTAGCAACCTCTAAATCTGCATTAAAAACTGGGTAATTAAAAAGTTTTGCTATATGGCTTTTCCCAGAGCCTATATCACCTACAATAGCTATTCTAATCATAAATCAAGTAAATTAAGCGTTTCTTTGTCTATTACGGGTAAAATATTATGCCAAATGAAAAAAGCTTTTTGGGCCTGATATACAAACATCATTTTACCATTTTCAATTTGTGCACCAAAATTTTTTGCTTTTTTTAGAAAGTTTGTTTCATTAGGGTTATAAATTACATCATAAAAAAATTTATTCTGACTAATATTCTTATAATCAATATTTATTTCATCTTTTTCACCTAACCCAATACTTGTTGCATTAATAATTATATCAAAATTTATAGTCTTTCCCCATTCTATTATTTCAATTTCTGGAAAATTTTTTTTTATCTCTAGTGCTTTTTCTTTTGTTCGGTTGCTCAGGTAAATTTTTGCTATTTGCATTTTTTTTAAAGCAATAATTATTGAAGGAACGACTCCACCAGCACCAAGAATAAGCACTTTTTTATTTTTAATAACCTGGCTTGTTGTTTCTAAACCAGTTTTAAATCCCTCAATATCTGTATTATCTCCAATAATTTTATCTTTGTTTTTATAAATAGTATTTACTGATTGAGAATTTTTTGCTTCATCACTTAATATATCTAAAAATGGAATAACTGTTTTTTTAAATGGAACGGTTACATTCAATCCATGAATTTTTTCTTCTCTAAGATCTAAAATCAATTGTCTAATTTCATTTTGCTCTAAGAGTTTTTTATCATACGATGCGTTTAGGTTATTTTTTTTTATCCAATAATTGTGTAGCTTTGGGGATAGAGAGTGTTCTATTGGGTTTCCTATAACTAAAAATTTTTTATTCATTCTAATCTACTTAGGTATTCTTTTATCTGTTTAACTGGGAGACCCATAATGGTGTCTTCATCTCCTTCAATTTTAGAAAATAAATTTCTTCCTTCTCCTTCAATTTGGTAAACATTGTAGGCATAAAGTGCCTCGTCTGAAATTTTTTTTAAGTAAACTTCAAGCTCTAAAAAACTCATGTTTTTCATGGTTAATGAAGCCTTATCTGTATAATTCCATATCATTGATCCACCCCTGGAAATGCAAACTGAACTAACGAGTTGATGAGTTTTTCCATTTAATTTTTTGAGTATTTTAAGAGCTTCAATTCTATCGTTTGGTTTTGATATTATCTCTTCTTCTAGGTCTATTACGCTATCTGCACCTATAATGATTTCATTAATAAATTTTTGGCTTACTTTGTTTGCTTTTAATTCAGCTAAGTTTTTAGATATGATTGCTGGTGTTGCTTTTTCTTTTAATAAACTTTCTTTAATACTGTCTTCATCCACATTAGACGGCACGACCCTGCATGTGATTTTGTTATCTTCTAAAATTTTTTTTCTTACTTTGCTTTTCGAAGCAAGTATTATTTCATTAACCATTGTTTTTATATATTTCGTGTATTTTAATTATTGATGCAGCTGTTTCTTCAACTGATTTTCTTGTAACATCAATTGTTGGCCACTTATATTTTGCAAAAGTTTTTTTTGCATCCTCAACTTCTTTTTTAATATTTTGAATATCAGTATAACTGGTGTTTTCTTTTTCTTTAAGCGTCATCATTCTGTTTTTTCTTATATCAACCAGTCTCTCTGCCTCCGTTGTTAACCCAACAACACATGCCATCTTAGGATTTTTTTTTAAGCTTTCAGGTATTGAGTACTCGTTGACTAGTGGAATATTTGATGTTTTAAAACCTTTGTTTGCTAAATAAATTGAGGTTGGAGTTTTACTTGTTCTACTAACACCAAGTAATATTAGGTCTGACTTATCTAGTTCTTCAACTAAATTTCCGTCGTCGTGATTCATTGTAAATTGAATAGCCTCAATTCTTTCATAATATTCCTCATTGAGCGCGTGTTGCCCACTTGGGACGTGTGATGCTTTTTGATTTAAGAGTTTAGAAAAATTAAGTATTAAGTTTCCTAAAACGCTAAAGCAAGGAATTCTTTCGCTATCACTTTTGTTGGCTAAAAACTTTGCAAGATTATTATCAACGATCGTATATAAAATTATTAAATTTTCTTTCTGTTTGGCCTCTGATAATATCTTAACAATCTGATTTTCGGTTCGAGTAAAAAAGTATGACTTAACATTATATTCGATATTTTTAAATTGTGCTTTAATTGCTAAAAATACCCTATCTAAAGTTTCACCAGTAGAGTCGGAAATTAGGTATATTTGATATGTATTACCCATGAATAAAATGTTGATAATTAAGTATTGTTTTTAACATTTTTTGAAATAATGATGTTTTTTATTTTTCACTGTAAAACCCTCGTTTTATAAACATTACTAAACATGTGAAGTATTAATATACATTTTATCTAACAAAATTAAATAAACTCTCCATTTAAACATTACTCTTTGCCTCTATAAATTATTAATTGTTAATAAATCATGTATAAACTGTGTAAAACAATTAATTACCATTATTCACATACTATATAACTAATACTATAATTAAATATTTACTTATTATTATGACACCCCTTCTAGAAACAATAATAAACAAGAAAACAACTAATTCTCCAATATGGTTAATGAGACAAGCTGGAAGATACCTTCCAGAGTTTAGGGAGATTAGAAAGTTAAATCTAGACTTTATTAATTTATGTTTGAATGAAAATTTATCATCTGAGATTACCTTGCAGCCATTAAAAAGATTTGAATTAGATGCCGCAATAATATTTTCAGATATTTTAATGTTACCCTATGGATTAAATCAAAAAGTAGAATTTAAAAAAGATTTTGGTCCACATTTAGGACCACTAAACTTAAATGAGATATCTAAAATTGATGAAATTGATTTTATACAAAAGCTATACCCAGTTTATAAATCAATTAAAAAAGTGAGTGAGAACAACCTAATTAAAAATAAAAATTTAATAGGATTTGTTGGGGCACCATGGACATTATTAGTTTATATGATTAATAAACATTCACCAAAAAAAGAATTAATAAAAGATTTTTTTAAAGATGAGTTTTTAATAAATAGAATTCTAATAATATTAGAAAAATTTTTAAAAATACACATTGATCAACAAATAAAGAGTGGTGCAACTGTAATCCAAATTTTTGATAGTTGGGCTGGGCTATTAGAGGAAAAGGATTTACCAAACTATGTTTATGTTCCAACTCTAAATTTGGTTGATTATGTAAAATCATTAAACATACCGGTTATTTGTTTTCCAAGAGGAGTTAAAAATTATAAAAATTATTGTGATATCATTAAACCCAGTGCTATTAATATTGATTATAATGTAAACCCAGTTTCTATATGTAAAAAAATTAATATACCCGTCCAAGGTGGGCTTGATCCTAAAGTTTTATTAACAGACACTGAAAACTTAAAAAAGCAGGCCTTAAAATATTTAGATATTTTTAAAGACCACCCATATATTTTTAATTTAGGGCACGGAGTTTTACCGGAAACCGAGCCCAACATGGTTGATTATTTGGTGAAGATGGTAAAAGATTATTAAATGAAAAAAGCAATTATCTTATTTAACCTTGGTGGTCCTGATAAAATTGAAAATGTTGAACCTTTTTTATTTAATTTATTTAATGATCCAGCGATTTTAAATTTACCAACTTTTTTAAGATACCCCCTAGCAAAACTAATCTCAAACAGAAGGGCCCCTGTTGCTAAAAAAATTTATGCAGAACTGGGTGGATCATCACCCATACTAAAACTAACCAAAGAGCAATCAAGCGCCCTAGAAATAAAATTAAATCAATCACAAACAAAAGATGAATACAAATGCTTCATCGTAATGAGATGTTGGAATCCAAGGGCTAAAGATGTGATTAAGGATGTTCAGCTATTTAAACCAGACGAAGTTGTTTTAATGCCTCTCTACCCCCAATACTCTGCCGCAACATCGGGATCTTCAATTAAAGAATGGAAAGATATTTGTAAGAGAAATAATTACAATATTAAAACAAGCACAATCTGCTGTTACCCAACAGATCAGAATTTTATTAATGCTCATACAAAGGAAATAATAAAAAAAATTAAAAACCTTAAAAATTTGAAATTAATATTCTCTGCACACGGCTTGCCAGAAAAAAATATTAAAAAAGGAGATCCTTATCAGTGGCAAGTAGAGCAATCTGTTAAAAAAATAGTTGAGAGCTTAAATGATGAAAACTTAGATTGGATATTAAGTTATCAAAGTCGAGTTGGCCCACTGAAGTGGATAGGACCATCAACAGAAGATATAATTATTGAAAATTCCAAAATTGGGAAGCACATTGTTTTGGTCCCTATCGCGTTTGTTTCCGAACACTCAGAAACTCTCGTTGAGCTTGATATAGAATACAAAGAAATAGCAAATGCTAACGGGTGTAAAAATTATACAAGAGTTCCAGCACTTGGTGTTAATGAGAATTTCATTAAAGCAATTTCAGAACTAATAATTAAAAAAAATGAATATAAAATTAATGAGAATCTTTACCCACCAAAGATACAATGTCCTTCTAATTTTAAAAAATGTCCTTGTTTAAATTATGAATAGTTATTTATTATTTAAGAGCCTACATTTAATCTCAGTAATTTCCTGGATGGTGGGACTTTTATATTTACCCAGGATTTTCGTTTACCATGTCGAAAATTTAAAAGATAAAAATACCTCTTTAATATTTAAAACGATGGAAAAGAAATTATATTCTTATATTATGACACCTGCCATGATCTTAACTTGGATATTTGGTTTAATTTTAATTTTCTTTTTGGGTCCCGAGGTTTTTTCTACAACTTGGATTAAGTTAAAATTGCTGTTAGTTATTTTATTAACTGCATACCATTTTTATTTATCCAAACTACTTGCTAATTTTAAGATGGATCAAAATACTAAATCTTCTAAGTTTTTTAGAATAATTAACGAAGTACCAACAATATTGCTTATTTTGATTGTTTTTATTGTTGTTTTTAAGCCCATCTAAGCTTGTAATACTTTAAAGAGTATATATATTTATCTCATCTAACAAATCTTAAATAAAACTCTCCCACATGAATATTCAAGAACTTAAGCTAAAATCGTCTGAACAATTAATTACACAAGCAGAAGGGCTTGGCATTGAAAATGCTAGCACGCTTAGAAAGCAAGAAATTTTATTTGCTATATTAAAAAAAGTTGCAGAAAAAGAAGAAATAACTGGAGCAGGAGTTTTACAATTATTACAAGATGGATTTGGTTTTTTAAGAGCAATGGAATCAAATTACTTAGCTGGACCAGATGATATTTACGTTAGCCCAAGTCAAATAAGAAAGTTTGGTTTGAGAACAGGAGACACAGTCGAAGGTCCTGTAAGAGCCCCTAAAGAAGGAGAGAGATATTTTGCATTATTACAAGTGGAAAAAATAAATTTTGAAGAACCTGAGAAGGCTCGTCATAAAATTGCGTTTGACAACTTAACTCCTCTTTATCCAGACCAACAAATGGTTATGGAGATTGAAACAACTAAGATTGAAAAAAAACCAGATTTAACCCCGAGACTAATCGACCTTGTAAGTCCAATTGGAAAAGGTCAAAGATCAATAATTATTTCACCCCCCAAAGCTGGTAAGACAATGATTTTACAAAGCATCGCAAACTCAATTGCTAAAAATTATCCAGAAAGCTATTTGATGGTTTTGTTGATTGATGAAAGACCAGAAGAAGTAACCGACATGAAAAGAACGGTCAAAGGAGAGGTGATTAGCTCTACATTTGACGAGCCCGCCTCAAGACACGTAGCTGTTGCTGAAATGGTAATAGAAAAAGCAAAAAGATTAACTGAACATAAAAAAGATGTTGTAATTTTATTGGACTCAATAACAAGATTGGGTAGAGCTTACAACGCTGTGATCCCAAGTTCAGGTAAAGTATTAACGGGTGGAGTTGATGCAAATGCCCTACAAAGACCAAAAAGATTTTTCGGTGCCGCAAGAAATATTGAGGAAGGTGGATCTTTGACAATCATCTCAACTGCTTTGATTGATACAGGGTCGAGAATGGACGAGGTAATTTTTGAAGAATTTAAAGGAACAGGAAATAGTGAAACAGTTCTTGATAGAAAGATTGCAGAGAAAAGAATCTATCCAGCAATCGACATAACAAAGTCTGGAACAAGAAGAGAAGAATTGCTTTTCGATAAAGATGACCTTTCAAAAATGAATGTACTAAGAAGAATAATTAGTCCCATGGGAACAATGGATGCAATTGAATTTATTAATTCAAAACTTAAAGAAACAAAAAGTAATGCAGATTTTTTTAGCTCGATGAATAAACCAGCTTAACACTGTTACACCCTCACCTATTAATTTAAAGTTTTACAGAACCTTAAAAGAAAAGTTATAATATCTATATGACAATTTATGCTCTATCGACGGGTCCTGGTATATCTGGGATAGCAATTATTAGAGTTTCAGGAGAAGATACTAAAAAGGTAATTGAACTATTAACAAAAACAACAATTCCAGAACCAAGAGTTGCCACACTAAGAAAAATCAACAAAATCAACACTTCTGAGCTTATTGATGAAGGCATAATACTGTGGTTTCCTGGCCCTGAGAGCTACACTGGTGAGGATATGGCCGAATTACATATACATGGAAGCAAAGCAGTAATTGATGCTCTACACGCCTCTATTTCAGAAGTAGAGAATTGTAGACTAGCTGAGGCGGGTGAGTTTACAAAATTGGCATTTCAAAATGGAAAAATAAATTTACTGAAAGCAGAAAGTATTGCAGATTTAATTTCAGCAGAAACTGAAATTCAAAGACAGCAAGCAATAAAAATAATGAACGGAAAGTCAGCTGATAAATTTAATAGCTTAAGAGAAAAACTTTTAAAAATTTTATCACACGTCGAAGCAAAGATAGATTTTCCAGACGAGGATTTACCAGAAGATATTTTCAAGAATATAAAAAAAATTTCTAATGAAGTAATTTTAAATATAAAAAAAATTTTAGATGATCAAAAAGTTGGTGAAAGAATTAGGGAAGGTTTTAAAATTGCAATCATAGGCCCAACGAATGCTGGAAAATCTAGTTTACTAAATCACCTTTCAAATCGTGATGCAGCAATCGTTTCAGAAATAGCCGGAACAACAAGAGACGTAATCGAGACGCATTTAAACATTGATGGATATCCAGTGGTAGTTTCTGACACTGCAGGAATTAGAGATTCTAAAAATGAAATAGAAAAAAAAGGAATAAAATTAGCACTTGATAAAGCAGAAAATGCAGACTTAAAATTGATCGTTATAGACGCTAAAAGCACTGATTTTAAAGGAGTTTTAAAAGAATTGATGGATGAAAATGCAATACTTGTAGTTAATAAATCTGATCTTTTAAAAGAAGATTTGAGTTATGAAATAAAAAATTTTGAACATGTTTTAATTTCAGTAAAAAATAATCTCAACGTAGAAGATTTAATTTTAAAAATTAAAAATAAATTAAAAAATAAATTCATCACAAGTGAAGATATTTTAATTACTCGTGAAAGGCACAGACAGCATCTTGAACAAAGCTTAAATTATTTGAAAAATTTTGAAGAAAAAAATGAAGCAGAGGATTTTGATAAAGCTGCAGAAGACCTTCGTTTAGCAACACGACATTTAGGAATGATAGTTGGAAAAGTAGATGTTGAAGAGATATTGGGTAGTATTTTCAACGATTTTTGCATCGGCAAATAACCAACATTTAAGGGGTTTTTTCAGCCTATTCTCAGCATTTTTGTTGATAACCATAACTAATTCGTCAATTTTAACTATAAAAACATAACCAAAATTGTCTTAACAATTATTTCTTAAAAAATACTGTCTGCTTGTAAATATTCATATCGGTTATAAATTTAACTTATGAGAAATGATTTATCATTTGAGGTAGTAGTTATTGGAGGAGGACACGCTGGTTGTGAAGCTGCAGCAGCCTCTGCACGTCTTGGAGTTAACACTGCCCTATTCACACACAAAATTGAGACCATAGGAGAGATGTCTTGTAACCCGGCGATAGGTGGTCTTGGTAAAGGTCATCTTGTTAGAGAGATAGATGCCTTAGATGGTGTGATGGGAGAGGTTGCAGATAAATCAGGTATACAATTTAGATTATTAAACAGAAGTAGAGGGCCAGCAGTTCAAGGACCCAGAACGCAATCAGACAGATCACTGTATCGTAAATATATGCAAGAAAAATTACTAAACTACTGTAATTTAAGCATTTTTTCAGATACTGTAATAAGGTTTATTTTTAATAAAAACACTATAAGTGGCTTTGAAACAAAGTCAGGCAAAAAAATTTTATGTGGTAAGCTAATCTTAACAACAGGTACTTTTTTGAATGGTTTGATTCATATAGGTGATAAGAGAACGCCAGCAGGAAGGTTTGATGAAAAGCCCTCAACAGGATTAAGTGAACAACTTGAAAAGTATGATTTTAAAATAGGAAGACTTAAGACAGGAACACCACCAAGACTCGATGCCAGAACAATTAAGTATGATAATTTAGAAGAACAGCTTGCAGACGATGATCCTTATTTTTTTTCTTTCTTAACTAAAAAAAATTTAAACAAACAAGTTTCATGTCGGATGACTTATACGAACGAAAAGGTTCATAAGATAATTCAAAAAAATCTAAAAAGAAGTGCCATGTACTCAGGAAGCATACAGGGGGTTGGCCCAAGATATTGCCCTTCAATAGAGGATAAAATAGTAAAGTTTGCAGATAAGGACCGTCACCAGATATATTTAGAGCCTGAAGGATTAAATGATCACACAATATACCCAAATGGAATATCTACCTCACTACCTGAGGATGTTCAGCAAGAAATATGTAACAATATCAGTGGTTTAGAAAATGTTAAGATAATTAGACCCGGTTATGCCATAGAATATGACTATATTGACCCTAGAGAACTATTTTTAACTCTTGAGACTAAAAAAATTCAAAATTTATACCTTGCTGGGCAAATAAATGGAACAACGGGATATGAAGAAGCTGCGGCCCAAGGATTAATCGCTGGAATTAATGCTGCGTTATCTTTTAAGAAAGAAGAGCCATTTATTTTGGATAGATCAGATGCATACATTGGAGTTATGATAGATGATTTGGTAACAAAAGGTGTCGCAGAGCCTTATAGAATGTTCACCTCAAGAGCAGAATATAGACTAAGTTTGAGAGCAGATAATGCCGACCAAAGGTTAACAAATAAAGGAATTGAAATTGGATTAATATCAAATGAAAGAGAAGATGTTTTTAAAGATAAAGAACATAAATTAGGAATAATATTTAAAATAATGTCTGAATCATCAATATCTCCAACAAAAATAAAGAACTTTGATATTAAAATTGCAAAAGATGGTATTATAAGGAAATCTAATGAAATATTAACCCAAAAAGGTGTTGATATGAAAAAAATAAGAGAAATTTGGCCTGAAATTCCTTATTTTGATAAAAAAATAGATGAGCAAATTGAAATAAATGCTCATTACAGAGGCTATCTTAAAAAACAAAAAGCAGATATATTAGCATTTAAAAGAGATGAAAATTTAGTCATACCTGAAAAAGTTAATTATGATGATCTTTCTGGACTATCAAATGAGGTAAAAGCCAAATTTAAACAAATAAAACCAAAAACTATGGGACAAGCACTGCGTATTGATGGAATAACTCCAGCTGCCGTATATATTTTGTTGTCACATGTAAAAAGAAAGTCTATTAAGCTAATAGCTTAATGGAAGAAATTTTTAAAAAATATCCACTACTAAAAGACCAAAATGTTCCACGTGAAACATTAATTGAGTTTGAGCTATTTATATCCATGCTACAGCAGGAAAATGATGAAATTAATATAATTAGTAAAGAAACAGCTAAAAATGAGGTTATTAGAGAACGTCATATAATTGATTCAGCACAAATCATTGAATTTGTTGATTTAAATAGTAAAATTATAACAGATATAGGTTCAGGTGGAGGCATGCCAGGTATAATTATATCAATTATGATTAAAAATCAGAAAAATTCGATCAAAGTTCACTTATATGAAAAAAGTCACCACAAAAGCTCTTTTTTAAGAAAAGTATCTAGAGATTTAAAATTAAATACCGAAGTCATGCAAGAAAATATTTTTGAGGCACAAAATTTAGACTCGGGTACAATAATGGCAAGAGCTTTTAAACCTTTACCAATAATTTTAGATTTAGTTTATAAAAATTTTAGTAGTTACAAAAATTTAATTGTCTTCATGGGAAAAAATGGAGAAAAAGTTTTAGAAGAAACTTTAATAAATTGGGATTTTGATTTTGAAAAGAAAAAAAGTATTACAAGCGAAGATTCATTTTTATTAAATATAAAAGATATTAAAAAAAAACATTAAAAAACTAAATGCAAATTATTTCTGTAATAAATCAAAAGGGTGGGGTCGGAAAAACAACAACAGTAATTAATCTTGCAGCAGGTTTAGCCCAACAAGAGAAAAAGGTTTTAGTTATTGATCTTGATCCACAAGGAAACGCTACTACAGGACTTGGTCTATCCAATTTAGAAAGTTCAACAGATACTATTTACGGAGTATTGAATGGCACAAAAGTCATTTCTGATGTGATTAGAAAAACTGAGTTCAAAAATTTAGATATTATCACTTCGAATGTAGATTTATCTGGGCTTGAGGTTGAGACAGCTGATGACAGCATGAGAGCCTTCATTTTAAAACGCGAATTAACCCCTTATTTGAATAATTCTAGAGCAACCTATGATTATGTACTTATAGACTGTCCACCATCACTAAGCTTGCTTACAGTTATGGCGCTAGTGTCTTCTCACTCACTATTAGTTCCATTACAGACTGAATTTTTTGCTTTAGAGGGTTTAACCCAGCTAATGAAAACCATAGAACGAATAAAAGTTAATTTAAATCCTGAATTAAAAATTAGAGGCATACTTTTAACAATGTTTGATAAAAGAAATAAGCTATCCACACAAGTTGAAAAAGAAGCAAGGGATTATTTCAATGAAAAAGTTTATCTAACAGTAATCCCAAGAAACGTCAGGCTTTCAGAGGCTCCATCGCACGGCATGCCAGTCTTAATGTATGACAAATCTTGTCCTGGTAGTAAATCATATTTTAACTTTACAGATGAATTTATTAATCAAGAACAAAAAATAGGGAGCGCTGCATAATGGATACAAACAAAATAAAAAAAGGTCTAGGCAGAGGTTTGTCATCTTTAATAGGTGAAACAAAAGTAGAAATAAACATTAATAAAGTTTCGATATCTGATCTTGTAAGCAATAAATTTCAACCAAGGAAAACATTTGATGAGGAAAGTTTACAAGATTTAACAAACTCAATAAAAGAAAGAGGTATCATTCAACCAATCATTGTTAGAAAGTCTAGTAACGATAGTTCAAAGTATGAGATAATTGCCGGAGAGAGAAGGTGGTTATCAGCACAAAAGGCAGGGCTACACGAAGTTCCGGTGGTTATTACAGATGTAGATGATTTAAAATCTTTAGAATTTGCAATTATTGAAAATGTTCAAAGAAATGACTTAAATGCAATCGAAGAAGCAGGTGGCTATAAACGTCTTATTGAAGAGTTTTCGTATGACCAAGAAAAAGTAGCACAATTTATCGGAAAAAGTAGAAGCCATATTGCTAACTTTTTAAGGCTACTCAACCTTCCAGAAGCAGTTTTAAGGTTAATTGAAACTCAAAAATTATCAGCAGGACATGCAAAAATTTTAGTAGGTCTAGATAATGCAGAGTTTGTTGCAAATAAAATAATTGAAAAAAACCTTTCTGTTCGACAATCAGAAAATTTTGTTAAAATTTTTAAGACTAAAAAACACTCTCTTAAGCCCTTGAGAGATACAAATTTACAAGCCTTAGAGAATTCAATTAGAGAAAAAATTGGTCTTAATATTTTAATTAAAAATAAAAAAAATAATTCAGGATCTTTATTATTAGAATATAAAGATCTAGATCAGTTAAATAAAATAATTGAGATTATAAAATCTAATTATTAGTTTTTTTAGAATTATTAATTATGAAATCTGTTAATATACTTTTTCCTACACTTGAATTTTTTTTAATTAAAAATTCAATTTTATTACTTTCGTAAATTAAGCTCTTTAATTTATCTTTTCCCCAAGACCTTATTTGTTGTATTACTAGTGGCTTATCTTTCCAGAAAATAGGTGGTTTAAACAAAGAAACTGCTTGTTCTATATTATTTTTTTCATCAACTAGTTCATAAATTTTTACTAATCTTTTCAGTTTAGCTAATAATGTTCTTATAATTATTATATTGTCCTCATCTGAATAGTTATTTTCATTTAAAATAGTAACGGTTTTTCTTGTGTTTTTGGCAAGAGAGTGGTCGATTAGTTCTGAAGCACTATAGTTATCAGCTAGATTTGTGAGCTTAATAATTTGTTGAAGATTTATATTATTTTTATTTAATGAAAAATTTTCAATTTTTGCTAACTCATTATTTAAATTCTTTCTATCGCCCCTGCTTCTTTCTATTAAAATATTTATTAGTTGTTGTGAGATTGGAATTTTTTTGTTTCTAAAAAATTGACTGATTATAGAATTCAATGTTTGATTGTTGTCTTCATAAAATGGAATGCATATAATAGTTTTTTCTTTCTCAAAAAATTTTCTTACGGTAGATTTTTTTTCAAG
Source organism: Candidatus Pelagibacter sp. uisw_098 (assembly GCF_059512505.1). The sequence goes on from NZ_CM183454.1 coordinate 1,326,153, forward strand.
ATTTTTTGAATTCAAAATAAATTGAATATCAGATGGATTTCTTTCTATTAGTTCTTCTATTATATCTTTAATCTTATCTGTTGCTCTATTTATTATTATGAGTTTTTGATTATCAAAAAATGATTTTGTAAGCACACTATTGAAAAATTCATTTCGATTATCTAGTATTTCTTTTTCTTCATATCTATGAATCTTCTCTAAATAATTTTTTTCAAACGAGTTTTTTATAATTTCTTCTTTCAGTCCTTCATTGTTACCAAAAAAAAGGTAAAATTTATAATTATTTAAATTTATTTTATTTAATTCAAACGACTTTATGATCATCTAATATTTGATAATTTAAAAATTAGTTCATCTGAAATCGTTTCAGCTAAATTTGTTTTTAATTGTCTTTCATAGTTTTTAAGGTCAAATTTGTTAGTGCTGTTACTATATTTAAAGCTCTTTTTTATTTTTATTTTTCGTTTTAAATCCACGCCAATGTAAACCTCAACTTCTGTTGTTGTGATGTTTTCAAAATCTGTAGGGTCCCCTGCAGGGTCTTTCGCAGTGACTATTTTTTCTGATACACTTCTAACATCAAGTATAAATTTTTTATCTTTTTTCGTCAGAATATAATTATTAAATTTTTGCTTAATTTTTAAATTAATATCTCTATCTCCTTGAAAATTTATACTACTAACTGAAAAATTATAATCTATAGAGTTTTTTTTTGAGTGTATCGCCTCGTAGCCACAGGATAATGTAAGTAAAAAAAATGAAATTAAGATAGTTTTTTTTAACATTCTTATATTATAATATTTATTAGTCTGTTTGATACAAAAATTGTTTTTTTTACCTTTTGATCTTTTAGCAGTTTTTCGGTATCTTTATTTTCTTCAATTTGTTTCAACAAAGTCTTTTCATCAATATTATTTTTTACTTTTAGAAGAGCTTTCTTTTTACCATTAATTTGTATTACAAAATTTATATTTTCTTCTTCCAGCTCTTCCGCCATAACAATTGGCCATTTTACCTTATCTTGATTAATATCTTCTAAACATTCGTTTGCAAAATGAGGGATAAAAGGCATCATTGATATAAGGATTTTTTTATAATTTTCGACTAAAAAGCTTGTTTTTACAGGGTTTTCTATCTCTTTGATTAAAAAATTATACATTTCATGAAGATTAGCAACTATTACATTGTAGTGAAATTTTTCCAAGTTGTGAGTAATTTTATAAATTAATTGATTTGTAAATTTTGTTAATCTTTCATTATGAGTATCTGATTTATTGGTATCAATTTTTTTTAGAATTCTCGAATGTAGTACCCATAATTTTTGTAAAAATTTATACGATGCCATCATACCTTGATCCGACCATTGTACATCTCTTTCAGGTGGGCTATCTGATAAAATAAATAATCTCACAGAATCTGCTCCATAGTTTTCTATTATATTTTGAGGATCGACAGTATTTTTTTTGGACTTGGACATAGATTCTATTGGTCCTACAATTATTTTTTCTAAAGGATTTGTTTTTTTATAAAAGTTTTTTGTATCTTTAGAGAAAACTTCCTCTGGACTTAACCAATTATTTTTTTGGTCTTTATACGTTTCATGACAAACCATACCTTGCGTAAATAAACCATCAAATGGTTCTTTTAAGTTAAATTTTTCATTTTGATAAGAAAGAGCTTGCATAAAAAACCTAGAGTATAAAAGGTGTAAAATTGCATGCTCAACTCCACCTATGTATTGATCAACTGGCATCCAATAATCAACCTCTTCCTGAGTAAATCCATGGTTGGCATTTTTTGAAGAGCAGAATCTTAGAAAATACCAGGAAGAATCAACAAATGTATCTAGGGTATCTGTTTCTCTTCTATATTTTTTACCATCAAGAGTAAAATGTTTCCATTTTTCAGCATTATCTAGAGGATTGCCAGTGGTTTCTAATTTTTCTATTTTTGGTAATTTAACAGGAAGCATATCTGTAGGAATTTTAATTGGCTGATCATTCTCATCGTAAGCAATCGGTATAGGACATCCCCAGTAACGTTGCCTTGATATTCCCCAATCTTTTAATCTGTAATTTGTTTTTTTTTGTCCTAGATTATTTTTTTCAAGAAACTCTATTGTTTTGATTATCGATTCATTTGGTACTTTTAAACCATCTAAAAACTTTGAATTATAAAGATATCCATCTCCAGTATAAGCTTCATTATTAATTTCAAAATCTTTATCTTTATCTGGTTTTACAACAGGGGTAATTTTTAAATTATATTTTTTTGCAAAATCTAAATCTCTTTGATCATGAGCGGGGCATCCAAAAACAGCACCAAGTCCATAATCCATTAAAACAAAATTTGCAAAAAAAACGGGAACTTTTATAGTTTCATCTAGAGGATTTATTGCAACTAGGTCAGTTTTAAATCCCAGTTTGTCAGCTGATGCAATGGACTCTTCTGTTGTCCCAGTTTTTGAGCACTCTTTTTTAAAACTTTGAAACTTTTCATCTTGTTCATAAAATTTAGACAGAGGATGATCAACTGATAATGCTAGAAATGAAAATCCAAACAAAGTATCTGGTCTAGTTGTATAGCACTTAATACTGTCAACAGGCTTTTCACTCTCAATTTTAAATTCAACTTCACAGCCGAAAGATTTTCCTATCCAATTTTTTTGCATAACCTTTACTTTATTTGGCCAATTAGTTAGAGTATCTAGGCCTTTTAGAAGATCTTCTGAAAACTTTGATATATTAAAAAACCATTGATTTAATTTTTTTCTTTCTACAGTTGCACCTGATCTCCAGCCTTTTCCATCAATTACTTGCTCGTTAGCTAAAACTGTTTCATCAATTGGATCCCAGTTTACATAGTTTTCTTTTCTATAAACTAAACCCTTATCATAGAGCTCTAAAAAAAATTCTTGTTGGTGTTGGTAATAATTAGATGAACAAGTCGAAATTTCCCTACTCCAATCAATCGATAAGCCAAGTTTTTTAAGTTGAGACTTCATTGTCTCAATGTTTGACTCAGTCCATGTTTTGGGATCCAGATTATTCTGTCTTGCCGCATTTTCTGCTGGCATACCAAACGAGTCCCAACCCATAGGATGTAAAACATTAAATCCTTGCAATGCTTTAAATCTTGCTAGAACATCGCCAATTGTATAATTCCTTACATGCCCCATATGTATCTTGCCAGAAGGATAAGGAAACATTTCTAAACAATAAAATTTTTTTTTACTTTTGTCTAATTGTGCAGCAAACGTTTTATTTTTATCCCAAAAACTCTGCCATTTTTTTTCAACAGTTTTGAAATTATATCTATCCATTTTAATGAACTATATTTTTAAATTATAATTATTTAGTACCGAAGTCTGGTGATTTATAATCTGGTCTTTTTGTTAATTCATTATTTTTAATTAAAGTAGCCTCTTTTAGAATCGCTAATTTTATTTCATCAGCTAAAGCTGTTTCTAGTTTAGATGTTTTGCATCTATTTTGATTATCACAGGTTTTTTTATATATAATAACCTTAATTCCATCAGCTCTTATTTCTGTAGATAAAAATCTTACAGTAATTTTAGTATATTCATTTTCTTTTTTTTCATCTGAAAACCAATCTGTAATAATCATTCCCCCAGAATAATCAACGTTGCTTAATGGTGTAAATTCTAGCAATTTAAGAGAAGCTCTCCATAATTCATTAGATGAGGCAAAATCAAAAACACCATTTTTCTTTTTATCACCACCTAATAATTTAAAATTTCTCCCTTCCTTAATATTTTTATCAACCCTATCTTTCACGTTTGGGGATACCTTACGCGCATCAGTTTTTTTATATATCCCACAACCTGAGATATTAAAAATTAGTGTAACAAAAAGAATTATTTTTATAAATTTTATCATTTTATGTATGTTTATTATCATCAAAAAATAGCGTATTATCACACATATTGTTGTTATTAAAAGGAATTATAGTGTGATATTTATGCAACAAATACTAAAAAAAACTCTTTTATTATCTTATATTATAAAAATTTTAACAATATTTGTTATCAATACGCATTATTAATAATAATAATTAACAAACAAATAGGAGAAAATATGACAAACCTAAAAAAAATAGGTCTTTCAGCTCTAGCAGGTTCGCTTGTAGCATTTTCAGCACAAGCTGGTGAATTATCAGTAAGTGGTGGTGCTAAGCTTACTTATACTGGTGATACTGGAAAAAACGATGCAGAAGCAGATGGTAACAGATTTGGTATGCAGCAGTTAATGACATTTACTGGTTCAGGTGAATTAGATAATGGACATACTGTATCTCTATATCACGCTATGACAGCTAATGGTGGAAAAAGTTCTTCATCTTTAACTTATGACATGGGTGCTATGGGAGCAATAACTTATAACCAAGATTCAGGTGATCTAGGTATTGGTAAAATTGATGACATTATGCCAACTGCAGAAGAAGAAGTATGGAATGGTCTAGACGCTGATTCTATATCTGATGGAACTGAAGGTCTAAATGGAAGAGTTGATAGTGGAACTACTGGTTTCAACTATGCTTATTCTGTTGGTGATATGGCTAACATTAACGTTGGTTACGGTGTAAAAACTTCTGATAACTCAACAGATGATGGTGGAAACTCAGGAACAGGCGCTGTAGAATCTGCTACTTCAATTGCAGTATCTATGACACCTATCGATGGTTTAAGAATCGTTGCTGGTACTGGTGAAAGAGGTGTAACAGCTTCTACATCTAATGATCATACTACATATGGTTTCACATATGCATTTGGTCCAGTAACTGTTGGTGCACAGCATTCAGAAATCGATTCTGCAACTGCTAACTCTGACCTTGAAACAGATATGTACGGTATATCATTTGCAATAAATGATAACCTTTCAATATCTTACGGTTCTCAAGAAACTGAAAAAGAAGGTGATACTGATGAGCAAGATGTAACTGGTATGTCAATTGGTTACTCTATGGGTGGAATGAGTCTTAAAGCTCACTCAAACAAAGCAGAAAATATTCAGCAAGTTGCTGGTATCGAATCTGAGCACACAGAAATCTCTTTATCTTTTGCGTTTTAATTAAGTAAAAAGATTATATTTAAAAGGCCCCTTTATGGGGCCTTTTTTTTACTCTTCAATTTTTTCTAAAAAATCTAAATAATCTTTGTAATTTTTGTTAAGATCTACAGAGCTTTTGTAAATTGGTTTTCTTGCTTGAGCAATGCTCACTGTTTTTATCGGTGGACCATTTTTTTCAAAATTAATACAATTATCTTCCCAGGCAAGATTACAAAAATCTATTATTTTGCGTGTTTCAACGTTTTGATCATTAACCAATTTTTCATATTCACAGTCATAAATATAGTTAGGCATTTTGGCATGCCAAAAAGCCATCAAATCTTCATAAAGGTTTATAAATTTTATTAAATTTACTTGATTATAGCTCCATGGCAAAGAAAATCCGTCAAAAACATTTTTATAAATAGATAGAGCGGTATCTTTTAAATTTCTTTTACAATGAATTATCTTTGCATGGGGAAATAATAATTTAATAAAACCAATCCATTGAAAATTTAATGGCGATTTATCTAAAATAATCAGATTTTGATTAAATTGTTTAAATAAAGCAAGAATTTCAGCAGATAAAGCATCAATATAATTTTGATCAAGCTGATCAATATCAAAAATTTTTTTTGACAATATGGAATTCAGTACGGGTAGTTCACCCCCACCGTATACTTTAGAGTGTGAGGATATAATTTGGTGAGTGAGGGTGGTTCCAGACCTTGGTAATCCAACAACAAATATTAAGTTAGGTACATCTGATGATTGGGTTGTGCTAAACACCTGGTTAGTAAATTTTTCTTTAATAGTATTAAATAAGTTCAATTCGTCAGAAAAATTATAATTTTTAAAGATATTAAATTGTGCATCATTTCCTTTGATAAAATATTCAGAGGATTTTTTATAGTCTTTCTGGTCTGAATATGATTTGGCTAAAGCAAAATATAGTGGAATTTTATTTTCACTTGCTAGATCAGGATTGTTAATTTTTTTTATCATTAATTTTTGGTGATTATCGTCTGTATTATAAAAATTAATAGTACTAAGCATTTTATCTGCAATTATATTATGGGGAAATTTTAATTGAAGGTTTTTTAAAACTTCTTTAGACTTATCAAATTCACCAATAATTTGATAAGTGCCAGCTAAATTAATTAATAAAGTTTCAATATTATCATTTATTAAATAAGCCTGTTCATACAATTTTATGCACTCATCAATTTTGTTTAAGTCTCTTTTTAAATTACCAAAATTAATTAGAACATTCGTATCTTTTGGGTTTATTTGAAGTGCTCTATTAAAAATTATCTCTGCATCTGAAAACATTTCCATATTTCTATAAACAGCACCCAAATTACAAAGTAAAGTTATAGCCTTGGGTTGTTTTTTAAGCCCCCTTTTTAAAATACTTTCTGCTTTTGTTAGTTGACCCAACTGTTTATAAGAAAGACCAATGTAATTATAAAAAGTAACTTGAGTTGGATCCTTTTTAAGTAAAGCACTTGTTTTTTCTATAACCACTTCGTAATTCTGTGAAACAAAAAAATTGTGAATTTTTTTTAATTCTTTTTGAAGGTATTCTTTGCTTATTTTCTTAATCATAATTAAATAATAACACTTTCATTTTGAAATAATGAAATGGAAGCAATACCATAAGGGTTTAAAATCTTAATTTGACTTAGATTTTTTTCATTAACTCCGCCAAGACATATAATTTTTTTCTTAGTCTTTTTCATTAGATTTAAAAATCTATATAACCCTAAACAATTTTTATTTTTTTTTGAAGTAAACAAAGGTGATAAAAATATATAATTAACATTTTGAATCTCTTTTTCTTTAATTTCTTGTAGGTTGTGTGCGGAACCTAGTAGTTTAAATTTTTTTTTAAAATTATATGAATTAAATATTCTGTCTTTATTAAAGGAAGGTACATATGCTCCATCTAGGTTGAGTTTTATTGCTAATTTAACATCATTACTGAGATAAAACTTTATTCCTTTTTTTTTACATGCATTTTTTATACTTATAATTGTGTCTAAATTATTTTTAGTATGATAATTTCTATATATTACAGAGGTATTATTTAATAATTTGTTTATTATATTATTATCAAATTTATCGATAAAACAAAAAAATTTTAAATTTTTAAAATGCATAATCCAATTAATAACTTAATTAATATTGAAAACCAATTGAAAGATTTGAATATAAATAATAATAAAATAAAAAGTGAAATTATTGCTGTAAGCAAAACATATCCAATAAAAGATATTCTTCCATTAATAAAATATGGCCATATAAACTTTGGAGAAAATAAAATTCAGGAAGCCTTAGAAAAATGGAGTGATGTTAAGAGTAATTTTTCAAATTTAAAATTACACATGCTGGGCAAAGTTCAAACGAATAAGGTTAAGTTTTTAATACCACTATTTGACTACATCCATTCTTTAGACAATTTAAAGCTTGCTGAAAAAATATCTCAAGAAGAAAATAAAAAAAACAAAAAAATAAAAATTTTTATTCAAGTTAATATTGGAAAAGAAAAACAAAAAAATGGTGTCGATATCGAAAATTTGGAAGATTTTTACAAGGAATGTTCTTTAAATCTAGGATTAAATATAATTGGATTGATGTGCTTGCCGCCGAAATATGAAGTCTCATCTAAGTTTTTCATAAATATGAAAGAACTTTCAGACAAATTAAATTTACCCAATTTGAGTATGGGAATGTCTAATGATTTTGTAGAAGCTGCAAAATATGGAGCAACTTATTTAAGAATAGGATCTAAAATTTTTGGGGAACGAATCTAGTTTATTCTGATAAAAGTATTTTTTTTAATGATTTTTAACAAGATCTCAAAATGTAATCTATTAATTGCAACACAGCCAGCAGTAGGTTTATAATCTTTTGTCAAATGTATAAAAATTGCACTCCCTTTTTTTGTAATAATTTTTTTTCTATTATAGTCTAAAGCAATTACATAATCGTACTTGTAGTCTCTCCGATATAGTTTTTCGTGTTTTACTTTTTTATTAATATTAATTTGTTTATTATAAAATTTACTTAATGAATCATCACACCAACCCATATTTTTACTAATTTTAGTTTTTTTAATTTTGCATTTACCCAATGAGATGCGATCAGCTCTGTAGTAAATTTGAGATAATTTGAATAATCCTTTGGGTGTACAATTATCACCTTCGATTTTTTTTTTAGTTATGCCATTTTTTCCAATGCAACATCTAAATTGAAATTCATCAATTTGGAGTGTATGCTTATTTTTAAGGTTAATAATCATAATAAAATAATCATGTTAAAACAAAATGTTTATATTGCTAATTTTAAAGAATTATATGAAATTTTTAATGAAATTAAAAGTGCATTAAATTTTAACGTTTTTGAGATTAATGATTTAGATTTACAAAATTTCATTAAGTTAAATAACAAAAATTTAAAATATTCACTTATAATAACTAGTCATAAAAAAACAAATTTTAAAATTAAGACTATTGACAGTAAAGAAGTCTTAATTTTTGAAAACTTGCCAATTTCTCTAAATAGCTTAATTGAAAAAATAAATATTTTTCTTTTAAAACTTAAATACAGATCACAATCTGAAATTATTATCAAAAATTACGTTATTAATTTAAACAACAGAAAAATATACAATCGTAGTACAAATACAAAGTTAACAGAAAAAGAAATCCAATTAATTCTATTCCTCTTTTATGAAGAAATTCCACAAAAGGTTTCAAAACTTCAAAGTGAAATCTGGAATTATGCTAATAATTTAGACACTCATACCGTTGAGACTCATATTTACAGATTAAGAAAAAAAATCGAAAATGTGTTTGGAGATGATAATTTTATATTAAGCAGTGAAAAAGGGTATCATCTTTAAGTCTCAGTTTTATTTGTCTATATTGATATTGAAACTAATAACAATTCTATCCTCATGAGATAAATTTTTACTAACTGCATGATGTAAGTATGATGGAAAGATCAACAATTTTCCCTCTTCTGGTTCAAAATTTAAAGCTACAGCAGATAGGTCGGTAACTTTTTCTACAAATGGAGCATTTACGACTCTTTGTTCTTTTGGATCAAAAAACTTTATTTTACCCGAGTCTTTTTTTGCTTTAACGTAATAAGCTGCGCTTAAAAAGGAATTTGCATGATTATGTCTTATATTAAATGTATTTTTGGGATTTATTATTGACCACATTCCATCAATTTTAGTTTTTTCAATTTTATATTTCAAACCAAAATCATTTGTAATAATTTCAAATAAATATTTATGAATAGTATTTAAAAATTTTTTTAGTAAATCACTCTCAGCAATATTAAAAAATGGAGAGTGCCATCCCCCAACATTAGAAGCTGTTAATCCCTTTTCATCTTTTTTTTTTAAATTATAAATATATTTTTCAAGTTCAACATTAAACTCATTATAATTTTCTACTTTATATTCAAAAACTGGCACAGGAAATATTTTGTGAGTTTTCTGTCTTGTCATCTTAAAGTCTTGCCCCTAAAATTTGAATTACTTTAGAGGACATATTCGTACCTTCTTGTAAGCATTTTTCAATTGAAAAATCATTGATATAGCCGTGCAAAAAACCCGATGCAAAAAGATCTCCTGCGCCAGTTAAATCTACTATTTTCAGATTTAAATTAATTGAATTTTCAAAAACTAAATTATTCTTTATTGTTATTGCTCCCTTTTCTCCTCGTGTAATAACTATTACCTTATTGAGGCTTTTTGCAAACGATATTACCTCAGTAAAATTTTTTGCATCAATTAAAGAGCTAAACTCTTGTTCATTTGCAAAAACAATATCTAATTTATTTTTTACTAAGTCTAAAAAGTCTTGTTTATGTCGATCAACACAAAATGAATCAGATAAAGACATAGAAACTTTACTGGCATTTAGTATTGCTTTATCGAAAGCTTTTTTTGGATTTCCCTCATCCCACAAATAGCCTTCTAGAAAAATCATTTCACTATCTTTAATTGTTTTTATATTGACATCGTTCTCATTAATTTTTCCTGATGTTCCAAGAAAAGTACACATTGTTCTTTCGGAATCAGGTGTAATTAATATTAAACAAGTTCCTGTGGGTAAGATTTCCTTCTTTTTAGAATAAAAATAACTAACATTTTCTTTTTTTAATCCATCCTCATATTTCTTACCTAAATTATCATCATTAACCTTACCAATAAAGCCAACTTCATTTCCTAATTGTGATAACCCAACAATAGAGTTTGCCACAGATCCCCCTGAAACTGTTTCTTCAATTCTTAGTGTTGATAAAAGTTTTTGAAATTCATTTTTATTAACTAGCCTCATGGTACTTTTGGTTAATTCATTATCTATTAAATATTGCTCATTTACTTTGCATATAACATCTACAATTGCATTTCCAATCCCTAGTATTTTCATATTATGCTTTTTTTATTTTAACTGGATTTTTTCTTTTAGGATAACAAGTAGTACAAATTTTACAAGTCAAACCATAACACTCTCTTGCTTTACAAAACTCTCTTCCATAATAAATTATTTGCAAGTGTAACTTACTCCATGTTTTTTTAGGAAATAATCTTTTTAAATCTTGTTCAGTTTGAGTAACACTTTTGCCATTTGTTATGCCCCATCTTTGGGCCAACCTATGGATATGAGTATCAACTGCGAAGGCTGGCACACCAAAGCCTTGAGACATGACCACACTTGCTGTTTTATGGCCCACACCAGGTAGTCTTTCGAGATCCTCAAAGCTCTTAGGTACCTTGCCACCATGATTTTCTAATAGCTGTTTTGACATTAAATAAATGCTTTTTGATTTAATTCTAAATATGCCTATGCTTTTTATTAATTTTTCAATTTTTTTTCTACCCAATTTTACAAAGTGCTCAGGTTTATAATATTTTGGATATATATTCTTGGTTACATTATTAACATTCAGATCAGTACACTGCGCTGATAAAAGAACAGACATTAAAAGAGTGAATTTGTTTTTATAATTTAGAGGAATAGGGGTTTTTGGATAAATTTTATTTAAAATCTTAAGTATTTTTTTTGCTTTTTCTTTTTCATTCATTATTTAAAATTCAATAAATCTCTCATTGAATAAAGTCCAGGTTTTTTATTAATAAGCCATTTTGCAGCAGTTAAAGCACCATCTGAATAAAGAGCCCTATCAAATGCCTCATGATTTAATTTTATTATTTCTTTACCGCTAGAGAACGCCACTTCATGTTCTCCAATAATCTCACCTTTTCTAATTGAATTAAAATTAATTTTTTCTCCATATGGAAAAGATTTTTTATTTAAAAATTTATTTCCAATCAAATTATAAAAGTTTTTATTTTTTCCATTAGCAATACCTTTTCCAAGCATTAAAGCCGTTCCTGAAGGGTAATCTTTTTTATGCTTATGATGAACTTCAAATACTTTGCTTAAATATTCGTCATTTAAAGATTTCGATGTTATTTCAGTTAAATACATCAATAAATTAACACCTAGGCTCATATTACCAGCTTTTAGTATGGGAATTTTTTTTGAATATTTTTTAATTAAACCTTCTTCTTTTTGAGTAAAGCCAGTCGTTCCAATAACCACTCTTTTTTTAAGTTTTGATGCAATTTTGAGAATATCCAGAGTGCATTTGGGGACTGTAAAATCAACTATTACATCAGTTTTTTTAAAAGCTTGTTCTGTATTTAAATCAAGTTTAATGCCTACTATTTTTTTAATAACAGGTTTATTTTCTGTAAGAGTTACTAATTTAAAGTTTTTATTAGATTTAGAAGATTTAATAAGCTGTTGACCCATTCTTCCAAGACAACCAGAAATTGCTAAATTAATTTTTTTCATCTATGAAAATATTAACCTTTTTTGGTTAATTAGTCTTTTAGTTTTTCCAAAAATTTTTAGCTTTTTGGAAGAATTTTTTAATACTTGGGTTTGATTTTTCATTCTCAATTTCTCTAAATTTTTCAAGCAGTTCTTTTTGTTCTTTATTCAATGAAATAGGAACTTCTGTATTTACCTGAACATAAAGGTCACCATTTCCACTGCCACGTATATAAGGCATTCCTTTACCTTTTAGTCTAAATTGTTTTCCATTCTGAGTTCCATCTGGTATTTTAATTTTTGCTCTTCCACCGTCAATTGTTGGTATCTCAATTGTAGTGCCAAGCGCTGCATCAGCTATAGAAATTGGGAATTCAAAAAATAAATTTTCGTCTGATCTTTTAAAAAGATCATGAGAGTGAACGTTAATGAATAAATACAAATCTCCACTAGCTCCACCTTTGGTACCAGCCTCACCTTTACCCGCTAACCTTATTCGTGTTCCGTCATCAACACCTTTGGGTATGGTTACAGATATCTTTTTTGATGCTTGTTTATTACCCTGACCACTACAGTCAGTACATGGATTGGTAATTTCTTCCCCAGTTCCCTGACATTGAGGACATGTTTGTTGAACGGTAAAAAACCCCTGATTAGACCTTACTTTGCCATTTCCACCACAAACTGTACATCTACCTGGAGAGTGACCGGGCTTTGAGCCATTTCCTTTGCAGGTGTTACATTTTTCTGTTGTTGAAAATTTTATATCTTGTTTTTTTCCTTCATATGCCTCTTCTAGAGTAATGGATAAATCATATCTTAAGTCAGAGCCCCTGTTATTTGTGCTCCTTCCTCTTGATCTTCCGCCACCACCAAAATCACCAAAAAAATCTTCAAAAATATCTGAAAAATCAGCTCCTCCAAAACCGCCACTTTGTCTTCCACCTCCACCACCTTCAAAGGCAGCATGGCCGAAATTATCATAGTTTTGTTTTTTCTCTGCATCAGAAAGAATACCGTATGCCTCACCTGCTTCTTTGAATTTATCTTCAGAAGCTTTATCACCAGGGTTTTTATCGGGATGGTGTTTTACTGCTAACTTTCTATATGCTGATTTTAATTCTTCAGCACTTGCACTTTTACTAACACCTAAAACGTCATAAAAATCTCTTTTAGCCATAAGTTACTCTAAGATGATAGTTGTTTTAAGTCTTAAGCGCTTTTTTCTTTATCTTCTTTTTTATCCTCTTTTACTTCTTCTTCTTTATCCTCTTGTATCTCTTCTTCTTTTACTTCCTCAAAGTCCGCATCAACTACATTGTCGTCTTTTTTTCCTTCACCATTTTTATCAGCATCTTTAGATGAATCTGGTTTCTTTTCTTGAGATTTATAAATAGCTTCACCTAATTTCATAGAAGCTTGAACCAAAGTTTCTGTTTTTTTCTTAATATCCTCAATATCAGTCCCTTTAATTACTTCCTTTAAAGCAGATGAGGCTTCTTCTATTGCTTTTTTGTCTGCATCTGAAACTTTAGCACCATGTTCTTTTAGATTTTTTTCAGTTGAATGAATTAAAGTATCTGCTTGATTTCTTGCATCTACTGACTCTCTTTTCTTTTTATCCTCATCTTTGTTTGCTTCTGCATCTTTAACCATTTTTTCAATTTCTTCGTCACTTAAACCGCCTGAAGCTTGGATTTGGATTTTTTGTTCTTTTCCAGTTCCTTTATCTTTTGCAGAAACACTAACAATTCCATTTGCATCAATATCAAAGGTTACTTCGATTTGAGGTATTCCTCTTGCAGCTGGTGCAATACCTACTAGTTCAAAATTTCCTAACATTTTATTATCAGATGCCATTTCTCTTTCACCTTGTAAAACTCTTATTGATACAGCAGGCTGATTATCATCTGCTGTAGAAAAAACTTGGCTTTTTTTTGTAGGAATTGTTGTATTTTTTTCAATTAATTTTGTTGAAACTCCACCAAGCGTTTCAATTCCAAGTGATAGAGGTGTTACATCTAAAAGCAAAACATCTTTAACATCTCCTTGAAGTACACCAGCTTGAATTGCAGCACCCATTGCAACAACTTCATCTGGGTTTACACTTTTATTAGGCTCCTTCCCAAAAAAGTTTTTAACTTCTGCTAAAACTCTTGGCATTCTCGTCATACCACCAACCATTACAACTTCATCAATTTCATTTGCATTAAGGCCTGCATCCTTAAGTGCAGTTTTACAAGGTGGTAACGTTCTTGAAATTAAGTCTTCAACCAAAGCTTCTAATTTTGCTCTAGTCATTTTTAGATTAATATGTTTTGGACCTGTTTTATCTGCAGTTATAAATGGTAAATTAACATCTGTTTGTTCAGCAGAAGAAAGTTCAATTTTTGCTTTTTCAGCAGCTTCCTTTAATCTTTGAAGAGCTAACTTGTCAGTTCTTAAATCTATACCATTATCTTTTTTAAATTCTCCAATTAAATAATCAACAATTGTATTGTCAAAATCCTCACCGCCTAAAAATGTATCACCATTAGTCGATTTGACTTCAAATACACCATCGCCCAATTCAAGAATGGATACATCAAAAGTTCCACCACCTAAATCGTATACGGCAATTTTTTTATTTTCTTTCTTCTTATCCAAACCATATGCTAGAGAAGCTGCAGTAGGTTCGTTTATAATTCTTAAAACTTCTAATCCTGCAATTTTACCCGCATCTTTTGTTGCTTGTCTTTGAGCGTCATTAAAATAAGCAGGAACAGTTATTACTGCTTTAGTTACTTCTTGTCCTAAATATTTTTCAGCTGTTTCTTTCATTTTTATCAGAATAAATGCTGATATTTGTGAAGGGGAATATTTTTCACCTTTTGCTTCAATCCAAGCATCACCTTTTTCTGAATTAACTATTTTAAAAGGAGCTGCTGCAATATCTTTTTTTACAGTCGGGTCTTCAAAATTTCTTCCAATTAATCTTTTTACAGCAAATATAGTATTTTCAGGATTAGTTACTGCTTGTCTCTTTGCAGGTTGTCCGACAAGTTTTTCTCCATCATCAGTAAAAGCAACAACTGAAGGAGTTGTTCTTGCACCTTCTGCATTTTCTAAAACTTTGGGCTGACTACCCTCCATGATAGATACACATGAATTTGTTGTTCCTAAATCTATTCCTATAATTTTGCTCATAATTTAAATCCTACCCTTCATATAAGTGTTAATTTTTAATCTACAAGTTCTGACAAACATTATAAATTGTCTGAATTTTCTTTATTTTCCTTACTTTTTTCTTCTTTATTTTCAGTTTTTTTTGAAACACTCACTAGAGAAGGTCTAAGTAATCTATCTTTCATCATGAAGCCTTTTTGAATTTCTTGAATAATTGTGCCAGGTTCTTTTTGATCATCATTAATCTCCATCATTGCTTGATGAAAATTTGGATCAAGTTTTTTACCAATTGAATCCAAAGGAGTAATCCCATTTTTTGATAAAATAGAAACCATATCTTTATTTATAATATCAAAATGTTCTAAAGTTTTTTTTAAAGCCTCTGAGTTTTTTAAGGCCTCATCATTTTCCAATATCTGTTTTGATCTTTCCAAATTATCTATTAAATTTAAGGTTTCTTTTGCAAAAGTAAAACCTCCATAATTAAAAGCATCCTCTCTTTCTTTTTCAAACCTTCTTCTCTGGTTTTCCATTTCAGCAAAAGCTCTAGCTAATTTGTCTTCTAGTTCTAAAATTTTTTCCTCGGGAGCAATCTCTTTTGGTAGTTCGTTGCTTTCCGAAGCATCAGATTGAGGATTATTATCTAATTCATCTGCTTTAATTTCTTCAGCATCATTATTTTGAGTCTCAGGATTAGTGTTTTGATCTTTTTCCATTGAGACTTATATGGTATGAAATTTGATAATTGCTAGATGTTAAAGAAAAAAATTACAAAAATATTAGTAGGCACAAATAATCCTGGAAAATTGAAGGAAATTAAAGATTTATTGCCTAAAAACCTGAAAATTTACTCTACATCGGATTTTAAAATTAAAAGTCCCCTTGAAAATGGAAAAACTTTTGAGGAAAATTCTTTAATTAAAGCTAGATATTTCTCTAAAAAATCTAAATTGATTTGTTTATCAGATGATTCAGGGCTGGAGGTTAATGCTTTAGATGGAAATCCTGGCATATACTCGGCCAGATGGGGTGGAAAAAAAGGTGATTTTACTAAAGCAATGAGGAGAGTTTTTAAAGAACTAGATAGAAAAAACAAAAATTGGAAAAACAAAAAAATTAAAGCTAGATTTATTTGTGCTCTAACTATTTATGGATCTGGCCAAAAAACTATAAGTTCAGTTGGAATAATCGAAGGACATATTTCACCTTATATGAAAGGAAAAAATGGATTTGGTTATGATCCAATTTTTATACCTAAAGGAAAAAAAATTACTTTTGGAGAAATGAAACCTTCGGAAAAATATAAGATAGATCATCGGTATAAAGCGTTTAAAAAAATTAAAAAATTTTTTTAAACGCACCATTTTCAACTTTATAAAAATTAAGAATATGGTTAATTTTATTATTTTTTATTTCAAAAATTCCAACTTTTCCTTTAAATAAATTTTTTTTTGTAAAAATCTTTTCATCAACAATAGAATTATTTTGAATTATTAAATAATAAACTAGTCCAACTAAATCAAAACTCAAGAAAGATAATTGATTTGGATATTGATTAAATTTTTCAAAATATTCTGCTGAAAAATCTTCATAATTACTTTTATTTATAGAAGGAAAATAAAGCGGCTGTGCACTAGCTTCTTCTAGTAGAGAGCTATCAAACCATTGATTAAGAGTTATAAAATATTTTTTTTTAGGTAATATATCAGTATATAATAAAGAGGTTGTAACACTTTTTAAACTTTCATTAAAATCTGCAATTATTATAGAGTCAAATTTTACACCACCAAGAGTGTCTCTTTTTTTTAATCTTTCAATTAATTTTTCTTTGCTCTTTTGATTTGATTTTTCTAACCTAAATATTTCATCTTCAAGGTTCTGCTTTCTTATATCGTAGCGTGTAATTTTCTCAATTTGTTGAGTAAGTTTAGTTGGATTAGTGTCATAAATATAATTTTCTAATATTTTAATTTTAGAATTTAATATAGCTTTTTCGATTTCATTTTTATAATTTACATCTGGAGTTAAAAAAATTGTTTTTTTTATTTCATTTAACTCTAGAAATTTCTTAATAGTTTTTAATTGTGAGGTAGCATTGATGCCAGCATTAATAATATTCTTTGAAAAATTATTATTTTTGTTTGTTAGTGATAAAAAAGTAACCCCAGTTAATTCATCAAGATAAGTTAAATTTTCATTAAAAACTGGGCCAATAATTATTTTTATATCTAATTTAGCTAATTCTTTTGCTGCTTTTAAGGTGCTTTTGGGATTAGATTTAGTGTCTTTAGGAATAATTTCAATTGATGGGTTATTTATTTTATTAATAGCTAGCCTTGTAGACTTAATTATAGATTGACCAATCTCAGAATTTTTACCTGTTAATGGAATAAGCAAGCCAATCTTAATTTTTTCATTAGCAATGGTTTTTCCCATCGATATTGAAAAAGTTAAAATTAAAAGTAATATAATTTTAATAATTTTCTTCATTTTAATGTTATTATTATATCGGTTATATTCTGATGATTCTACACACTGAAAATAAAAATAATAAAGTGAAAAGTGGCCTTTATATTGTTGCCACTCCAATTGGAAATCTAAGTGATATTACTTTAAGAGCCTTAGATGTCTTAAAAAAATCAGATTATATACTATGTGAAGATACCCGGACTTCAAAAAATTTATTAGACAGGTATGAAATTAAATCAAAGCTAATTTCAAATCATAAATTTAATGAAAAAAAAAATCTATCAAAAATAATAAATATTTTAAAATCAGATTGTGTTATGTCACTAATTTCTGATGCTGGAACTCCTTCAGTTTCTGACCCTGGAGCAATATTGATTAATGAGTGTGTTGCGAATAGCATTGAAGTTTTTCCAATATCTGGAGCATCAGCAGTTTCGACCGCTGTATCCATTAGTGGCTTTAATGAAAAATATTTTTTCTATGGATTTTTTCCTGAAAAAAATAACAAGTTAAAAGAAGACTTTGAAAAACTGACAAACTTAAATAGTTGTATTGTTTTTTTCATCTCTCCGCGAAAATTTAATAAATCTGTAAAAGATATTAAGCATTATTTTTCAGGTAGAAAAATTTTAATATGCAGAGAAATGACAAAATTTTACGAAGAATACATTAGATCAGATATCAATGACTTAGAGCCTTTTAAATCTGATCCAAAAGGAGAGTTAACAATTGTTATTTCTGAAAAGCTTAAGGAAAAAAACTCTTCGATAATTTTAAGAGAATCTGATAAAAAAAACATTCAAAAAATGATTAAAAAATTAAGCATTAAAGATATTACTGATTTAATCAGTCAAAATACCAATGTGCCAAAAAAAGAAATTTATAATTATTGTTTAAAACTAAAAAATGAAAAGTAGAATTTTTTTAATAAGTTTAATTTTTTTAATCTTCACAGGATGTGTTGGAATAAGCTCAAAAGGTATTTTTGGAACAGGTGTCAGCATTGCTTTTGACCCAAGATCTTTAGGTACTCAGATCGACGATTCCGTGATGCAAAAAAACTTGACAGCAAGATTGGCACTAAGAGATAAGAACTACCTGCTATCTTTAAGTACAAAAGTTTTAGATGGTAGGATTTTTTTAACAGGAAAAGTTAATGATCCAGAGGAAAAACTTCAAATCACTAAATTAGCATGGGAAACTAAAGGAGTTCGATCTGTTAAAAATGATATTAAATTAAAAGAAGATTTTAATTTTAAACAGTCAGCAAAAGATTTACTAATAACCTCTCAATTACGTACTGCCTTAATATTTAATAAAAAAATTAAAGCAACAAATTATCAAATAGATACGTATAAGAAAAAAATATTTATTTATGGAATTTCTCTAACAGAAGATGAAAGAAAAGAAGTAATAACTGAAGCGAAAGAGATACTTGATGTTGAGGATGTCATAGCCAGTATAGTTTTGGTTGAAGACTTAAGAATTCAAAAGAATTAATTCTTTTTATAATCAATCACGTCAGCAGAGTAGGCAGCAACAGAGGCTAAATTTATTATCTCTGATGAAGAAGATCTTAAAGGTGCTATTTCAATCGGCTGACCCAAACCAATTAAGAGGGGTCCAATCACCTTTGTATCACCTAAGCTTTTCATCATTTTATATGAAATAGCTGCACTGTGTTGTCCAGGCATTATTAAAATATTTGCATTTCCAACAATACTTGAAAAGGGATAAAGTTCTTTATATTCCACATTGAGAGCAACATCTGGTTGCATATCTCCATCAAAATCAAAATCTACATTTTTATTTTTTAAAATTTCAACTGCTTTTTTTATATGTTTAGTTCTACTTGTAAGAGGTTGGCCAAAAGTTGAATGAGAAACAAAAGCAACTTTTGGAACAAAGCCAAATAGTTTAACCACTCTTGCGGCTGATATGGCAATTTCTGCAAGCTCTTCTGAACTTGGGTATTCGTTAACACTAGTATCACCTACAAAAATAGTTTTTCCTTTTGCAACAACCATATTTAAGCCAAACATGATCTCCCCTGGTCTTGCATCTATTACTTGTGTAACTTTATCTAAAGATGCACCAAATCTTCTGGTATTCCCAGTAACGGCACCATCTGCATCACCGCAAGCAACCATGCAAGACGCCCATACAACCCTATCATTTCTAACTAGTCTATCGCAGTCTCTTTCTAAAAGTCCTTGCTCTCTTTGCATCTTTTTAAACAGAAAATTAACGTACTTTTCTCTTTTTTCAGAGTCTTGAGAATTTATTATTTCGATATCAAAATCTTCATTATAACCAATTTCTTTTATTCTTTCTCTAATCTTTTCTTTTTTACCAACTAAAATTGGAATACCTAGCCTAGAGTTTTTAAATGCAATTGCAGCTTTAAGAGTATTTTCATCTTCTCCATCTGCAAAGACAATTTTCTTTTGATTTTTTTTAATATGAGAATTAATACCTTGCATTATGGTAACTGAAGGATCTAGTCTTTGTTTAAGCTGATCTTTATAAACTTCAAAATCTTTTATACTTTTTTTTGCAACACCACTATCCATTGCAGCTTTTGCAACGGCGGCAGGAATTACACTAATTAATCTTGGATCAAAAGTGGATGGAATTATATAATCTTTGCCATATTTAGGACGATCACCACCCATTGCAGCAGCAACTTCATCAGGAACATCTTCTCTCGCTAATTTTGCTATTGCATTAGCAGCAGCTACTTTCATTTCTTCATTAATTGTAGTGGCTCTTACATCTAAAGCTCCTCTGAAGATGTACGGAAAACCAATTAAGTTGTTTACTTGATTGGGGTAATCAGATCTTCCAGTTGCTATAATAGCGTCATCTCTAACTTCCATTATTTCTTCAGGAGTTATTTCTGGATCTGGATTAGCGCAAGCAAAAATTATAGGGTTTTTTGCCATAGTTTTTACCAGTTCTTTTTTTAAAGCTCCTTTTGCAGACAAACCTAAAAATACATCAGCTCCCTTGATGGCTTCTTCTAAAGTTCTATTTTTTGTTTCAATTGCATGAGCAGATTTCCATTGATCCATACCTTCTGCTCTTCCCCTATAAATTACTCCTTTACGGTCGAGCATGGTTACATTTCCATTGGGTACACCACTATTCTTAAACAAGTTTGTACAGGCTATTGCAGAAGCACCAGCCCCATTAACAACAACCTTAATATCTTTTATTGATTTTCCACTTATATCTAAAGCATTAAGTAATGCAGCAGTGGTTATTATTGCTGTACCATGTTGATCATCGTGAAAAACTGGGATGTCTAAAATTTCTTTTAATTTTTCCTCAATAATAAAACAATCAGGAGCGGCTATATCTTCTAAGTTAATCCCTCCAAAGCTACATGCAAAATTTTTAACACTATTAATAATTTCGTCTGCATCCTGTGAATCAATTTCTAAATCTATAGAATCTATATCTGCAAACCTTTTGAATAAAACTGCCTTCCCTTCCATGACAGGTTTTGAAGCTAATGCACCTAAGTTGCCCATACCTAAAATGGCAGAGCCATTACTTATTACTGCAACTAGATTTCCTTTGGAGGTGTAATCGTAGGCTGTTTCTGGATTATTATAAATAGCCTGAACAGGAACAGCTACACCTGGAGAATAAGCTAATGCTAAATCTCTTTTAGTTGTCATTGGTTTTGAAGAATTTATCTCAATTTTACCAGGTTTATTCTGGGTGTGGAACTCCAAAGCTTCTTTATCAGTATAATGATCTATTTTAGTTTTTTTCATTTATGTTAATTAGGTATACAAATGGAGCTAATTTATGGCTAATATGATTTATGAACCTCATTAAGTCAACAGGCACATTTAGTTTTTTTACAATAATAAGTAGATTGTTAGGCTATGTAAGAGACATATTGATAGCTGTGTTTCTTGGTACAGGTCCTTTGGCGGATGCTTTCTTTGTTGCTTTTAGAATCCCAAGCACATTTAGAAGGTTATTTTCAGAAGGAACATTTAATGCTGCATTTGTACCTAGCTATTCATCACTTTTAGATAATAAAAAAAAGTCACAAAAATTTGCAAGTAATATTTTTAATTTACTTATTATGGGGCTATTTTTTTTAGTTCTTATCATTGAGGTAATGATGCCATTATTTGTCTTTTTGATAGCACCAGGATTTGAGGGAGATTCACAAAAAATGGAATTGGCTATAACTCTGACAAGAATTACTTTTCCTTTTTTATTATTTATAAGCTTAGCATCTTTTTTTTCTGCAATTTTAAACACACACAATAAATTTGCTATAGCATCCGCGATACCTATTATCTTAAACATTCTTTTAATTGGAGTGCTATTATTTGGAACAGTTTTAAATGATGAATTGGTGTATTACCTATGTTATGCAGTGACAGCCTCAGGTGTTTTGCAGTTTATTTTTTTATATTTTTTTGTAAAAAAATATTTTTCTCCTAAAATAAATTTGTCATTTAAAATTGATAATAAAGTTAAAATATTTTTTAGAAAATTGCTTCCTAGCATTTTTTCTTCTGGTGTTACTCAAATAAATATTTTGATAGGAACTATCATAGCATCGTTTCAAGCCAGTGCAGTTTCCTACCTTTATTATGCAGATAGAGTTTATCAAATAAACCTGGCTATTGCTGGGATTGCAATTGGTACCGTTATTTTACCCCAATTGTCTAAATATGTTAAAAATAAAGGGGAAGAAAAAATAAATTTGATTCAAAACAAGGCTTTAGAGCTAAGCTTGTTTTTAAGTATTCCAGCAGCAACGGCATTACTTATTGCATCAGAAGAAATTATTTCTTCTTTATTCGGATATGGTTCATATGACGAATTAAGTGTTAAAAACTCGGCAAAAGCTTTATTTTATTTTGCAATCGGATTACCAGCATTTTCTCTTATTAAAGTTTTTTCAGCTTTTTTTTTCGCACGTCATGACACAAAAATACCTTTTTATATTTCCTTAATATCTGTTTTGTTGAATATTTTTATTAGTGTTATCTTTTTTAAGGAAATTGGGTTCTTAATTATACCAATAGCAACCACAATATCATCCTGGTTTAATGCCGTTTTACTATTTATTTTTTTAAAAACAAAAAATCTATTCAGTTTTAATTTAGTTTTTATAGATAGGTTTTTTAAAATTTTAGTATCCTCAGTTTTAATGGGGGTATTTTTTAATTATGTGATTTATTTTTTTAACGACAAGCTCATCTATCAAGCAAGCTTCAAAGCTATTTATCTAGTTGGAGCAGTTATATTGGGATTAATATTTTATCTTTTGATTGCAATTTTAATCAAGGCTTTTAAAAGAAGTGATATTAATTTAAACTATTAATATGAGTAAAAAAATTTTTTCAGGAGTTCAACCAACAGGAAATCTTCATTTAGGAAATTATCTTGGTGCAATTAAGAATTTTGTAGAGCTACAACACAACAAAGAAAATCAATGTATTTTTTGTGTTGTAGATCTTCATGCTATAACAGTGAAACAAGACCCTAAAGAATTAAAAAAAAATATAAGAGAAACTGCAGCTACATTTATTGCATGTGGGATTGATCCAAATAATAGTATAATTTTCAATCAATCAATGGTTTCAGCCCATTCAGAGGCAGCGTGGATTTTAAGTTGTGTTTCAAGAATAGGCTGGCTTAATAGGATGACACAATTTAAAGAAAAAGCCGGAAAAGATAAAGAAAAAGCCAGTATTGGTCTTTATTCCTACCCAGTTTTAATGGCCGCAGATATTTTACTCTATGACGCAACCCATGTTCCAGTTGGAGATGATCAAAAGCAACATTTAGAACTCTGTAGAGATATTGCACAAAAATTTAATAACGATTTTAATGCAGTAGATTTTTTAAAAGTGCCGGAGCCCTTGATACAAAAACAATTTTCTAGAATAATGAGTCTTAAAGATGGACTTAAAAAAATGAGCAAATCAGACCCTTCAGACTTAAGTAGAATTAATCTTATGGATAATA
Source organism: Candidatus Pelagibacter sp. uisw_098 (assembly GCF_059512505.1). The sequence goes on from NZ_CM183454.1 coordinate 1,349,725, forward strand.
AAGAAGAAGTTTTGAATAAAATAAAAAAAGCGAAAACAGACCCACTAACATTACCCGAAGATGTCAAAGACTTAGCTAAAAGACCAGAAGCAGAAAATTTACTGGGAATTTATTCAAGTTTAAAAAAACAGAATTTAGAAAGTTCTATAAGTGAATTTAATGGAAAAAATTTTTCTGAATTTAAAGAAAAATTATCAGAAGTTTTAATAGAAAAAATTGAGCCAATTTCAAAAGAAATTAAAAAGCTATTAGAAGATGAAAAATACTTAGATACAATTTTATTAGAAGGATCTGATAAAGCAGACAAAATTGCTTCAAAAAAAATCAAAGAAATTAAAGAATTGGTAGGTTTTTAACTAAATATATTAATTAGTTTAAATTTCAAAATTTACCCTTATATATAAACCATGTTTGTTCAAACTGAAGTAACGCCAAACCCAAATTCACTTAAGTTTTTACCGGGAAAAAATGTATCTAACTGTGGCTCTTTTGAAATAACAAAAAAAGAAGACACAGACAGTGAACTAGTAAGAAATCTTTTATCTATCAATGGAGTAACAGGAGTGTTTTTAGGTGCAGATTTTTTATCTATTAATAAAAAAGAAGATATAATTTGGGATGATATTAAACACATAGTTATTTCTCTGATTAATGACTTTTATGCAACAGGAAAAGAATTTGTTATTACAAATGAATTATTTGAAGAAAAAGAAAAATTTTTCAATGAAATTGAAAAAAAAATTATAAGTATTCTAGAGACAAAAATTAGACCAGCGGTTGCTAAAGATGGTGGTGATATAAAATTTAAAGAATTTAAAGATGGAATTGTTAAAGTAGAATTACAGGGAAGTTGCTCTGGATGCCCAAGTTCAACTATGACACTTAAACAGGGAGTTCAAAATCTTTTGTGCCATTATTTACCTGAGGTAAAAGAGGTTGTCGCAATATAATTATGAAAAGAAATAATTTTTCATTTTTTGAAATAAAAAAATATTTAAACAAAAAAGACTTTATAATAAGCAAAAAAAAAAATAATCAGAAAGAAAGTAATATTGGAAACATATCCAGAACCTTTTTGGCTAGTTTGTTGATAATGTCTTTTTTTTCTATTAGTCCAATAGTTGTTGATTTTGTAAAAAATAGGACAATTGCTTCTAAAGATTTTGAGAACAATTCAAAAAGTAGTTTAAAAAAATTATTAGAAAAAAAAGATATTGAATCAGACAAAGTCATAAATCAAAATTTTTTGTTTGAAGATATATTAATATTTGATGAGAAACCCACTGACTTAGTAAGATTAAGTGCAGCAACAATTGAAGAGTTATTTAAATCAACTAATTATAGCTTGGAAGATGTAAGAAAAAATAAATTAGTTAAACCAATTTCACTAACACTACTGCCAAATGAAATTAAAAAAATAGAAAATACAAAAAAAAGAAAAGACTTTTTTATTCAAATTATTTTACCATTAGTAATTAAAGAAAATAATAATATTAGATTGGATAGAAAAAAACTTTTTGATATTTTAAATAAAAGCAAGAATACTAAAGCTGAAAAAGTTTGGCTAAATTCAAAATTCAAACAATATGGAGTAGTAAATAAAGATTTATCAACATTAAAAATTAGAATGGATGAAATTCCAGCCTCTATGGCTATTGCACAAGCAGCAAAAGAAACGGGTTGGGGCACATCAAGGTTTGCACAAGAAGGTAATGCACTTTTTGGGCAATGGACCTGGTCCGGTGAGGGAATAAAACCCTCAGAAGCCGATGATGACAGCACACATAAAGTAATGAAATTTAAAGTATTGCAAGCTTCAGTCAGAGCGTATCAAAGAAACTTGAATACTCACTCTTCTTATAAAAATTTTAGAGGTGCCAGAGCTGAATTGAGAGAAGAGAAAAAAAAGCTAGACAGTATAATTCTTTCTGAACACTTAGATAAATATGCAGAAACTGGGAAAGAATATGTCAGAGTTTTACAGCAAATAATAAAACAAAATAATTTAACAGATTTTGATGATGCAAAGTTATTACCTTCAAGTATCAATCTGGAGAGTCTAATTTAACTTTGTCTAACAGAGAACTGGATTCCAAACCATCTCCATACTCCATCATCATTAAGTGAACAATTAATTCTTCCTCTTCTAAAATTAAATTTCTCTCTAAAATTTAAATTTAATACATTTTGATTAAAATTAATATTAGATTTCTGCCATTTATTTCCTTCATCAGAAAAACAATTAATATTATTTATATTTTTTTGTTCATCAAAAAATTCTACTAGAAATTTTGGAGGATTGTTATTATTTGTTAAATATTTATCTACTGGATATAAAAATTTATATTGTAACGGATTAAGGTTGATTAAAAATTCAAATCTTTTTAGATCACCATACTTTTCGTTAATTGGAAACCTTGGTAGTTCATGGCGATCTTTATTAATATCAATTACACCAGAGTGTTGACCAAAAGAAAACTTAAAATTTTTAGAAATATATTTTTTTATAAGTGCACTATATTCACCAAATGGGTAAGAAAAAAAAATAGGATTATATCCCAGCTTCTCTTTAAAAATTAAAGATGAGGTATCAATATCTTCTATAAAGTTTTCATTATTTAGATCTACCAAATATTTATGTGAATGAGAATGATTGCCTATATATACATTGGTTTCTTTCTCTAATTCTTCTATTTGATCCCAAGTCATATATCCATTTTTCCCAACAGCTTCGGTTGAAACAAAAAGAATAAATGGAATTTCTTCTTTTTTTAAATAAGGCCATGCAATCTCATAAAATGAAGAGAACGCATCATCTATGGTGATAAGTATTTTCTTTTCCATTTTTGTAATATGAAAATTTTTTTCTAGGTTCTTAGGGTTATAAAAATTATATTTTAAATTTTTGATTATTTTTATTTGTTTCTTGAAAATATCCATTTGTATATTGGTTGAGGGGTATTTATTCTCGTCAAACCTATGATACATTAATGAAAGAATACCCTTATCATCAGAATAATATTGGATATTCTTTTCTTCTGCTTTAGAGTTAGAGTTAAATAACAATATTATAATGAATAACTTAATAGTAGATGCCGCTAAAGATAAAATTTTTTTAACATTCATTGTTAGTAAAAATATTTATACTTGTAGTCATGAAAATAGTAAAATTAATTTTGAAAAATTGATGATTTTAATTAATGAATTTTTAGAAAATAACAAAAGTACTTTAAGTGATATAGATGCTATTTATGTTAATAGAGGCCCAGGAAGTTTTGCAGGGATTAGAAATTCACTATCAACGATTAAAGCTTTATTTTTAACAAAAAAAATTGACTACTATTGCTTTAGTTTTGAGGATTTTAGGGAATCTGAGACTGTTAAATATGTAGATGTGCCGCAACTATGTAAACAATATAAAATCAAAAAGAATTTGATTAATCCTATTTATTTAAGTTAAAATTAACTATGTCAGAAAATATTGAACAAAAATGTTTAGCAAAAGGAGTTAAGCTCACGGAGCAAAGAAAAATTATTGCTAAAATTATGTCAGAGTCCAATGATCATCCGGATGTAGACGAGCTTTATAATAGGGTTTCAAAAATTGACTTAAAAATTAGCATTGCAACGGTCTATAGAACGGTAAAATTATTTGAAGAATTTGGAATTTTAGCAAAGCATGAATTTAAAGGAGGAAAGGCAAGATACGAAGAATTAAATGAAGGTCATCACGACCATTTAATAGATGTTAAGTCGGGAGAGATCATAGAGTTTGTTGATGAGGAAATAGAAAAGTTACAAGAAAAAATTGCAGATAAGCATGGTTATCGTTTAGTGGATCATAAATTAGAATTATATGGAGTTAAAAAAAAACCTTAACTAAATGTTAAAAAAAATTTTTATTAAAACCTTTGGCTGTCAAATGAATGAATACGATTCTAATCGTATATTTGATACAGTAAAAAAAATAGGTTTTGAGAAAACAGATAATTATGAGGATGCAAATTGTTATCTTTTAAATACATGTCATATAAGAGATAAGGCAAAAGAAAAAGTTTATCATGAAATTGGAAGAGTAAAAAAAATTTTTAGATCTAAAAAGAAGCCTATTGTGATTGTAGCCGGATGTGTTGCGCAAGCAGAAAATCAGGAGATGCTAAAGAGGGAGCCATATATTGATATAGTTATGGGACCGCAGTCATACCATAAAATTAACGACACTATAAAAAAGCATATTAACAATAAGAAAAAAGAAGAAGAAACAGAGTTTGATACAATTTCAAAATTTAATTATTTAAATAAAATTAAAAATAGAAATAGCAAGGTATCTTCTTTTTTAACAATCCAAGAAGGATGTGATAAATTTTGTCATTTTTGTGTTGTTCCATATACGCGAGGACCAGAATACTCTCGACCATTTGATCAGATCATAAAAGAGGCTAAAGAGATAGTCCAAGGTGGTGCTAAAGAAATTATTCTTTTGGGGCAAAATGTTAACGCATATAGTTATAAAGATGAAAATAAAGAATTTAGATTATCTGATTTATTATTAGAAATAGAAAGCTTTAAAGAGTTGGAGAGAATTAGATATACCACATCTCACCCTAAAGATATGACTGACGACTTAATAAATTTTTATAAAAAATCAACTAAATTAATGCCTTTAGTCCATCTACCAGTGCAGAGTGGATCAAACAAAATTTTAAAACTTATGAATAGAAAGCATACTATTGAAGAATATTTAATAATTTATGAAAAATTAAAAAAAATTAATTCTAATATAGAGTTTTCGAGTGATTTTATTATTGGATATCCAGAAGAAAGTGATGATGATTTTAAACATACAATTGAGTTAATTGAAAAAATAAAATTTACCAACTCTTATTCTTTTATTTTTAGTCCAAGACCAGGCACTGTTGCTGCTGATCTTGAGCTAGTTAATAAAAAAAAATCAAAAGAAAGATTAGAAATAATTCAAAAAAAATTATTTGAAAATCAAATAAACAAAAACAAATCCTTAGAGGGCAAGATTCTTAATGTTTTAGTAGAAAATAAAATGAAAGACGGAGTTAAATTATTTGGGAGAACAGAATATATGACATCTGTAATTTTTGATGGCAACGCTAATTGTATAGGAAGAGTTGTTCAGATAGAAATAACCAGTAGCAATCAAAATAGTTTGTTTGGTAAGTTAAAAGAAAATTATAAACAGAAAGTGGCCTAAAAGTTGAACAACACAGCTTCAAAAAAAATTAATTCTACTTTAAAATTTGTCTATTCTGACAATAATTCTTTGAGTGTTATATTCCAAGACAATGATTTGTTAATGGGTGTGGTTGGAGAATTTAATGAAAATCTAAAAGAACTAGAAAAAATTACTAATACAAATCTATATTCGAGAGGTAATTCAATTTTGATAAAATCAACACCAGAACAAAATGAAATCACAAAAAATGCTATTCAATTTTTAGCCAACCAGTTTATAAATAATGGTAGTATAGAAAAAAAAGATATAATCTCTTCAATAGACAAGTTTATGATCGAAGAAAAAATAAAAAATAAAAATGTTTCAGATATAATTAAAACTCCTAAAAAATCAGTTATTCCAAGATCAGAAAAACAAAAAGATTATGTCCGAGCTTTAAGACAAAGTGATATTGTTATATCGACTGGTCCTGCGGGAACGGGTAAAACATTTTTAGCAGTTGCGGTTGGCCTAACTTTGCTACTTGATAAGAAGATAGAAAGAATCATCTTATCAAGGCCGGCAGTAGAAGCGGGTGAAAGATTAGGTTTTTTACCAGGGGATATGAAAGAAAAAGTAGACCCTTATTTAAGACCATTATATGATTCCCTTTATGATCTTTTTGACTTTGAAAAAATTCAAAGGATGATTGAAATTGGTGATATTGAAATAGCACCTTTGGCATTTATGAGGGGTAGGACTTTAAAAAACTCTTTTGCGATTTTAGATGAGGCACAAAATGCAACGGATACGCAGATTAAAATGTTCTTAACACGTATTGGGGAAAATTCTAAAATTGTTATAAATGGGGATCCATCTCAAATTGACTTACCTCACAAGAACATGTCTGGATTAAATAGGTCTAAAAAGTTACTAGGTCACCTAAATGAAATTTCAGTAGTAGATTTTGATCATTCCGATGTAGTTAGACATCCACTAGTCTCAAAGATTGTAAAAGCTTATTCAGATCAAGAAAATGATTAGCATTGATGTGGTTTCTGAGAGTAGTCTTTGGAGTAAAAGAATTAAAAAACCTGATATTTTTTTTAATTCTTTGGTGAAAATTTTTCCCAAAAAATACAGGTTTATTAAAAAAAAAGTAAGCTTAACAATTTTACTCTCAAACAATAAAAATATTAAAAGATTGAATAAAAAATTTAGAAATAAAAATAAATCAACAGATGTTTTATCTTTTCCTTCTGAAAAAAAACTTAATATAAAAAAATCACCCTATATTGGAGACATTGTTGTTAGTTACGAGTTTATCAATAAACCAAAAACCTTAAGTACCCTAGAGTTTAGGAGAAAAGTAACCAAGATTTTTATTCACGGTTTTCTACATTTATTAGGTTATGACCATATTAAATTAAAAGATTTTAAAAAAATGTTAATTGAAGAAGAAAAAATTTATAACACTATAGAAATAAAGATTGTCAAACTTGCTTAAAAAAAAAGTAATAAATTTATTTTACATCATATTATTAGGAGCAATAACCTCTTATAGCTTACCACCATACAATTATTTTATAATTAATTTTATCACTTTTTCTTTATTCTTTATTATTATTTTTAATAAAAAAAAAAGAATATCTAATAATAAATCTTTTTTTCAATATGGGTGGTGTTTTGGATTTGGGTATTTTGTATCCAATCTATATTGGATAGCCATTTCATTAACCTTTGATCAGAGTTTTAAGTTTTTTATCCCAGTTGCTATAATTTTATTACCAGCCTTTTTGGCTATATTTTATGGTTTAGTGACATACTTGTTTGCAGTCCTTTATTCAAAAAATGTGGTTAGTTCTTTTTTTATTTTTTCAATTTTATTTGGTACAATTGAATTTATTAGAGGCTCTATACTCACAGGCTTTCCTTGGAATTTAATCTCATTTAGTTTCTCAAACAGCACTTATTTTATTCAAATTCTTTCTATTATTGGAACTTACTCCTTTAATTTAATTTGCATTTCTTTATTTACTGCCCCTGCCTTATTTTTCTTAAAAAAATCTAGAAATGAAATTGTGGTTTGTTTTTTCTTTATTTTTATATCTGCTGGTTTTTTAATATTTGGCAACATAAAAAGTAATAATTTTAATTCTTTAGAGAGTGTAAAAAACTCTTACAAAATTAAAGCAATATCACCAAACATTAGTCTAGATAGATTTTATTCAAAGCAAGATGAGTTAAAAATAATTAATGAACTTATAGAACTAAGTGCCCCAACAAAAATAGGAGCTACAATTTATTTATGGCCAGAAGGAATCATTCCTGACAGCTACTTAAGAGACATGAGTGTTTATAAAAAATTATTCTTAAGTAGTTTTGGAGAGGACGATTTAATTATTATGGGCCTAAATAGTATCGAGAAAAAAAATGATAAAAATTTATTTTTTAACTCAATGGCTATATTCAATAATAAACTAGATCTCATCATAAATTATAATAAAGTTAAATTGGTACCATTTGGAGAGTTTACCCCCTTTGAGAATATTCTTAACTTAATAGGTTTTAAAACAGTAACAAATAATTATCAATCCTTCTCTAGTGGAGAAACTAGGATTCCACTTAATATAAAAAATAGTAAAATTGATTTAAATTTACTTCCTTTAATTTGTTACGAAATAATTTATTCAGGTAAATTATCTGAAGATAATAATTTTGATTATATAATTAATATTTCAGAAGATGGTTGGTTTGGAAATTCTATAGGCCCTAAACAGCACTTTTCACACAATATATTTAGATCTATCGAAAGTGGTAAATATATAATTAGGTCTGCAAATAATGGGATTTCTGCCATTATTAATCCCATAGGAATTGTAGAACAAGAAGTAGAATTTGGATTAAGAGGATATGTGGAATTATCGGAGAGTAAACAAGTTAAATCTACACTTTTTATGCAGTATGGAAATAAAATATTTTTGTTATTAATTTTAATATATATTTTTTTAATTTTTTCATTTAATAAGCTTAAGCATGAGTAATTTAAAAAATTTTTTATTCACTAGTGAGTCAGTTTCAGAGGGACATCCCGACAAAGTATCAGATAGAATTTCAGATATGGTAGTAGATAGCTATCTTGCTAGAGATCCTTTTTCTAGAGTTGCATGTGAAACATTAACCACAACAAACAAGGTTGTTCTTGCTGGAGAAGTAAGAGGTCCAGAGATCAAAGAAGAAGATCTTATTCAAAAAGTTAGAGATTGCATCAAAGATATTGGTTATGATCAAGAAGGTTTTACATGGAGAGAAGCGACAAAGATAGAAAGTCATCTTCATTCACAATCCGTAGATATAGCTATGGGTGTAGACTCTTTGGGCAAAAAAGATGAAGGAGCTGGAGATCAAGGAATAATGTTTGGGTATGCATGTAACGAAACAGAGGATTTAATGCCGGCGCCTATTCATTATTCGCATAAAATTTTAAGACTTATGGCAGAAGATAGAAAGTCTGGAATATTAAAAAATATAGAACCAGATTCAAAAAGCCAAGTTACTTTTGAATATATTGATGGAAAACCATCCAAAGTTAAATCAGTTGTTATATCTTCTCAACACTCAGCAGATATAAATCAAGCAAAAGTAAGAGAATTATTAACACCATATATGTTAAAATCAATTCCAGAAAAATTTTTAAAGGATTTTGATGAAAAAGAATTTTATGTAAATCCAACTGGAAACTTTGTGATAGGTGGGCCAGATGGTGACTGTGGTTTAACAGGTAGAAAAATTATTGTTGATACTTATGGTGGAGCAGCGCCTCATGGTGGTGGAGCTTTTTCTGGCAAGGATCCAACTAAGGTAGATAGATCAGCGGCTTATGCAGCAAGATATATTGCAAAAAATATTGTAGCCTCTAATATTTCTGAAAAATGCTTAATTCAATTAGCTTATGCAATTGGAGTCTCTAAACCTTTATCAATTTATGTAGATTTATTTGATAATGACTTGGAAAAAAATAAATTTGTTTCTGATAAAATTTCAAAAAATTTTGATTTAAGCCCAAGAGGGATAAGAGAAATGTTAGGACTAAATAAACCAATTTATGAAAAAACAGCAGCTTATGGACACTTTGGGAGAATGCCTGAGGAAGATGGGTCATTTTCTTGGGAAAAGACTGATAAAAAGGGTGTTTTTTCTAAATAGTTCTTATTGAATTAAAATTTTTTCTTTATATATTGCCCTTACATTATTGAAATTGCAGAATGGGCTTCAGCCCATTTTTTTTTGGAGCTAATAAAAAATATGTTAAATAGAAGGTCTGATAAACTCGAATTACTAAGAATAGCTGAGGCAGTAGCTTTAGAAAAATCTATAGATAAAGAATTAATTATTGATTCCATGGAAACAGGAATTGCAAAAGCTGCTAAATCTAAATTTGGACAGGATAATGAAATTAAAGTTTTAATAAATAGAGAAAATGGCGAAATTGGAATTTTTAGAAAATTAATAGTTGTAGAAAAACCAGAAAATATAAATACAGAAATTAACCTTCAAGATGCAGTAATCTTAAATGAAGAAAACAAAGATAAAAAAGTTGGTGATGAAATTTTACAACCATTACCTTCTTTCGATTTTGGTCGAATAGCAGCACAAACTGCCAAACAAGTTATTAGTTTTAATGTAAGAGAGGCAGAACGTGAAAGACAATATAATGATTTTATAGATAAAAAAGATTCAATTCTAAGCGGTATTGTTAAGCGTTTAGAATTTGGAAATGTAATAGTCGATTTAGGAAGAGCCGAAGCAATTATTCAAAAAAATGAAATGATCCCTAGAGAAAATATTAAAGCTGGTGATAGAATTAAAGCTTATTGTTACGATGTAAAGAGAGAACCTAGGGGGCAACAAATATTTTTATCAAGAGCTCATCCAAAATTTATGGAAAAATTATTTGTTCAAGAAGTTCCAGAAATTTATGATGGTTTAATTGAAATTAAATCATCAGCAAGAGACCCAGGAAGTAGAGCAAAAATCTGTGTTAAAGCAGTTGATACCTCATTAGATCCAGTAGGAGCTTGTGTTGGTATGAGAGGATCAAGAGTTCAAGCAGTAGTTAACGAACTGCAAGGAGAAAAAATTGATATTGTTAATTGGTCTGAAGATCCAGCAATAGTAGTTTCAAATGCATTATCACCAGCAGAAGTTCAAAGAGTAAATGTTGATAGTGTTGCAAAAAAATTAGACGTAATTTTAACTGAAGAAAATTTAAGTAAAGCGATTGGTCGTAGGGGTCAAAATGTTAGATTGGCCACAAAGTTATTAAATTATGAAATTAACATAATGACTGATGCAGAGGATTCTGAAAGAAGACAGTTAGAGTTTAAAGAAAAAACTGAAAATTTTGTTAAAAATTTAGAATTAGATGAAACCTTAGGGCAATTGCTTGTTGCGGAAGGTTTTTCTTCAATTTCGGACATTAAAGATAGTACACCGGAAAATTTAATGAAAATTGAAGGTATAGAAGAAGATACTGCTAAAGCGTTGATAGAGAGAGCAAAAGATTTTTACTTAAAAGATCAGGAAGATATTACAAAAAGAATTAAAGATTTGGGACTGCAAGATGACCTTATAAATCATAAAGGCTTAACACCAGGCATGTTAGTTACTCTTGGAGAACAAAAAATTTTAAAATTAGAAGATTTTGCAGATCTTGCATCTGACGAATTAACGGGTGGTTACGATATTGTTAAAGGTGAAAGAATTAAAATTCAAGGTTATCTTGAAGATTTTGCTTTATCAAAAACTGAAGCAGATGAGTTAATTATGTCTGCAAGAAGTATAATTTATAAAGATTGAGTAATGAAATATGGACAACAAAAAAACAAAATTAACACTTTCTGGCATAGCCAAGAAATCAATAGAAAATATAGAGTTAGCAAAGACACAAAGTAAAAACTCAGTTGTAATTGAAAAAAAACCAAGCAAGTTTGCACCGAGAGGTAACTTTGGCAGACCCACTAGTGTAAGATCAAAACCAGCAGTAAGTCCTGAGGGAAGTTTTACCCCAAGAACTACTTCAGCACCTAAACCATCTTCACCAATTACGAACGACTATGAAAAACGTAAATTAGCGGAACAAAGAGCAACTAGAAGGTTAAAAGGTGATGCAGGAGATAAAGGAAAGCCTGATACAAAAAAAAGAGAATTAAAACTGACTGTTTCAAGAGCCTTAAGCGATGAGATTGAAGCAAGATCAAGAAGTATGGCTTCACTTAAAAGAGCAAAATTAAAAGAGAATAGAGAACTTACTAAAGAAGAGATTCAAGAAAGCTTAAAACCAATAAAAAGAGACGTAAATATTCCTGAGGCAATTACTGTTAGAGAGCTATCTAATAGAATGGCCGAACAATCTAACAATGTTATAAAACATTTATTTGGAATGGGAGTAACGGTTACTATCAACCAAACACTAGCAGCAGATACTGCGGAGTATTTAGTAAAAGAATTTGGTCACAACCCTATAAGAGAAACAAAAGCTGAAGAAATTATTCAAAAAATTAAAGAATCTAGATCTGAAAATTTAAAAAATAGACCCCCAATAGTAACTGTAATGGGTCATGTCGATCATGGCAAAACTTCAGTGCTAGATGTTTTAAGAAGCGCAAATGTGGTGCTTGGAGAATTTGGTGGAATAACTCAACATATTGGAGCTTATCAAATAGAACATGAATCAAATAAAATAACTTTTATAGACACACCAGGTCACGCAGCCTTCACAGAAATGAGAGCCCGAGGATCAAAACTAACAGACGTTGTGGTATTAGTTGTTGCAGCAGATGATGGTGTAAAGCCTCAAACAATTGAATCTATAAAACACGCAAAAGCTGCAAATGTTCCAATAGTTGTTGCAATAAATAAGTGTGATTTACCAGAGGCAGATCCACAAAAAATTAAAAATCAGCTTTTAGAATATGAACTTATTGCAGAAGATTTATCAGGAGATACTTTGATGGTTGAAATTTCTGCGAAAACAAAAAAAAATTTAGATAAATTGGTAGAGGCAGTTGTATTACAAGCTGAAATTTTAGATCTTAAAACTGATTATGAATCTAAAGCAACAGGAATTGTTTTAGAATCAAAAATTGATGTAGGTAGAGGAGCTGTAGCAACTGTTGTGGTGACCTCAGGAACAATTAAAAAAAGTGATTTTTTTGTTAGTGGATTAAAATGGGGAAAAGTAAGAGCCTTAATTAATGATAAAGGAAAAAACATTAATGAAGCACCCCCATCAACACCTGTTGAGATTTTAGGAATTAATGGAGCAGCTAAATCTGGAGATGATTTTATTGTGTTAGATTCTGAAAAAGAAGCCAAGACATTAAGTGAAAATAGAGCAGATGAAACTAAAACAGGAGGAAGCCCCTTAACATTCGCAACTCAAGATTCTGCTTTTGCAGATAAATCTGCTTCAGAATTGAATATTATTGTAAAATCAGATGTGCATGGATCGGCTGAAGCAATTAAAAGTGCAATTAATCAAATTACACATGATGAAGTTAAAACTAAAATTATATTATCAGATATTGGAATGGTAACAGAAACTGATGTAACTTTAGCAAAAGCATCTAATGCTACTCTAATTGCATTTAACGTTAAACCAAGCAAAGAAGCAAAAAAATTAGCAGAAAAGGAAAAAATTAAAATTTCTTCTTATAATATTATTTATGAAGTTTTGGATTATATTAAATTGAGAATGTCGGGACTTCTAGCTCCAGATATTCAAGAAACAATTAATGGCACAGCTCAAATTCTAGAAATATTCAAAGTTTCAGGAACAGGAAAAGTTGCGGGCTCTAAAGTAACTGAAGGAGAAATAGTTAGCGGTGCGAATGCCAGGTTAATTAGAGATGGAGCAATCATCTATACTGGTAAGATTAGTACAATTTTCAGAGAAAAAGATCAGGCTAAACAGGTTAGTAATGGTCAAGAATGTGGAATAACACTTAAAGACTTTGTTGATTTTCAAAAAAACGATACAATAGAGGTTTATAGTACGACTTCCACTGAGAGAACAGTATAATGGTTGATAAAACAGGAAAACCCGTATCACAAAGACAATTACGTGTTGGAGAGATGATTAAGCAATCTTTAGGTATGATTTTTGCTAGAAATGAAGCTAAAGTGCCGAATTTAGAAACTAACACAGTTACAGTTACAGAAGTAAAAATGAGTCAAGACCTTAAAATTGCAAAAGCGTATGTATTACCTCTAGGAGGAAAAGATACAGAAAAAGTTATTAAAAAATTAAGAGAGTACTCTTTTTTAATTAGAAAAGTTTTATCTAAAAAAGTATTTATGAAATACATACCAAAGATACTTTTTGCTAAAGATGACTCTTTTGAATACGCAGAAAAAATAGAAAACTTAATAAAACAAACAAACAAATAGGAAAGTAAATAGTATGACGAATAAAGCAGAAGAATTAAAAATGCATGAGAAGGACACTGGTTCTTCAGAAGTACAAATTGCATTATTAACAGGAAAAATTGAAACTCTTTCAGCGCATATTAAGCAATTCAAAAAAGATAAACACTCATCTGTTGGATTGTTAAGAGCAGTAAATAGAAGAAAAAAATTGTTAGAATATTTAAAGAAAAATAAATTCGATTCTTACAAAAATGTATTAACACAATTAAATTTAAGAAAATAGATAGAAGGAAACGGAAATTAGATGTTCAAAGTATATAAGAAGGAAATTGAAGTAGCAGGTAAGAAAATAAGTTTAGAAACAGGTAAAGTAGCAAGACAGGCAGATGGAGCAATCATTGCTTCATGTGGTGAAACAGTTATTTTAGCAACAGTAGTAGGAGCAAAAAAAGTAAATCCGGATATGGATTATTTTCCGCTATCTGTAAATTACCAAGAAAAATATTATGCAGGTGGTAAAATTCCTGGTGGATATTTTAAAAGAGAAGCAAGACCAACTGAAAGCGAACAATTGATCTCAAGATTAATTGATAGACCAATCAGACCATTGTTTCCAAGTGAATTTAAAAATGAAGTTCAGTTGTTACCAACGGTAATTTCATATGACAAAGACAATCAACCAGATATTTTAGCAATTACAGCTTCTTCAGCAGCACTAGCTATTTCAGGAATGCCGTTTAAGGGCCCTGTTGGTGCTTCAAGAGTTGGTTTAGTTGATGGTAAATATATTTTAAACCCATCAAAAGCAGAGCTAGAAAACTCTACTTTAGATTTGGTTGTGGCAGGTACTAAAGATGCTGTGCTAATGGTTGAGTCTGAGACTAAAGGTTTAACAGAAGAAGTAATGTTAGATGCAGTTAAGTTTGGTCACGAAGGTTTTGTTCCAGTAATCAAAATGATTGAGGAGCTTGCAAAAGAATGTAGAAAACCAGAGTGGACTGTTCAAAAGAAAGACTTGTCTGAAGTTAAGAAAAAACTAGGAGAAGAGTTTACTGCAGATTTAACAAAAGCTTTTGCAACAATAGACAAACAAGATAGATCAAATCAAATTTCAGAAATTTCTGATAAGGCTAAAAAGCTTTTTGCAGAAAATGAAAACTACTCTGATTTTGATGTTAATGATGAATTAAAAAATCTTGAAAAATCTATTGTAAGAACTGACATTCTTAAAAACAAAAAAAGAATTGATGGTAGAGGTTTAGCTGATGTAAGAGCTATTGAGTGTGAAGTTGGTGTTTTACCAAGAACTCATGGATCAGCTCTATTTACTAGAGGTGAAACACAAGCGATTGTTACTACTACTTTAGGTACATCTGATGACGAACAAAGATTGGAAAGTTTAGATGGTCAGCATAGAGAAAGATTTATGCTTCATTACAACTTCCCTCCTTTCTCAGTTGGTGAAACTGGAAGAATTGGAACCGGAAGACGTGAAGTTGGCCATGGAAAATTAGCATGGAGAGCAATTAATTCTTCATTACCTCCAAAAGAAGAGTTCCCTTACACTTTCAGAGTAGTGTCAGATATTACAGAATCTAATGGCTCTTCTTCAATGGCGAGTGTTTGTGGTGCGTCTCTTTCACTAATGGATGCTGGTGTTCCGATTAAAGAACCAGTTGCAGGTATTGCAATGGGATTAATTAAAGAAGGTGATGATTTTAGTGTCTTGTCAGATATTTTAGGTGATGAAGATCATCTGGGAGACATGGACTTTAAAGTTGCTGGAACTAAAGATGGAATTACTTCACTTCAAATGGATATCAAAATTACAGGTATCACATTTGAAATTATGGAGCAGGCTTTAAAACAAGCTAAAGAAGGAAGAGTTCATATCTTAGGTGAAATGAATAAAGTTTTAAGTGAATCAAGAGCTGATGTTGGTGAACACACTCCAAAAATGGAACAAATTACTGTTGATAAAAAAGATATCGCAGCTGTGATTGGAAAAGGTGGAGCAACAATTAGAGAGATTGTTGAAAAATCAGGTGCTAAACTCGATGTGAATGATGAAGGTGTAGTAACTGTTGCTGCTCCAGACGAAGAATCTAGAAACATTGCTATGCAAATGATTAAAGACATCACAGCAAAAGCTGAGATGAATAAAATCTACACAGGTAAAGTAATGAAAATTATGGAGTTTGGTGCATTTGTTAACTTTTTAGGTAAACAAGATGGTCTTGTTCACATTTCAGAACTTGCTGCTAAAAGAGTAGAAAAAGTTACTGATGTTGTAAAAGAAGGCGATGAAGTAAAAGTTAAAGTGATTGGTTTCGATAGAGGTAAAGTTAAACTTTCTATGAAACAAGCTGCTGAATAATACTTTAAATTAAAATTTCAAACCCCTGGAATGAGAGTTCTGGGGGTTTTTTTTATTCAAAATATAATCCAGAAATGTCTGCAACCATATCAGTTTTCTTTTTATTAATTAATTTAAAACCACAATCAGTATAGAATTTAATTAATTGTTGTTCTGACTCTTTTTTATTTCTATCTTTAAATTCTTTTTTAGTTATTTTATTTTTTTGCAGGTCAAATCCAGAATTAAATTGAAGTGGAATAGCATTCAAAAAAGCAAAACATGCATTTCTTCTACAGTCATTTAAAAATGCTGAGATTAATAATTTACCGATACCTTTCCCTCTATACTCTTTATCCACTTCAAGCATATGGAGGTAAATGAAATTATTACTCATAGCCATTATATCTTCTTCATTATAATCAAATAATTTTCGAATTTTAGGAATGACCTTGTTGTACCTATGGTCAAAGTATGGACTAATACTATTTGTATCAGCACTAATGCTATCTAGAATATCATGCAATGTATTCTTTGAGTCATTGATATCAAAAAAATAACCACTAACTTGTCCAACAGAAAAATGCTCTTCTTTTTTTTCATCAAAAACTAAAGCCTTACCTTCAATAGAGTCGGATGAACTTTCATCAAAAAATGTAGCTTTACGATATTTAAAATCAATATATTCAACTAAATTATGTTCAAAAATCATATTAACAACCAAAGCTTACTATGTAATTTTTCATATTTAAACCGACTTATAATTATTTATTAGAGGGGTTTTTGACCCCTCTAAATAAGGCATCTTAGTTTTCAGATCTTTTACCACCTTGATGGTTATAAGGTGGGTAAGCACCATGAGCCTTCTTGTATTTCTCAAGGTGATAAGTTTCCCAATATTTACGCCTATCATCACTTTGTTCATTCATTATAGAATAATAAACAGTATGAATTGGAACACCTTCTGTCTTTTTCTCTTTGAGTCTTCTGGCTAAATTATTGGTTTCACCAATATTTTGTACATGACCATTATAGCAGATTTTATAGATTGCTTTATGTTCAGGAACATTTCCTAGATCTTCAATAGAATGCTCAAACTCTGGAGATAACGGAATAAAATAGTAGCCAGTTTTTTCACATTTTTGTAAAATAACTTTTCTACCAATTCTATCAAGCTGTAGAATAGCTTGTAGTCTAGGAATAGCCCTTAGTACAGAGCGTGTCCCAGAAATTGTTGCACCAGCTCGTCCATTATCTTTACCTTTTAAAATTAAAAAGTTTGATCTAGATGACTCTTGGTCATTATTTGGTCTTATATAAAGTCTCTCAGCTTCTTCAGCATCATCTATTAACGAAAGATAGCAATGTGAATGGTTAACAAGATCTAACTTGTCTACTGTACTAGCTGTTAGATACATCACATCACGTCTTATGGTAACACATGGATCTTTACTTATAAAACCAGATTGTTTTTCAATATCAATGAATTGTAATTCTTCACTTTTATTCATTAGATTTACATTGTTAGACATTAGTTCATCTCCTTTCTTTTTATTATGGTTGCTTTAAAATTAACTAGAACTTGTGGTTCCAGTTCAACTACGTCAGTTACATAGTCTACAAAGTTTCCTGTAAGCATAACTTCAGGAGTATCAACACGGATCATTCTTGAACAAACATCTCCATATTGATCAGCAATTTCATGAACTTCATCATAAAATTTCTGTAGTTGTATAGCTCTCCAGTGATGGTCTTGCTCCACCTTACGTTGGTTTGCTACTGCATGTTTAACAACAAGAATACTTCCATCCTCATTGGTTATTGTTTGTGCACCTACCTCTTCGATAGGCACACCTTTCTTTAGGTCAAAAGACATATTTGTCTCCTTTTAATTAAACGCTTTATTATTTGCTGATTGAAAGGTATAAAAACCCTTGATACACAATCATTCTGAGTGCTGCGTTGTTAAGCACCCCGAATTCTTTAAATTATTCTATCCCATCTTCTTTAATCATATCCACCATATTATCTGCATATCTACTCTCTTCTTCATTTCTCATATCTTCCTCTGCAGCTTGTTTAAACTCTTCATAATTTTCAAATTTATAATCTGGCTCATCATATTTTGAAGTAAACATAAAATCTTTTTTATTAATTGAATAAGGAACTGCAATATTAGCAGCAGTAATTTGATCTTTGATTAAATCAAATAATTCCCCAAGATCAACATTATTAAAAGAGCCAGCTCTCTGAACAAAAATATTTTTTTTATTTAATTTATTTTTCATTTCATCATAACTTGACCTAGGTTTAAAACTTAATTCTAAACCATCACCATTTGAACATGATGTAAAATTGTATATTAAATAATTTCTTCTTATAACTATTGGTTTTACAGTATAATTTCCATAGCCATCTGGGAATTCTGAATAAGGACTATGATCACCTATTTGGTCATCTCCATACTCTATATCAATATCTACCACAGGAGCATCCTTTAAAAGCCCAACATATAAACATATACCTCCTGTATTTTTTAAGCTATCAAGAGCTGTATTACCTGCTGCAGCTGTACTCAAAAATTCTAAGTCATCTGAAAAACTAATTTCATTTGTTTCTTTTTCACTGATATCTGAAACGTCACCCAAAGACTTCAGATGTAATTTTTCAATAATTTTAAATAATTCTTCTATACTATCTTTGACACTAAAATTAACGTTACAATTAAGAAAAGTTTTTCTGTAATTTGTAATATCACCAAAAATTTTTTGACCTTCATCTACATGCTTGAGAGAGCTCTGAATAATATCTGATAATTCTGACAAAGAGTTAATTTTGTATAAGTAAGTATTAAGTTCATTTGGATTATTAGTTTTAAGATCTTCGGTGATATCTTTTAATTGTACTTGTTTTGCAATTCCTTCACTATTTTTATAAATTTTAGTAAATAGCTCTGCCAAATGTTTAAAAAAATATGTGCTTACCTCTTCACCGCTTTCAATTGATGCATAAGTTCTATTACTTACCAAGCTAGCTTTCTCTTTAGTAATTTTATTAGATTTTTTATCTTTTTTTTTTCCATTCAAATAGCCCATGTTTAATGAAGTGTCCTTCTATCTTAGATTTCTTAATACCTAGAGCGCCTCTAATATCTTTAATAGCTGCTATATTTCCTTTGATTTTGTCCATATAAGCTTTTTATCATTTTAATATGTAAATGCACTGCAAATGTAATGCAAATCTATGCAAATAATAAGTTTTTTTTGTTAATATTTTGTGCTATTTTGAAAATTAAATGCAAATTAGTGCAAATTTAATTCTATATGTGTACCTAAAGGCTTATTTATTCATATAGTGTCCTTTATATCTAATAGTGCAAGTTTATTATCTCTAATAGTGGTACCTAATTAGCTTTTCCTCCAAGAGGGCAACCTAAATGAGATCCTTTGTGTGATTTCTATATTTTGAAGGTTTTTTTTAACTAAATTTAGCTTAAATTCAGGTTTTTGTTAATCTAATCTAATAGTGTAACTTTAGTCCAAGTTCTTATAATAATAGTGCAGGTTTATTATCTCTAATAGTGTCACTTTACTAAAAAATGCTGATTTTGTTGGTTTTTAGGTAATATTCTTAGGATCGGGCATCCCAACCTTGTTATATCCAGCATCCACGTAGTGAATTTCACCAGTAACACCAGCTGCAAGGTCGCTTAGTAGATATAAAGCTGAGTTTCCAACATCATGAATATCTACGTTCCTCTTTAAGAAAGAATGATCTGCATTCCATTTGTATAGGAATTTTGCATCACCAATAGCAGAAGCTGCTAAAGTTTTAATAGGTCCAGCACTTATTGCATTCACTCTCATACTTTTAGCTCCTAAATCTCTTGCAAGATATTTAACACTTGCTTCTAAAGCTGATTTACAAACACCCATCACATTATAATTTGGAATAGCCTTAGTAGATTCATAAGTTAAAGTTAATAAACTTCCACCCTCTTTCATTATTTTAGATGCTTCTTTTGCAACTTCGGTAAATGAAAAACATGAGATTAACATGCTTCTTAAAAAATTTTCTCTAGTTGTGTTTAAATATTCACCTGATAATTCTGATTTATCTGAAAATGCAACTGCATGAACAACAAAATCTATTTGCCCCCATTGTGATTTAATATCATCAAAAAGTTTTATAACTTCTTCTTTGTTTTCAACATCACAACTAAAAGTAGCTTTTGAATTTAATTTTTCAGCTAAAGGAATAACTCTTTTCTTTAGTGCATCACCAAGATAAGTGAATGCAAGTTCTGCTCCAGCTTCTGCTAATTTTTGTGAAATGCCCCAAGCGATAGATCTTTCATTGGCAACTCCCATGATCAATCCTCTTTTACCTTTCATTAAACTCATTTAAACCTTTTCAAAAATTAAAGTTGCATTTGTTCCACCAAAACCAAAGCTGTTAGACATTACAGAGTTTAATTTAACACCTGTTTCAGTCTTAGTTACGATTGGAAATTTTTTAGCTTCATCATCCATGTCATTAATGTTAGCTGATGCAGTAATGAAACTATTTTTCATCATGATTAAACTATAAATTGCTTCATGAACCGAAGCAGCACCTAGTGGGTGACCAGAAAGAGATTTAGTAGAACTAATTTTTGGTACCTCAGCACCAAATGCTTCTCCAACACCTCTAAGCTCTGTTATATCTCCAACTGGAGTTGATGTTCCATGAGTGTTTAAGTAGTCCATTTTATTTTTAGCTGTCGCTAAAGCCATCTTCATACATCTAACAGCGCCTTCACCTGATGGGGCTACCATATCGTACCCGTCAGAAGTCGCGCCATAGCCTGTTAATTCAGCATATATGTTTGCTCCTCTAGCTTTTGCATGTTCGTACTCCTCAAGCACTAAAACTCCACCACCACCTGCTATTACAAAGCCATCTCTAGTTTTATCATAAGCTCTAGAAGCGGTTTCAGGTGCATCATTGTATTTAGAAGACAAAGCAGTCATCGCATCAAACATTGCAGTCATAGCCCAGTGTAATTCTTCACTGCCGCCTGCAAATACAACATCTTGTTTACCCATTTGAATTAATTCACTTGCATGACCGATGCAGTGTCCGCTAGTTGCACATGCGGAACTCATCGTATAATTAACTCCTTTGATTTTAAAAGGTACAGCAAGAGTTGCTGAAGATGTACTAGCCATAGTTCTTGGAACAATAAATGGCCCCATTAATTTTGGTGTCTTAGCTCTAGTCTTATCAACCGATAAAACAACATTCTCTATTGAAGGACCTCCAGAACCCATAACGATTCCAGTTTTAAAATTACTTATATCTTTATCCTCTAATCCCGAATCCTTAATAGCTTCTTTCATGGCAATATAATTGTAAGCAGAACCTGAACCCATAAATCTAATTATTTTTCGATCGATGTGGTCTTCAAGTTTAATATTTGGTTTACCATGAATATGGCTTCTTAAATTATGCTCTTTGTATTCTTCACAAAAAGATATTCCTGATTTTGAATTTAAAAGAGACTGATAAACTTCTTCTTGATTATTTCCTAAACAAGAAACAACACCCAAACCTGTAACTACTACTCTTCTCATTATTTAAATAAACCCACTTTTAAATTTTCTGCTGAATATATTTTTTTATCATCTGCAAACAATAAGCCATTTGCAAGGCCAACGGAAGTTCCACCAGGTGACATAATTTTTTTCATATCAATTACATAGGTTGCTTTTTTAACACTTTTTAAAATCTCGCCTGTAAACTTAACTGTACTCACTCCTAAAGCTCTTCCCTTTCCAGGATTACCAAGCCAACCTAGATAAAACCCAACTAGTTGCCACATTGCATCCAAACCAAGACATCCAGGCATAACTGGATCTCCCTTAAAATGACAATCAAAGAACCAAAGGTCATCTTTGATATCTAGCTCAGCCTTTATAATACCTTTATTAAAAGCCCCACCAGCATCACTGATTTCTGTTATTCTATCAAACATCAGCATTGGTGGAAGGGGTAATTTTGCATTACCCGGGCCAAAAAGATCGCCATTTCCGCAACTTATTAGCTCATCGTATGTGAATGAGTTTTTTTTCATAAATTTAAGCACCTTTAATACTTGATTTATTCGGATTATAATATAGAAATAGTTTAGAACTATTATAAACAATAATGACTAATTTAAACATATATACAGAAAAACTAAGACAATCTGGTTTAAGACCAACTAGACAGAGATTAAAAATCTGTGAAGTGCTTTTTTTACCTGAAAAAACCTTCCATTTTACAATAAATGATTTAACTAAAATTATAGAAGAAAAATTAAGTGAAAAAATTTCTTTAGCCACAGTTTATAACACAATTCACGCTTTTAAGAAAAAAGGCTATTTAAAAGAAATTTCAATCAATAGTGATAAAAGTTATTTTGATACAAATATTACAGAGCATCACCATTTTTTTGATGAAGATACCAATGAATTAATTGATTGTAGCAGTGATGATATTGATTCGGTAAATATTAAACAAAATATTACTGGAAAAAAAATAAAATCAGTGGAAGTATTAGTTAAAGTTGCAACTGATAATCAAAATCAAAAATAATTCAATAATTTCAATAGTTTAATATTTACATTAAAATAATTCTAAACTGTTGACTTACAGTTTAGAATGATTATATGTAAACTATAATAATTAAGGAGAAAAATATGTCATTAAAAGGAAGTAAAACAGAAGAAAACTTAAAAGATGCATTTGCAGGTGAAAGCCAAGCAAATAGACGTTATTTATATTTCGCTCAGAAAGCAGATATCGAAGGTTATAACGATGTAGCATCTGTATTTAGATCTACAGCAGAAGGAGAAACAGGTCATGCACACGGACACCTTGAGTATCTTGAAGAAGTTGGTGATCCAGCTACAGGACTACCGATTGGAGAAACTAAAGATAATTTAGCTTCAGCGGTGCAAGGTGAAACACATGAATATACAGACATGTACCCGGGTATGGCAAAAACAGCTAGAGAAGAAGGCTTTTCAGAAATTGCTGATTGGTTTGAAACTTTAGCAAAGGCTGAAAAATCACATGCAGGTAAATTCCAAAAAACATTAGAATCTATTGCGTAAATAAGACTTAATTTATGGTGGGGCTCTTCCCCACCATTAAATCCCAAAATATTAAATATGAGTAAAGAAGGCGGTACAGAAGCACCTATAAGACATCCGATAAATTTTGAACATCCTGATTTTCTAGATCCAAAAAAATTAGATGACGAAATGAGAAGAGCTTTTGATATCTGTCATGGATGTAGAAGATGTTTTAATTTATGCGACTCATTCCCAAAATTATTTGACATGATAGATGAGTCAGAAAATGAGGATGTAGAAAGTTTAAAAAGTGAACAATTTGAACCTGTGGTAGATGCCTGCACATTATGCGACATGTGTTTTATGACTAAGTGTCCGTATGTCCCACCACATGATTTTGATTTAGATTTTCCTCATTTAATGTTGAGATATAGAACAGCTCAAAAAAAATTAAACAAATTACCTATCGTACCAGCACTATTAGCTCAAATTGATAGGAATGCAAAAATTGGTGTTGCTTTATCATCACTAATAAACTGGGCATCAAACATTAAAAATACATTCTTTAGAAAAATATTAGAATTAGTTGCTGGAATTGATATGAGAGTAAAGCTTCCAACTTATAATTCAGAAACATTTACAAATTATTTTAAAAAAAATAATATTCTAACAAATAGTGAAGCCCCATCTAAAGATAGAAAGGTTGTAATTTATTCAACATGCTTTGTTAATTTTAATAAAAAAGATACAGGTGTTGCAGCTTTAAAAGTTTTAAAGAAAAATGGAGTTGAAGTTCAAGAAGCTTACCCAGGATGTTGCGGAATGCCTTACCTTGAACAAGCAGATCTTCCAAAAGTTGTTGAACAAGCCAAGAAAGTATCCAAAGATTTATTGGAATGGGTAGATAAAGGTTATGAAGTTATTACACTAACGGCGAGCTGTGGTCTGATGTTAAAATTTGAATGGCCATTATTATTGCCAAATGATGAAAATATTAAAAGACTTTCAAAAAATACTAGCGATATAGACGAATATATCGTTGATATAGCACAAAATGAAGGCTTGGCAGAAGGTTTGCAAGAAATTGATGGTGGGGTGACAGTTCACAATGCTTGTCATGCTAGAGCTCAGAACATGGGTATTAAATCTAGAGATATGTTGAGATTTATTCCCAATATTAAAATGGATGTTGTTGAAAGATGTGCTGGTCACGGTGGAACTTTTGGAGTTATGAAAGAAACTCATAATCTAGCTGTAAAAGTTGGAACACCAACAGCGAGACAGATTAAAAATAAAAATAATAAATATATGGCTTCTGATTGTCCTTTAGCAGGTAAACATTTAAAACAATTGGAAACAGATACAAACATAGCCAACGATGAGGCACTACACCCCATCGAATTAATGGCAAAAAGTTATAGGTTGTAATTATGAGCAAAGAAGAAAGACAGATTGAAAAAAAAGATTTAATTCCTGCGGATATTTATACAAAAAACAGGAAACAAATTAGAAAAGATCTTATTGAATTTAAAAAAAATAGAAGAATAGCACTTGGGCCTTATGCAACTTTTTATTTTGAAAGTTTTGAAACTATGCTGGCACAAGTTCAAGAAATGCTACATATTGAAAAAGGTGGTGACGAACAATTAAAAGATGAATTAATAGCTTACAACCCCCTAGTTCCAAATGGTAAAGAGCTTATTGCAACGTTAATGTTTGAAATTGACAATCCTCTTTCTAGAGGTGCATTTTTAGGAAAAGTTGGTGGAATAGAAGAAAAAATATTTATGAAAATTGACAATGAAGAGGTAAAAGCAGTACCAGAAACAGATGTGGATAGAACATCGGCAGAAGGAAAAGCTTCTTCGGTACAATTTATTCATTTTAAATTTAATGATGATCAGATTAGTAAAATTAAATCAGGCAATATAAATATCGAACTAGGAATAGATCATAAAGAATATGCACACACTACAAAATTAACTGAAGATAACGTTAAATCATTATCAGCTGATTTTATTTAGTAGACCCCCAAACATTTCTATTTTTAATCCAACCTTTGTAATCATTGGTTATTATATTGCACCAGTCATCTTTACATTTCATGATGACTAGCAATCTTCCTTTTTCTAATTTTGCGAGAGGTTCAGAAAAATTAGAAGGTTTTTTAAATAAAATCTTTTCTTTTATGGTGATGATAGAGTTTGATGGTTTTAGCTGACTCCAGTGTATCCAGCCACTATTGTTATCTAAAAATATAACTCTTCTCCAGTTTTCTTTTTTATCTATTTGCTTTACAGGCAAGTTAACTTTTCTATAAATATATTTAATTGGATAATCTAGACCAGGCCCATACCTAACATTTGTCTTATTTTTTTTTAAAGATAGAAATTTTTCTTCAGCATTTAATAACTGCATTCCTAAAATTGATAGACATAAAAACCAAATAGTTACTTTTTTTGTCATTTACAAAAACAATTTTTTCTTTTTTTTAATTTAACTTTTCTAAATTTTAAATGAAGTAAATCTAGAATAAAAATGTATCCATCAAGTCCTGTTCCAATATTTAGTATTTTTTTTAATACTTCATTTGCCTGGATAGTACCCACAATTCCCGCAACAGTTCCAATAACACCCTCAGACTCACAGTTTAATAAATCATCTGAAATATTAGATTCTTGAAAAAAACACCTTAAACAAGGAACTTTTTTATTTTTAAAACTAAAAGTGAATACATGTCCATCAAACTTGCTAATTGCTCCAGTTACAAGGGTTTTTTTAAATTTTAAACAAAAATCATTTAATAAAAATTTTGTCTTAAAATTATCTGATCCATCAACTATATAATCATAATTATTAATAATTTTCTTAAAGTTTTTATTACTTAATCTAATTTTATAAATTGTGACTTTTGTATTGGGATTTATCTTTTTAATTTTATCTTTTGCTATTTTGACTTTATATTTTCCAATATCAGAAGTGCTATAAAGACTTTGTCTGTGTAAATTAGAAAGACTTACCTTATCATCATCAATAATTCCTAGTGATCCAATTCCAGCCCTTGAAAGAAATTCTGCAACTGGAGATCCAAGACCACCAGCTCCAACAATTAAAACTTTAGAATATAGAATTTTTTTTTGACCTAAAATGCCAATATCTTTAAGCACTATTTGTCTTGAAAATCTCTCAATTATTTTTTTATTCAGTTGGCTTTTCATTTACCAGTTGAACCAAATCCACCTTCACCCCTTAAAGTATCTAGTAAATTATCTGTTTCTTCTAATTCCATTTTAATAATCGGTGTTAAGATCATCTGTGCCACTCTATCCTTGTTATTAATTATAAAATCTTCTTTTCCGTGATTAAAGAGGATAATTTTAATCTCACCCCTGTAATCACTGTCAATAGTTCCTGGAGTATTTAAAACAGTTATACCTTTTTTTGCAGCAAGACCTGAACGAGGACGAATTTGTACCTCATAATCCTCTGAAAATGCCATAGAAAGCCCTGTAGGTACTAAATATGAGCTATTGGGAGATATTTTAATTGGCTCTTCTACAAAGGCCATTAAGTCCATACCAGAAGCACCACTTGTTTTGTAAACTGGAAGTTCTACGTCGGGGTTTAATTTTTTGATCAATACTCTTGCCATTAAATTTTAGTTTAACTGTTTAATAACTCTATCTGTTATTTCTTCTGAGATCTCAGATTTTTTTTTCATAACAAGTTTTTCATTTTTTATTTCTTTGTCTTTATAAAAAATTGAAACTTCATTAAAATCAGAATCAAATCCAATAGAATTATTAGATACATCATTTGCTATTATCCAATCACAGTTTTTTTCAACTAGTTTTTTTTGAGCATTCTCTTGAATGTTATTTGTCTCAGCTGCAAATCCAATAACTAATTTTGGCCTAAGAGAGTTATGTTTTGATACATAGTTTAAAATATCAATATTTTTTTCAAGCTCTAAATTTAAATATTCTTGTTTCTTCATCTTTTCATTTTTTCTCTCTTTTATTTTAAAGTCAGCAACGGCGGCAGAAAAAATTGCTACATCGGCAGGTAAATTTTCTTGTGTTGCTTTAAACATTTCATCTGCTGTTTCAACTTTAATTAAATTTATATTACTATCTATTTGTAGGTTCGTAGGTCCAGAAATTAGAGTTGTTTGAAATCCTCTTTTTGCCAGGGATTTCGCCAAAGCATATCCTTGCTTTCCAGAAGATTTATTTGTTATAAATCTAACAGGATCAATATACTCATTAGTTGGTCCTGCAGTTACTAGAGCTTTTAATTTTTGATTTTTATCTAATTCACCAAAGTATGTCTCAATTGTTCTAAAAATATCTTTTGCTTCAGTCATTTTTCCTTCACCAAATTCTCCACAAGCCATACCTCCAATTTCAGGGCCAATTATTTTATACCCATAAGATTTTAATTTATTGAGGTTTTGTTTAGTTGAAGGATGCTCCCACATCCTAACATTCATAGCGGGTGTCAAAAAAACATCCTTGTCAGATGCAAGAATTACTGTTGAGGCTAAATCATCTGAAGATCCAGTGCTTAATTTGGAAATAGTATTTGCGGTAGCAGGAACAACAAGTATTACATCTGCCCATCTAGAGAGTGATATATGGTCCATTTCAGCTTCATTTTCAGCATTGAATAAATCATCATAAACTTTTCCTTGAGAAAGTGAGGCCACTGATAAGGGTGTTACAAATTTCTTGGCGCTGTTAGTAAGTATAGTTTTAACTTCTACATCTTGTTTTTTTAATAATCTAATTAGCTCTAAACTCTTGTATGCAGATATACCTCCACATATTATTAAAAGTATTTTTTTCTGGGATAAATTATTCATCGGGCAAATTAAAATACTAATAGGCCAAAGATTACAAGCAATAATAAACCAACAATAGACTGGTTTCTAAACGTAATCATTTCAGATCTTTTTTCATTTAAAGCTGTATAGGAGTTTGAATTATGAGGTATTTGTCCACTTGCTAAAAATGTAAGTGCTTGATTAGCTTTATCCATAATCTCTGGAAAATCAGGCAATCTCTTAATTACTTCAGTAGTACTTTTTAAGCCTTCATTTAAAGTATTAATAGGGTCTTTAGTTTCTCTTAACCAATTTTCTAAAACTGGCTTTGATGTTTCCCATATATTAGTATTAGGATTAAGCTTTCTGGCAACTCCCTCAACAACAACCATGGTTTTTTGTAACATTAATAATTGAGGCTGGGTTTGCATATTAAATTTTTCAGTAACATCAAAGAGTTGTTTTAATAATTTTCCACCGGAAATATCTTTAACAGATTGACCAAAAATTGGCTCACCAATTGAGCGTAATGCTTGAGCGAGATCATCAACTGGCACATCTTTAGGCACAAGGCCAGCAACCAAGTGTACTTCGGCAACTTTTTTATAATCTCTCTGAATAAAACCAAATAAAATCTCTGCTAAAAACCTTTTGCTGAGGTTGTCCAGTCTGCCCATAATACCAAAATCTATTGGTACGATTTGTGCATTATTATCAATAAATATATTTCCTTGATGCATATCTGCATGAAAAAACCCATCTCTAACAGCGTGTCTTAGAAAATGTTGAATAATATCAGAGGCAATTCTTTTAGTATCAATATTTCTTTTTTGTAAATTTTCAGTTTCCCGAATAGAAACGCCATCTACCCAATCAAGTGTCATTACATTTTCACTTGTAAAATTCCAATAGATAACAGGGACTCTAAAACCTGCATCATTCTTTGTATTTTCTGCATATTCGTTTGCAGCAGCAGCTTCGAACCTTAAGTCCATTTCTAGATTGGTTATCTCTTTAAGTAAAAAAACAACTTCAATTAATTTTAATCTTTTGGTTTTTTTAATAAACGATTCAATAAAAAAAGCAAAAAGCATCAGTGCATCTATTTCTTCATTAAATATTTTTTTAATATCAGGCCTTAAGATTTTAATAGCTACATCTTTTATTGTGCCATTGTCATTTATTTTAGCTTTATGAACTTGAGCTATTGAAGCCGCAGCTACTGGCTCGCTTAAATCAATTATTGTGTTGAAAGTTTCTTCTCCTAAATCTTTTTTAATGATTGCCTTTGCTTCAGATAGAGAAAAAGCAGGAAGCCTATCTTGTAAGCCCTCTAACTGTTTAGCTAATTCGTCACCAATTATATCTGGTCTCGTAACTAAAAATTGTCCCAATTTAATAAATGTTGTTCCCATTGACTGTAACGATTTAGAGAGTCTTTCACCCTCAGTGGTATCTAAGTTAATTTTTTTGGAATTAGAAAGAGAAAACGATAGTATTTGAAATATAATTTTAATAGCTAGAGGAGGTTTTTTAAATTTAGAAACAACGTTTAAGATGTCAGATTTAGCTAACTTTCTTCCTAATTTAAATAATGTTAATAGTTTTTTAATCATTATATCTTCCAACCAGAGTGAATCGCTACAATTCCACCAGATAAGTTTCTGTAACTGCAATTTTCAAATTTATTTTTTTTCATTAGATCAATTAACTCTTCTTGATTAATAAATTCTTCAATACTTTTGACTAAATATTCATAGGGTTCTTTTTTACCTGCAACTGCTTTTCCAATTAAAGGGATAAGTTTTGAATAATTTTTATAAATAAAATCTAGATTTGAGTTTTGAATTTTCGAAAATTCTAAACATAAGTAACGACCACCTGGTTTTAAAACACGATAAGCCTCTGATAGCGCTTTATTAAGATTCTTAGTATTACGTAAGCCAAAGCTAATTGTGTAATAATCACAAGAATTATCTATAATAGGTAACTTTTCAGCTGGAGCAATCACCCAGTTAATATTTTTATAATTAGCCAACTTGGTTTTACCTTTACTAACCATTCCTTTATTAGGGTCTACACAAAAAATTTTACCATCTTTATTAGTTAAATCTAAAAAAAGTTTACCTAGATCACCAGTGCCACAGGCAACATCAATTAAAATTTTATTTCTCGAGGGATTCATCCAACTTATTAAATCTCTTTTCCAAATCCTATGAACACCAAGAGACATGAAGTCATTCATTAAATCATATTTATCATAAACATTATCAAAGACATCTTGAACAAGTCCTTTTTTATTTTGGAGATATTGTTGCATGTTAAATTTATTATTTACTGATAATATAACGTCAAATGCCAGAATTACCAGAAGTAGAAATAGTTAAACAATCGCTAGCTAAAAAAATAGAACAAAAAAAAATCAAGAAAGTAATAATTAAAAACAGAAATTTAAGGTTTAAAATTCCCCAAAAATTTGAAGAATTATTAAAAAACAAAATTGTTAAGAAAGTTACTAGGTTTTCTAAATATTTAATCTTAAATTTTTCTGACAGTTCATTTTGTTTAATTCATTTAGGAATGTCAGGAACTATTCATTTAATTAAAAAAAATAACTTGAATAAATTTACCAATGCTAGTTTTTACAATTCTCCAAACTTTCCAAAAAAACATAATCATGTTGAAATACAATTCAAAGATTTAAAAGTTATTTACAATGACCCTAGAAGGTTTGGTTTTTTTAAATTTATAGGTAATAAGCAAGAGCTAATAAATAGATTTAGTCACTTAGGACCAGAGCCATTTTTTAAAAATTTTAATTTAAAATATCTGCTAAAATATTTTTTTAATAAAAAAAAGAACATAAAAAGTTTTCTAATAGATCAAAAATTTGTATCCGGTATAGGTAATATTTATGCAAGTGAAATTTTATTTCTAAGTAAAATTAATCCAACAACTTATGCAATGAAATTATCGAAAGAAGAGTGTAAAAAAATTATTATTTTTTCAAAAAATGTGCTTAATAAAGCCATTAAAAAAGGTGGCTCAAGTATTCGTGATTTTAAGAATACCTCTGGGGAAACCGGTAATTTTCAAAAAGAATTTAAAGTTTATCAAAGAGAAAATCTAAATTGTGTAAGAAATAAATGTACTGGAAAAATAAAGAAAATATTTATATCCAATAGATCCACTTTTTTTTGTAATACCTGCCAAAAATAAGCAATTATTCTATTGACCAGTATAAATTCTCGAGCTATACCACTGCGCTTATGGCAAATACAAAATCGGCAATTAAAAGAATTAGAAAAATTGCTACTCAAACACTAGTTAATAAGGCTCGTAAGAGTAAATACAGGAATGCTATAAAAAAAATGAACCTTCTTCTTGAAGAAAAGAAAAAAGAAGAAGCTTTAAAATTCTTGCCAAAGTTGAACTCTGAATTAATGAAAGTTGCAAAGACTGGAATTATTAAGAAAGCTAACGCTTCACGAAATGTTTCACGAATAACAAAAAAAATCTCAGCATTATAAAAACTACCCACGGTTGCTTCGAAATTTCAACTAAAAGTACTTATACTAAATAAGATTTTTTTTTAAAAAGCAATACCATATCTTGATTTAGTAAAGTTTATATTTTGTAAATCATGCACTCACAGATTTTAAATTTTAAAAATTTAAGCGTGTAAATAACTGACACTGTTACAAAAATTTTTTAAGAATAAAAACAGATTACTTTATAAAAGTAATTGTTCTCGTTAAAAATAATTCACCTACAGATTTTATTTATTTTAGAATATACAAACTTTTTTATTGTATAATTTCTTTTTTCCTTCTAACTAACTCTATTCCTACAAATTT